>DATMEW010000020.1:0-46579 GCA_035556495.1 Xanthobacteraceae bacterium | reverse complement strand
GCAAGGCCGACGAGGTTTTCCTTCTCCATCGCCTTGCGGATCACGGCGAAGGCTTCGAGCCCGACATCGTCGCCCGGCACGAGATAATGGGACTCGTCGAGAAACAGGCCGTCCACCTCGGCGCGGTCGACGAAGGATTCGATATCGAGGGTATGGGTGCTTTCCAGCGCCACCTGGTCGAGTTCGTCATCCTCCAGCAGCACATAGTTCCTGCCGGCGACGGCATAGCCCTTGACCCGGTCGTCCTTTTCAACCGGCTCGCCGGTCTCGGCGTCCACCACCTCGTAGCGCACCCGGTTTCCGGTGGCGCGGTTGAGGATGTTGAAATGGATGCGGTCCGCGGTCGTGGTGGCGGGAAACATCGATACCGAACACGACACCAGTGAGAGCTTCAGGTAGCCTTTCCAACTCGCCCGCGGGGCCATGGCTCGTCCTTTCACGCTGCGGCCGGAAAAACGCCCGGGCCGGCCGCCGTTTGCGGCGGCGATCCGGGAAGAAACCTTTGCTGGCTCAACGAGTTCCATCAGAGCCGGGAATAACGGGTGTGGCCTGCCGGGGCGATCTGGTGTAAGACCCGCGCCGATGGCGAATTGCCGGTGGCCAGCGCATCTCCGCCCCGGCGGAGGCGGGCCGGCGTCGCAAAGTCGGCCTGCGCCTGGCGTGGGCCTCCAACGAGACAGAACCGGTGCCAGAACCGTCCCGAACGCCCCTTCTCGACCGCATCCGCACCCCGGCCGACCTGCGCCAGCTCGCGCCGGAGGACCTGCGGGCGCTGGCGGACGAATTGCGGACCGAGACGGTCGACGCAGTGTCCGCCACCGGGGGGCACCTCGGCGCCGGGCTCGGCGTCGTCGAACTGACCGTGGCGCTGCATTACGTGTTCGACACGCCGCACGACCGGCTGATCTGGGACGTCGGCCACCAGGCCTACCCGCACAAGATCCTCACCGGCCGGCGCGAGCGCATCCGCACCCTGCGCCAGGCCGGGGGCCTCTCCGGCTTCACCCGCCGGGCCGAGAGCGAATATGATCCCTTCGGGGCCGGCCATTCCTCCACCTCGATCTCCGCGGCGCTCGGCATGGCCGTCGCGCGCGATCTCGGCGGCAAGACCAACAACGTCATCGCCGTGATCGGCGACGGTGCGATGTCCGCCGGCATGGCCTATGAGGCGATGAACAACGCCGGCGCGATGAATTCGCGCCTCATCGTCATCCTCAACGACAACGACATGTCCATCGCGCCGCCGGTGGGCGCGATGTCCGCCTATCTGGCGCGCCTGCTGTCGAGCCAGACCTATCGGAGCCTGCGCGAGGCCGGCAAGCAGCTCGTCAATCGCCTGCCGAAATTCATCGAGGAAAAGGCCGCGCGGGCCGAGGAATATGCCCGTGGCTTCTGGACCGGCGGCACGCTGTTCGAGGAACTCGGCTTCTTCTATGTCGGCCCCATCGACGGCCATAACCTCGACCATCTGCTGCCCGTGCTGCGCAACGTCCGCGACGCCGAGCAGGGCCCGATCCTCGTCCATGTCGTGACGCAGAAGGGCAAGGGCTATGCCCCCGCCGAAAGCTCCGCCGACAAGTATCACGGCGTGGTGAAATTCGACGTCGCCACCGGCGCTCAGGCCAAGTCCGCCGCCAAGGCGCCGGCCTATACGAATGTCTTCGCGCAGGCGCTCATCGCCGAGGCGCGCCATGACGACAGGATCGTGGCCATCACCGCCGCCATGCCGTCAGGCACCGGGCTCGACCGTTTCGGCAAGGAGTTTCCCGAGCGCACCTTCGATGTCGGCATCGCCGAGCAGCACGCTGTGACCTTCGCCGCCGGCCTCGCGACGGAAGGCTACAAGCCTTTCGCGGCGATCTATTCCACCTTCCTCCAGCGCGGTTACGACCAGGTCGTGCATGACGTCGCGATCCAGTCGCTGCCGGTGCGCTTCGCCATCGACCGGGCGGGGCTGGTCGGCGCGGACGGCCCGACCCATGCCGGCGCTTTCGATCTCGCCTATCTCGGCTGCCTGCCGAATTTCGTCATCATGGCCGCCGCCGACGAGGCCGAACTCGTCCATATGGTGGCGACCGCCGCCGCGATCTCGGACCGCCCCTCCGCTGTGCGCTACCCGCGCGGCGAAGGCACCGGCGTGGCGCTGCCCGAACGCGGCGAAGTGCTCGAAATCGGCAAGGGCCGCGTGCTGCGCGAAGGCAGCACCGTCGCCCTGCTCTCCCTTGGGACACGGCTCGGCGAATGTCTCAAGGCGGCCGACGAGCTTGCGGCGGCCGGGCTCTCCACCACGGTGGCGGATGCGCGCTTCGCCAAGCCGCTCGATCTCGACCTCGTGCTGCGGCTCGCGCGCAGCCATGACGTGCTGATCACGGTCGAGGAAGGGGCGGCCCCCGGCTTCGGCAGTTTCGTCCTTCAGGCGCTGTCGGACCATGGCCTGCTGGACACCGGCCTGCGCGTGCGCAGTCTCACATTGCCCGATGTCTTCCTTGAACAGGATACGCCGGCGGCCATGTATGCCCGCGCCGGGCTCGACGCGAAGGGCATTGTTGCCCGCGTGTTCGACGCGCTGGGCCGGGGCCGCACCGCCGAAACACCGAAGCTTGCCTGAAGCCATGGAATTTTCATCCGCCTTCAACCAGCTTATGACCTTCATCGGTTTCGAAGCCGCGACGTTCTATATCGTGCGCACCACGCTCGATCAGACCGCGCGCCGGGAAATGGCCTCCATCGCCGCGCCGATCCTCATTCTCGTCGGCGCGATCTCCGGCCCGATCTTCGTGCAGTTCAAGCTGTCGAACCTGTTCGTCTGGCACATGATCTTCTTCGGCCTCGTCTGTTTCGCCTGGCATCGACAGAGCCTGCTGAAGGACGACAGGCTGAGCGAACTGGCGGAGAAAGCCTCGAAAGAGACCGGCAAGACCACCGACGACATCAAGGCCAATTACCTGTTCACGCGGCGGCTGCTGAGCTTCGGGCTGGTCTCCTATTTCGGTGCTTTCAGCATCGCCTTCTATTACGCGCTGGGCCAGCTCTGACAGCGCCGGAGCCGCCATGGCAGAGCACCCGCCGGACCGGATGCGCATCGACCGGCTGCTGGTGGAGCGCGGCTTCTTCGAAAGCCGCGCCAAAGCGCAGGACGCCATCGCCGCCGGGCATGTCAGCGCCGATGGCCGCACCGTCGCCAAGCCCTCCGAGGAGGTGCGTTTCAATGCCGAGATCACGGCCGCGCCGGCCCATCCTTGGGTCTCCCGCGGCGCGCTGAAGCTCGTGGCGGCGCTGGATCATTTCGCCATCGACCCGGCCGGCCGCATCTGCCTCGATATCGGCGCGTCCACCGGCGGCTTCACCGAAGTGCTGCTGGCCCGGGGCGCGGCGCGGGTCCATGCCGTGGATGTCGGCCGCGATCAGCTTCACGCCTCGCTGCGCGGCCGGCCCGAGGTCATCGCGATGGAGGCAACGGACATCCGCCATCTGGCTCCGGGCGACTTCGCCGCGCCGCCGTCGCTGGTCGTGATCGACGTGTCCTTCATTCCGCTCCGCCTAGTGCTGCCGGCCGCACGCCGGCTCGCAGCCGCAGAGGCCGACCTTGTGGCGCTGATCAAGCCGCAATTCGAGGCCGGCTCGCGCCATCTGAAAAAAGGCATCGTCCGCGATCCCGCCGTCCATGCCGCCGTCTGCGCGGAGGTTTCGGCGCGCGCGGCCGAAGCCGGCTGGCTCCCCTCCGGCATCATCCCCTCGCCCATCGCCGGGGGCGACGGCAACCGGGAATTCCTGCTGGCCGCGCGGGCGATGCCTGCTGCAACTTCCTGAGCGGCCTCCGGGAATCCCCGGCAACAAACTGTCGTGATGTTCGGCTAATCTCGTTCAGTCTTGCGAAGAACAGGCCAACCGGCGCGCCGCCTGTTATCCGCCGTATTCCTGGTTATATTGCTCAAGGATCGCGCGGAGCGGGACTCGTACCGGCGCGCGCCAATCTTCAAGAACAAGGGCCGGGACCCTCACGGAGACACTTCCGCGAAGAGGTCCAATACGCATCATGTCAGTCCGGAATCTCGATCTCCCGACCGCGGGGACCAGCACCGCCGAGCCGTGGATATGGCGCGAACTCGCCGCCACCATGCGGCTTGCCATGCCGATCGCGCTGACCCAGCTCGGTCAGGTCGCCATGATGACGACGGACCTCGCGCTGGTCGGCCGGCTCGGCGAGGAGGCCATGGCGGCCGCCGCGCTGGGCCACACCATCCTGTTCGCCCTGTTCGTGCTGGGCATGGGGCTCGTCGCCGCGGTCGCGCCGCTGGCGGCGCAGGCTTTCGGCGCGCGCGATCCGCGCATGGTGCGGCGCTCGCTGCGCGTCGGCCTGTGGGCGGCCTTTCTGCTCGGTCTCCCGATCACGGTCATCCTGCTGCAAGGCGAGAGCATCCTGCTCTGGCTCGGCCAGAAGCCGGAGACGGCGGCGCTCGCCGCGCGCTATCTCTCCGGCCTCGCCTGGAGCGTCGTGCCGGGCTGGTGGTTCATCGCCGTCCGCAACTTCATGAGCGCGGTCAATCGCCCGGAGCCGGCGCTGTGGATCATGTTCGGCGCGGTCCCGATCAACGGCCTGCTCGCCTATGCGCTGATCAACGGCGCCTTCGGCCTGCCGCATCTCGATCTTCTCGGCGCGGGCATCGCCACCACCTCCGTGAATATCGTGATGTGCGTCGCGGCCTTCTGGATCGCCTCGACCATGCGGCCGTTCCGCAAGTATCAGGTGCTCGGCCATTTCTGGCGGCCGGACTGGCCGCTGTTCCGCAAGCTGCTGGTGATCGGTCTGCCGATCTCCGGCTCCTTCGCGCTGGAATACGGCCTGTTCGCCTTCGCCGCCATCATGATGGGCTGGATCAGCATCGCCGCGCTCGCCGCGCACCAGATCGCGTTACAGATCGCCGCCATCATGTTCATGGTGCCGCTCGGCATCGGCATCGCCGCGACCGTGCGCGTCGGCCAGTTCGTCGGCCAGCGCGATGTGCAGGCCATGCGCCGCGCCGGCTTCGTCGCCATCGTGGTCGGCGCGCTGTTCATGGCCGCAATGACGGTCGCCGTGGCGCTGACGCGGGATTACATCCCGTTGCTGTTCCTCGGCACGGACATCGCGCCGGACAACGCAACCATGCTCCTTGCAGCCAAGCTGCTGCTGCTCGGCGCGAGCTTCTTCATTGCGGATGGAGTCCAGACCATCGCCGCCGGCGCGCTGCGCGGCCTGAACGACACGCGCATTCCGCTGATCTTCGCCGCCATCAGTTTCTGGGCCGTCGGCTTCGTCAGCGCCTATGTCTTTGCCTTCTGGGCCGGCCTCGGCGCGGAAGGCGTGTGGATCGGCCTCTCCGTCGGCCTGGCCGTGTTCTCCGCCCTGCTGATCTCGCGGTTTCACCGTCTCACGAAGCGGGGCTATATGCCCGAACTGTCGAAGCCCGCGTGATGAGCGCCGGCATCGTCGAGCGGCTGACCATCACGGCCATGGGGCATCGCGGCGATGGCCTCGCGGCCGGATCGGCCTTCGTGCCCTATGCGCTGCCCGGCGAGATCGTGGCGGCCGAAGGAGACGGCGAGCGGCTGTCGCTGCGCGAGGTGATCGCGCCGAGCCCGGACCGCGTGGCGCCGGTCTGCGACCATTTCGGCACCTGCGGCGGCTGCGCGCTCCAGCACTGGCGGGCGGAGCCTTATCTTGCCTGGAAACAGGAACAGGTCGGCGCGGCGTTGCGTCAGGCCGGCATCGCAGCCGATGTCGCCATGACACGGGACGCCCATGGGGCCGGCCGCCGCCGCGCGGTATTCCATGCCCGTCACGCGGCGCAGGGCACCATTGTCGGCTTCTCCGCCGCACGCAGCCACCAGATCGTCCCGATTGATCGCTGCCCGATCCTTGCGCCGGAGATGAGCGGCGCCCTGCCGGCGGCGCGGGCGATCGCCGAGCAACTGAGAAACACGCCGAAGCCGCTCGACATCCATGTGACGGCGACCGACAGCGGTCTCGATATCGACGTGCGCGGCAGCGGCAAGCTCAAGCCTGCCGACCATACGGCGCTGGCTTCCCTCGCCGCGCGTCACGGCATCGCACGGCTGACGCGCCATGGCGAAATCGTCACCCAGCAGACCCCGCCGATGCTGACCATGGGTCCCGCCCGCGTGCCGCTTCCGCCGGCGCCGTTCCTTCAGGCCACGGCGGCAGGCGAATCCACGCTTGCCGATCTCGTGACTCGCCATTGCGCGGGCGCAAAGACCGTCGCGGACCTGTTCTGCGGCATCGGCCCCTTCGCGCTGCGGCTGGCGGAACAGGCCCGTGTCTTCGCGGCGGACAGCGAGGCCCCCGCCATCACGGCGCTGCGCCAGGCCGCCGCGCACACGCCCGGCCTGAAGCCGCTGGACGCGCAGGCGCGCGACCTGTTCCGCCGGCCGCTGATGCCGCTCGAACTCAAGCGCTTCGATGCCGTGGTGTTCGACCCGCCGCGCCAGGGCGCGGAGGCGCAGGCGCGGCAGCTTGCGGCTTCCACCGTCAGGAAAGTCGTCGCGGTGTCCTGCAATCCCGCCACCTTCGCGCGCGACGCCGCGATCCTTGTCGGCGGCGGCTATCGCCTCGTCGAGGTCACGCCTGTGGACCAGTTCCGCTATTCGCCCCATGTGGAAGTCGTCGCGGCCTTCAGCCGCTGAACGCCCGGACCGTCCACATCCCCACACCGGCAAACAACCTGCTTCCGGCCGCGGCGGAAGCCGGTGCCTCCCGTCGTCAATTCTGCCAGCGATCCCGCCACTGACGTTCGCCGATGTTGCACGGCACGCGAGGCGGCGTGGCCGCAGCCGGGATCACTTTCGGCTCGGGTTGCAGGCCGGCAATCTCCAGCACCAGCTTGGTGCGGGTCGCTTCCTTGAACTTGTCGCGCCCGCGCACCGGCACGACAAAGGCGCCCGGCCCGCCGACAACGCAATCCTCGTAATATTGATCGAGATGCTCGATATCGCCGAAGCCGTACGTATTCGGCCGGTTGAGCATGATCGGCAGGCCGTTGATGGTGATGCCGGCGGCGACGACCTCGTCGCGCACCACATTCAGCGCGGGGCCGTTGTTGTTCGGGCCGTCCCCGGACACGTCGATGACCCGGCGCACGCCCTTGAAGCCGGAGGTCTCGAACAGCGATTTTGAAAAGCCCAGCGCGCCGGAAATGGATGTCCGCGACGCGCGGCGATACGGCGCGCGAAGAATATCCGCGGCAAAGCTGTCCGCGCTTTCGGGGCCGTCGATCGCCCGCCACGGCACCACCACGCGCTGGTCGAAAGCGCCGGCCCATTCCACATAGGTGATCGCCACCTTGCCGTGGATGCCCTCCTTCAGCGCCTGAAGGAATTCGCGGGAGGCGAGCGCGCCGGCATAGCCCTCGCGCTGGAGCTGCTGCTCGTCCGTGTCCATCGAATAGGAGATATCGACTGCGAGAACCAGTTCGACATCCACCTCCTCGCCGGCCTGGGCGACTTTCACCGCCGCGGGTCCCGGCCGGGCCAGTCCGGCCGTCCAGGACGTCAGCCCCGTCGTGGCTATGGCGAGCAATCCGAACGAAATCCAGGCCTGAAGGCGCATGCGCATCTCCGTTGGCGGACATGGGCATGCTGGCACGCGGGCGACAGGAAGAAAAGACGGAGCGAATCGCCGCCGCTGAAACAGAAGAGCCGGCCGCCGCATCGCGGAAACCGGCTCTTTGAAGGGAATAGTTAGAAGAGAAGACGTTGGCCGGGCGGCGCAGCTCACGCGAACGTGTCAGCCGCGCCGTCCGGGCGTCACTTGATTTCCTGCGGCTGGATGCCGGCGGCCTTCACGATCGGCGCCCAGGTCTCGATGTCTTTCTGGAGCCGCGCGGCGGTCCCCGGCCCGTCGTCGGACAGCGGCAGAGATGCCACGGTCTCCAGGAATTTCGCAGCCTCCGGCGAGGTGGAAATTTCGTTCATCCACTGGCCGATCTGCTTCACGATCGGATCGGGCGTGCCGGCCGGCGCGTACACGCCCCACCACGGGCTGAAGTCGAAGTCCGGCACACCGGCTTCCATCATCGTGGGGGTGTCCGGCAGGGTCGGAATGCGCTTGGCCGTCGTTACCGCGAGGGGGCGCACGCGGCCCTGGCGGATCGCGCCGGCGGCGAAGGTACCGTCCATGATCATGTAGTCGAGCGTACCGTTCACGACGTCCGGCAGCGCCTCGGGCGCGGTACGGTAGGCCACCTCGGTCGATTTTGTCCCGGTCTTCTGATGGAAATAGGCCGTGGACAGGATCGCCATCTGGTTGGTGACGCCATGGACGGCCTTGGGCGTCTTTTTCAGATGCTCGACGAGTTGCTGCACATTCTGGATGGGGGAATTGGCCGCGACGAGCATGACGAAAGCGATCTGCGCGAAGGAGGCCGCCGGCGTGAAGTCCTTCACAGTGTCGAAGCTCAAGCCTTTGAACAGGAAGCGGCTTCCGGCCATGTTCGAGTTCGCGACGAACAGCAGCGTATAGCCGTCCGGCTTGGCATTGGCGACCAGCGAGACGGCGAGATTGCTGTTGGCGCCTGGCTTGTTCTCCACCAGCACGGGCTGGCCGCTTTTCTCCGCGAGCTTGGCCGTGAAGAAGCGCCCGAGAATGTCGGCACCGCTACCGCCCGGAAAGCCGATGAGGACGCGGATCGGCCGGCTGGGATAGTTCTGCTGCGCCGAGGCCGGCAGAACGAGGGAAGCGCCCCCGAGGGCGCCGAGAGCCGCACTGCCAACGAGTTCACGCCTGTTGATCATTTGTTTCCTCTCCAACTTTTATTTTTTGATTAGGCCGCGCGCGCAGGCGGTATGCAAGACGGAAAATCGCGTCCCGGCGTCAGATATCGAGATTTTCCGTCGAGACGATTTCGATGCCGAAACCGCCCAGCCCCACATAGGTCCACTTGGTGGACGCCAGAAGGTGGATGGACGAAATCCCGAGATCGCGCAGGATCTGCGCGCCGACGCCGATTTCCCGCCACTGCCGCGTGCGCACCGCCTCCGAGGACACATCCTCTTTCAAGCCGAGGTTGCTCAGGGGAACGCCGGAAGCGCCGTCCCGGAGGAACACCAGCACGCCGCGCCCTTCCGCCTTGAAATGGGCCAGCGCCGCATGGATCGACTTCGCGCCCCCGAAGACGTCGTTGACCACATCCGCGCGATGCAGGCGCGCCGGCACATTCTCGCCGTCGCCGATCTCGCCATAGACGAAGGCCATGTGCTGGACCTTGTCGAAGGGGGTCAGATAGGCATAGCCCTGAAGCGGGCCGATGTCGCTGTCCACGGGGAATTCGGCGACGCGCTCGATCAGCTTTTCGCGGGCCTGGCGATAGGCGATCAGGTCCGCCACCGAGATGCGCTTGAGCTGATGCTTGAGCGCGAATTCGTCGATCTGCGGCCCGCGCATCACGGTGCCGTCGTCATTCATGAGTTCGCAGATCACGCCGACGGGTTCGAGCCCCGCCAGCTTGCAGAGATCGACCGCCGCCTCGGTATGGCCGGAGCGCATCAGCACGCCGCCATCCCTGGCGATCAGCGGGAAGATATGTCCCGGACGGGCGAAATCCGCCGTGCCGGCGTTGTGGCTGGCGAGCGCGCGCAGCGTCGCGGTGCGGTCGTCCGCCGAGATGCCGGTGGTGGTGCCGTGGCGATAATCCACCGAGACGGTGAAGGCGGTGCCGTGGGGCGCGTCGTTGTCCGCCACCATCGGCGCGAGCCGCAGCCGCCGCGCGATCTCCGTCGTCACCGGCGCGCAGACGATGCCGCAGGTGTTGCGGACGATGAAGGCCAGCTTCTCCGGCGTCGCATGTTCGGCGGCGAGGATGAGGTCGCCCTCGTTCTCGCGGTCGTCGTCGTCGGTCACGACGAGCATCTCGCCGCGGGCAAAGGCCGCGATCACGGTATCGATACGGTTCTGGCTGTCCAGCACGTGAGCCTCGCTTCACCCGGTCTGCGGGAAGGGCCAGAGCGACGTTTCGCCGACCTGACCGCGATGACGAAGATAGTGATCGGCGATGATGCATGCCACCATCGCCTCGCCCACCGGCACGGCGCGGATGCCGACGCACGGATCGTGGCGGCCCTTGGTGCTCACGTCGATCTCGTGGCCATGGCGGTCCACGCTGCGGCGGGGCTGGAGGATCGACGACGTCGGCTTGACGGCAAAGCGGGCGACGACCGCCTGCCCGGTCGAGATGCCGCCGAGGATACCGCCGGCATGGTTGGCGAGGAAGCGCGGGCCGTCGCCATTGCCGGCGCGCATCTCGTCGGCATTGTCCTCGCCGGTCAAGGCGGCAGCGGCAAAGCCGTCGCCGATCTCGACACCCTTCACGGCATTGATGCTCATCAGCGCGGCGGCGATATCCGCATCGAGCTTGCCATAGATCGGCGCGCCGAGGCCCGGCGGCACGCCTTCGGCCACCACCTCGATCACCGCGCCGACCGACGAGCCGCTCTTGCGGATGCCGTCGAGATATCCCTCGAAAAACTTCGCCTTCTCGGCGTCCGGACAGAAGAACGGATTGCGGCCGACCTCATCCCAGTCCCAGCGGGAGCGGTCGATCTTTTCCGGACCCATCTGCACCAGCGCGGCGCGCACCTTGAGGCCAGGTACGATCTTGCGGGCCACCGCGCCGGCGGCGACGCGGGCCGCCGTCTCCCGCGCCGATGACCGGCCGCCGCCGCGATAGTCGCGGATGCCGTATTTCACGTCATAGGCATAGTCGGCATGGCCAGGCCGGTAACTGGCCTTGATGTCCGAATAATCCTTGGAGCGCTGGTCCACATTCTCGATCATCAGCATGACCGGCGTGCCGGTGGTCACCTGCTGTCCCGAAGCGTCGTCGGTCATGACACCGGACATGATGCGCACGGCGTCGGGCTCGCGGCGCTGCGTCGTAAAGCGGGACTGGCCCGGGCGGCGCCGGTCAAGCTCCGCCTGAATATCCTCGGCCGTCAGCGGGATGCGCGGCGGGCAGCCGTCGATCACGCAGCCCAGCGCGACCCCATGGCTTTCGCCATAGGTCGTAACCCGGAAAAGATGGCCGAAGGTGTTGAAGGACATTGGCTTTCCGCTCGTGGCGGTGTGGTAGCCCGGGAGGCCCGGCGCGGTCAATGAATGACCCGGCATGAGACCTGAAACATTCAGCCGGCACGCGGGTCTCCTGAATGAATTGACAGCTTGATATGAACAACCATTAAGATATTGAAATAATTACGTTTTTACGATTTTGCGCTTGCGTCCGATTGTCGCATTTCGTAGAACTACGAGCGCCGGAGCATTCCCGCTCCGCCGGATCAGACCCTGACCCGTATCCTTAAGGATGCACCTCATGCGTAAGAGCCTTGCCGTTCTTGCTACCCTCGGCTTCCTCGGCGCCACCACCGTTGCCCCGGTGATCGCCGCGCCGGTCGCCCCCGCCGTTGCCCACACCGACATTTCGGCCGCCAAGAAGAAGGCCGCCCCGGTCAAGCACACCGTCAAGAAGAAGATTCAGAAGCGCGCCGACGTCGTGACCGACCTGTCCGCGGCCAAGAAGAAAGCCAAGGCCCACAAGAAGGCCGCTCCCAAGAAGACCATGAAAAAGAGCGAACTGGTGACCGACCTGTCCGCCGCCAAGAAGAAGGCCAAGAAGGCCGGCGCCAAGAAGGGCAAGTAAGTCCAGGCGAGCAACGCTTCTTGCAACGCCTCACATCAAAAACGGCCGGGTCTTGCGACCCGGCCGTTTTTCCTTGGCGCAAACACGATCTTTGTGATGCGGCTAGAGCATTTTTGGCTTTGACGGAATCAAAGCCAAAGCTCTATGTTTTTGCTTTGACGCGTTTTCTTCACGCGAACCGGCAGCCGCCTCGCTCGAAAACGCTCTACTCGTCGTTGACGCCGATATCCGGCGCATCCGGATGCTTCATGCCGACGATATGGTAGCCGGCATCAACGTGATGCACCTCGCCGGTGACGCCCCGCGCCATGTCGGAGAGCAAATACACCGCGGAATCGCCGACCTCATCGGTCGTCACGCTCCGCCGCAGCGGCGCGTTGTGCTCGTTCCACTTGAGAATGTAACGGAAATCGCCGATGCCGGAGGCCGCGAGCGTCTTGATCGGACCGGCGGAAATGGCGTTCACGCGGATGCCCTGGGCGCCGAGATCGGCGGCGAGATAGCGCACGGAGGCTTCCAGCGCCGCCTTGGCGACGCCCATCACGTTATAATGGGGCATCCACTTCTCGGCCCCGTAATAGGTCAGCGTGAGGATGGAGCCGCCATCCGTCATCAGCTTCTCGGCCTGCTGGGCAATGGCCGTGAGCGAATAGCAACTGATCAGCATGGTGCGGCTGAAATTATCCGGCCGCGTGTCCACATAGCGCCCGGCGAGTTGGTCCTTGTCCGAGAAGGCGATCGCATGGACGAGGAAGTCCAGCCGCCCCCATTGCGCCTTCAGCTTCGCGAAGATGGCTTCGAGGCTGGCGGGATCGGTTACGTCGCAGGCGCCCACAACCAGCGCATCGAGTTCCTGCGCCAGCGGCTCGACCCGCTTCTTCAGCGCATCGCCCTGATAGGTGAAGGCCAGTTCCGCCCCCTGAGCGTGGCAGGCCCTGGCGATGCCCCAGGCGATCGAGCGGTTGTTCGCGACACCCATGATCAGGCCGCGCTTCCCGCGCATCAGACCGGCCGGTTCCGACATTCCGCTGCCCCTCGCTTGACCTCGAACGGTTCAAATCGGGGCTGCTTCTCGCATAGGGTATCTGGCCCTTCAAGCCGATACCGCCTCCGGGCCGTACAATGAAGCCGGAAGGACCGGCCGCCCGCGGACATTCTGCGGGGCCGGCAGGTCCGTTCCACCTGTGCGGGAACCCGGACTTCAGCCGAAATTCCGGCGCGGATCGTAGGGATGATCGGCAGCCGCCTTGCGGATCGCTTCTTCCAGCGCGGAATCCACCTTGTCGGGCAGCATGATGCGGACCGTGGCGAACAGATCGCCCCGCTTTTCGCCATGGGGCAGTCCCTTGCCCTTCAGACGGAAGGTCTTGCCACCGTTGGTGCCGGCCGGAACCGTGAGTTCCACGGCCCCCTCAACGGTCGGAACCCGTATTTTTCCACCCGCCAGCGCCTCGTAGAGCGTGATCGGCAAATCGAGCTTCAGGTCCCGTCCGTCCACCTGAAACAGCGGATGAGGGCTGACCGACACCGTGATGAGCGCGTCTCCCGCGCCGCGAAGCCCCGGAAATCCCTGCCCCTTGAGGCGGATCTGCTTACCGTCGGTCAAGCCGGGCGGAATCTTGACCTCGACCTCCTTGCCGGTCGGCAACTGGACACGCCGCGCGCCCCCGCGCACCGCCTCCTCCAGGCTGATGCGGACATTCGCCGTCGCATCCGCGGGCGGCCGCGCCGCGAAATCCTCCGGCTCGAAAGCCGCGCCGGACGGTCCGCGCCGGCCCCGCGCCGCGCCGCCGAAGACGCCCTGAAGAATGTCGTCGATACCGCCGAAACCGCGAAAATTCCCGGCGCCGCCTTGCGGGCCGGCATCGCCGGCGTTCCAGGTGAAGGTGTGAAAGCCGTCCTGACCGGGCCCGCCCGGATGGCCCCCGCCGGGGAAGCCGCCGCCCGGAAAGCCCTGAAACCGGGGCTTGCCTTCGGCGTCGATCTCGCCGCGGTCGAAAGCCTTGCGCTTCTCCTCATCGCCCAGAATCTCATAGGCGGAATTCACCTCCGAGAAGCGGGCGGTGGTCTTGGCATCGTTCTTGTTGGCGTCGGGGTGATGCTTCTTGGCGAGCTTGCGAAAAGCGCTCTTGATCTCGGCCGCGGTCGCACCTTTCTTCACCCCCAGCACCTCATAGGGGTCTCGCATCGCTCGCTCCAGTCCTCACATAATTCCCCGCCCACACGGCCGGTCTGCGACATAATGTGGGATGGGACGCTTATCGTTGCAATGTTCGGACGACCCCCGACCCCCCGGCAATACGGCGAAAGGCAGGATCCGGAGCCTCAGGACCGCCGCCAGGGCTTGAGGTTCCGCACTTCCCAGGAACCGCGATCCGCACGGCAGGCTTCACCCTGCATCCATGCTTCCGAACCACCCCGCACATAGCTCGCGAGGAAGTCCCGGCAGGTGAGCCCGGCCTCCTGATAGCTCTTGGCGATGGGCGTCACGGTGCCGCGCGCGCCGGTCGTGGGATTTTCCCATGGCACGCTGGCGTCGTCCCTGCCCTTGGAGAGGACATCGCGGACCGCGGCGCGAGTTAGAGCAAGATCGCCGCCGATGGGGAGTTCGGATTGCGGGTCGGCCGACACCGGCGTGATCGAGCCGGTGTATTCCACCGTCTCGCTCTTTGCCGCAGGAAACAGCGAATCGAGCTGGTAGGAAAAGCTGCATCCGCCGCTGGTCAGCGCCAGCACAGCCGCCGCCGCCGTCAGGCTGCCGCGCCGCCATAGGCGAACGCAGCGGGTTCCTCTATAACCAACCGGCCAGGCTCCTGGTCCTGACTTTCGCCCCGCCACTGAACAGCTCCACGGCCATGACCGACACCGCTCCCATTGAACACCCTGCCTGGTTAACGTCCGGTGATTTCACCGAGGCCGACGAGCCGATCCGGCTGTTCTCGGTCTGGTTCGACGAGGCCAGCAAAAGCGAGCCGTCCGACCCCAACGCCATGGCCCTCGCGACCATGGGGCTGGACGGGATTCCGGACCTGCGCATGGTGCTGCTGAAGGGCCTCGATGAGACCGGCTTCGTCTTCTACACCAACTACGACAGTCAGAAGGGGCGGGAGCTGCATGCCCTGCCCGCAGCGGCGGCCTCGTTCCACTGGAAATCGCTGCGGCGGCAGGTGCGCATCCGCGGGCCGGTGGAGCAGGTCAGCACCGAGGCGGCGGACGGCTATTTCGCGACCCGGCCGCGCGGCGCGCAGATCGGCGCCTGGGCGAGCAAACAGTCCCAGCCGCTGGAAAGCCGCCTCGCTTTCGAGAAGGCCATCGCCCTGACGACCGCCCGCTTCGCCCTCGGCGCGGTGCCGCGCCCGCCGCGCTGGTCCGGCTTCCGGATCGTGCCGCTGGTGATCGAATTCTGGCACGATCGCCCTTACCGCCTGCACGACCGGGTCGAGTTTCGCCGGGATGACATCACCTCGTCATGGCGCAAGACGAGGCTCTATCCCTGAACCGGCCGGCGCTGGCTTTCTTCCAGTTCAGAGCCGCTCCAAATCACAGTACTGGCCTTGGGCCGGACGCTGCCGCTATGATCGCATCATGCCCACAACCGACAATCAACCACGCCGCACGCTGCTTCTGACCGGCGCCAGCCGTGGCATCGGCCACGCCACGGTCAAACGCTTCTCGGCAGCGGGTTGGCGGGTCATCACCTGCTCACGCCATGCCTTTCCGGAAAATTGTCCGTGGGAAATGGGGCCGGAAGACCATATCCAGGTCGATCTCGCCGACCCGGCGAGCGCCGAGGAGGCCATCGCCGAAATCAAGCGGCGGCTGGACGACGGCCAGCTTCATGCACTCGTGAACAACGCCGCCATTTCGCCCAAGGCGGAGGGTGGCGCGCGGCTCGGCTCCATCGAAACGACGCTTGAGACCTGGCGGCAGGTCTTCAGCGTGAATTTCTTCGCGCCGATCATGCTGGCGCGCGGCCTGATCGACGAACTCAAGGCGGCGAAGGGCTCGGTGGTGAATGTCACCTCCATCGCCGGCTCGCGGGTCCATCCCTTCGCCGGCACCGCCTATTCGACATCGAAGGCGGCGCTGGCGGCGCTGACCCGGGAGATGGCCGCCGATTTCGGCCGGCAGGGCATCCGCGTCAACGCCATCGCGCCCGGCGAGATCGACACCGCGATGCTGTCACCGGGCACGGCGGAGATCGTCGCGACGCAGATCCCGATGCAGCGGCTCGGCTCGCCCGACGAAGTCGCCAAGATCATCTATGTGCTGTGCACCGACACCGGCTCCTACGTGAACGGCGCGGAAATCCACATCAACGGCGGCCAGCACGTCTAGAGCATGATCCCGAAAA
Source organism: Xanthobacteraceae bacterium (assembly GCA_035556495.1). GTDB lineage: Bacteria > Pseudomonadota > Alphaproteobacteria > Rhizobiales > Xanthobacteraceae > CANKHJ01. Next base: position 30,535 of record DATMEW010000020.1, on the reverse strand, counting down.
GTGGGAACCGGCTTTCGGACAAGATCATGCTCAAGCAAAAAGCATGATCCCGAAAAACGCGAACCGGTTACGCAAGGCTCAGAGCCATTTGCGCCACTTGAAGAAGAAATAGGGCACGACCGCCGCAAGCAGCATCAGACCCAGCGCCATCGGATAGCCCGCCACCCATTCAAGCTCCGGCATATGCCGGAAATTCATCCCGTAGATGGACGCCACCAGCGTCGGCGGCATGAACACCACGGCGGCGACCGAGAACAGCTTGATGATGTTGTTCTGCTCAAGGCTCACCATGCCGAGCAGCGCGTCGAGCAGGAAGGTGATCTTGCCGCCGAGATAGGATGCATGGTCGGACAGCGACTGAAGGTCCCGCTGCATGGTCGACAACTGGCCGCGCATGTCCTTGGGGAGTTTCCCACCCTCCCCGTCGTTGGCGAGGAACAGCACCAGCCGCCCGACCGACACCAGGCTTTCCCGGACGCGGGACGTGAGCTCGCCGCGCCGGCCGATCCGCTTGAGCGTGTCGCGATAGGTCCGGGCCTCGCGGTGCGCCGCGCGTTCGGGCTCGAAGACATCGTGGGACAGCGCGTCGATATCGGCGCTGATGCGCTCCAGAAGATCGGCGGCCCGGTCGATGATGACATCGAAAAGGTCGGACAGGACCGTCATGCCGGTCGCGGCCGGGCTACAGACGCGGCTGAGCTTGCCGGCCACGAGGGAGAAGGCCCGCGGCTCATCGTAACGGACCGTGACGAGCTTCTCTCCAAACAGGATGAACGTGACGGGCGCGGTCCGCGGCTGGTCGGTGTCGGTCGCGCAAAGCACGGTGGCCGTCATGAAGCGGGCGCCGTTCTCGACATAGAGGCGGCTCGACACCTCGATCTCCTGCATCTCGTCCCGTGTCGGGATGCTGATGCCGAGCGCGGCCTCGACGAGACGTTCCTCCTCGGGTGTCGGCGCGAACAGATCGATCCAGACCGCCGCATGGAGGGCGGCGTCCCGTTCGGAATCCGCAGGCGTCCGGGACGACAGAGTGTGCCCCTGCACCAGATAGGCTTTCAGCATGTCTCGCCTTCACGCGCCGGGAGAGTCCGCCGGCCTATCGTTATGCCGCAGAAATCAGGCTGCTTCCGCCTCGCGTCCATTGCCGGCGTTGCCGGAAGGGGCGTAATTCGGGTTCTTGCAGTCGCCGCCGTAGCGCAGCGCGGCGGAGACGGCGGAGATGCCGATCCGGCGGTACTGGGCTTCGAGATCCGCAGCCAGACGGCTGACAGGCTTCTCGGCTTCCTTCGGGTTCATGTCATCCTCTCGGTTGATCCGGCCCCGCACGGGACCGTGCCCCTTCGGGATGAAGGGAGCTGGCCGAATATGGCGAGCCAATACGGTAAAATTGCGTGGTCTTTGGCGTTGCTTCGTGACGTTTTCGCGCGGCCGGAATTCATTCAGGCGCGATCCGGTAAATGCCGTCCTAACAACCGTGGTGAACCTTTGCTTAACGAAGGAGCCGTAGTTTGACGGAAGTCGCGATAGGACGGCTTCAAACGAGCGGCGGGCTGCCGCAATCCTGGAACCGCTCCATAAAGCGATGCTGGACTGCGACTTTCCTGCAACAGATTCTCGCCACATATGTGGAAGCCGGCAAAACGGCTGGAGTTGCTGAAAGCAAGTCGGTTAATGAATTCTGGCCGGGCGAAATCGATATGATGGCCGCAGGCGAACGGGGGCTTGGGATGATTTGGCGGAAGGCGGCGTTCCTCGCAGTGGCGCTGGCGCTGGCGGGATGCATGCAGACGGGCACGCCGGAGCCCTCGTCGGAGGCGAATATGACGCCGCGCGACCGCAAGCTGCTGGCCAACCCGCCTTATGCCCAGGTCAGCATCCCGGAACCCTATCGCCGCCACATCGTCAAATATCACCGCAAGGACGCCCCCGGCACGATCGTGGTCGATACCGATGCGCGCTATCTCTATTTCGTTCTGGATAACGGCCAGGCGATCCGCTACGGCGTGACCGTCGGCGAGGAGGGCCTGTCCTGGGCCGGCGTCGCCCGGGTCGGCCGCAAGGCGGAATGGCCGAGCTGGGTGCCCACGCCCGACATCAAGCGCCGCCTCGACGTGCCGAATTTCGTCGGTCCCGGCCCGCACAATCCGATGGGCGCCCGCGCGATCTATCTCTACGAGGGCAACAAGGACACGCTCTACCGTATCCACGGCACCAATCAGCCGGAATATATCGGCCGGGCCATCTCCTCGGGCTGCATCCGGCTCACCAACGAGGACATCATCGATCTCTACAATCGCGTGAAGCCGAACAGCACCGTGGTGGTGCTGGCGCCCGGCAAGGGCGACTCGCCCTTCAATCCGCGCATGGCGGCCGTCGGCCCCAGCGTCAGATCCTATTGAACCGTTCCAGCGGGGGCTGACGGGAGCGGCGCTGAACCCACGGGGTTCGGTGCCGTTCTTTTTTGGCGCATTCGCCGCCATGGCGTGGCATCGCCCTTCTGACGCGGCATCGTCCCTCCGGCGGATAGCTGCGGCAGCATGGCTTCGCGAAGCCCACCGCCGGCGGATCACGGTCTAGACGGTCGCGCCGCGCGCCTTCTCCCGGCGCAGATGCTCGTCCAGCCGCGGCATGATCTCAACGAAATTGCAGGGCCGGTATCGATAGTCGAGTTGATGGACGAGGATGTCGTCCCATGCATCCTTGCAGGCGCCCGGCGAGCCCGGAACGCAGAAGATATAGGTGCTGCCGGCGACGCCTGCCGTCGCCCGGGTCTGGATCGCGGAGGTGCCGATCTTGGCGTGGCTGACCATGAGAAACAGCATCGCAAACGCATCCATGCGTTTCTCGAACAGCGGCTCGACCGCCTCCGGCGTCACGTCGCGCCCGGTGAAGCCGGTGCCGCCCGTGGTGACGACTACGTCGATCTCCGGATTCGCGATCCAGTCCCGCACCCTGGCGCGGATCGCCTCGACATCGTCGGGCACGATCTCGCGCGCGGCAAGCATATGCCCGGCCTGCGCGATGCGCTCCGCCAGCGTCGCGCCGGAGCGATCCTCATCGAGGCTGCGCGTGTCGGAGACGGTCAGCACCGCGATGCGCAGCGGAATGAAGGTTCTGGTTTCGTCGATCCCCGCCATTGCGATCTCCCGATGCCGGTCCGAAGACCGGTTCTTTCACGACACCTCAGCGCGCCGCGCGGCGCACCGCGCCGGGCACGCGCTGGGCGAGCACCTTGTCGATGCGGCGGCCGTCGAGGTCCATGACCTCGAAGCGCCAGCCATAAGTATCGATCGATTCCGCGACCTCCGGAATCCGGCCGAAGGCCGCGAGCAGCAGGCCGGCGACGGTGTGATAATCCCGGTCGGCCGGCAGCGTGACGCCGATCTTCTCGGCCAGCTCATCGGCTGGCATCGCCCCCGAGATCAGATAGGAGCCATCGTCGCGCTCGACGAGATAAGGATCGTCCTCTTCGGCGTCGGTGCGGAACTCGCCGACGATCGCCTCAAGAATATCCGCGGCCGTCACCAGCCCCTCGAGATGGCCGTATTCGTCATAAACGAGACCCATATGGACGGACGATGACTTGAACAGCTCGATCACATCGAGCGCGTCCATCGTCTCGGGGATGACCGGAGCCTGACGGACGAACGAGCGCACGTCCGCCGTCTCGTTGTTGAGATAGGCACCAAGCAGGTCCTTGGCCTGAATGATGCCGACGACCTGATCCAGCGAGCCTTCGCACACCGGCATGCGCGAATGAATGCTTGACGTCATGCGGCGGCGGATATCCTCCGGCGGGTCGTCCAGATTGATGAAGTCGATATCGTGACGCGGCGTCATCACCACCGAGACCGGGCGATCGCCAAGGCGCATCACGCCGGCGATCATCGCCCGCTCCTCCGGCTCCAGCACGCCGGCGCTCTCGGCCTCCGCGACGATGGAGCGGATTTCCTCGTCGGTCACCTTGTTGTCTGACACTTCGCCGCCGCCGAACACCCGGAGCAGCAGGCGGCTCGAACGATCCAGCACCCAGACGAAGGGAAGGCCGATCTTGGCGAGCCAGACCATCACCGGCGCGATGCGGCATGCGATCTTCTCGGGCCGGCGCAAAGCAAGCTGCTTCGGCACCAGTTCGCCGGCGACCAGCGAAAGGTAAGTGATCGCCGTGACCACGAGACCCAGCGCCACAGGGTCGGCAACGCGGGCGGACAGCCCGTAGTCCTGAAGCCAGAGCGTGAAGCGGGCGCTGAGCGTCGCGCCGGAAAACGCACCGGCAAGAATGCCGACCAGCGTGATGCCGATCTGAACCGTGGAGAGAAAGCGGCCAGGGTCCGACGAAAGTGCAAGCGCCTGCCGCGAGCCCGTGACGTCCTGATCGATCATGGTCTTGAGACGTGCTGGCCGCGACGACACCACCGCAAGTTCTGACATGGCCAGAACGCCGTTCACCGCGATGAGAACGACGACGATGGTGAGTTCGATGTAAAGCATGGCTCCGGTATCGATGATTGACGATCGGCCGATCATACGCATTCCCCCGCGCGAGCGGAAGTGCGCGGAAATGCGGCATCTGCGGTCAGGGATAAATCCGCGCTACAGGCGTTCGGCGCCGAATGTGTTGCAGGCCGATATCTTTCCGGAATTGAAACCGTTCATGAACCAGCGTTTGCGCTGCTCGGAACTGCCATGCGTGAATGAATCCGGCACGACACGACCGCCGGCCTTGCGCTGCAACGCATCGTCGCCGATGGCGGCCGCCGTCTGCAATGCGGCATCGACATCGCCGGGATCGAGATAGTCGCGCTTCTGGCGCTGACGGTTGGCCCAGACGCCGGCGAAACAATCCGCCTGCAATTCGACCCGCACCTGAATCTGGTTCGCCTCCGCACGGCTCCCTGCCGCACGCTGCAACTGCTGGGACTTGTCGAGAATGCCGAGCTGGTTCTGCACGTGATGTCCGACCTCATGTGCGAGGATATAAGCCTGCGTGAACTTGCACGGCGCGCCCGCGCAGCCGCGGAAGCGCTGCTCGATCTCATCGAAGAACTGCGTATCGAGGAACACCTGACGATCCGGCGGGCAATAGAACGGACCCATGGCGGACTGCGCCATGCCGCAACGGTTCGCGTTGGTCGCGCCGCTGAACAGCACCACACGCGGGCCGCGATAGCTCGCATTGCCCTCCTTGAAAATTTCGGACCAGCGGTCGTCGATCTCGCCGAGCACGGCGGCCACAAAGTCTCCCATCTCGTCCTTGGGCGCGCCGGTCTGGCGCGGCGCGGGCGCGCGCTGGGATTGCTCATAAGGCGAGCCGCCCTGAATCATGGAGGCGCCTTCGAGCAACAGACGCGGATCGATTCCGAGCGCCCAGCCGATCAGGCCGATGACCACGATGGTACCGATGCCGAGCCCGCCCCGGCCGACCGGCATCCGGCCGCCGCCGCCGCCGCCAAGTCCGCCCTCTCCGCGACGGTCATCGACATTGTCACTGCGGCGGAAATCATCCCAGCGCATTCTCAAGCCTCCATTGGTGCCGCATTTCAACGCGCATCCCGCCGCGCCGTTCGACCACGCCAGATTATATCCTGCCCGGCATTTATTGCCTATCTGCCGATGCGGATGATTAAGTCAGTTTTTACCTTGGCCTGCCAAGGTGTGGTCAGTCGGTTGTAGGTCCCGCGTCACCGGCCGCTTCGCCTGAGTCAGAGTTCTGAGTCATGGGTGTATTGCGTAGCGGGGCGTCCTCACGGACGCCCCGTATCGTCTCTTCTCAGCGTCAGTCGGCGCAAGTTTCCGCGCAAGCCTCAGCGCAGGTCATCGTCGGCGATTGCGTCGCCGCCATGGCAAAGCTGCCGGCGGCTTCCGTCGATCTGGTCTTCGCCGATCCGCCTTACAATCTTCAGCTCCGCGGCGATCTGAAACGGCCGGACGATTCCCGCGTCGATGCCGTCGATGACGACTGGGACAAGTTCTCCAGCTTCCAGGCTTATGACGAATTCACGCGCGCATGGCTGATCGCCTGCCGGCGCGTGATGAAGCCGACCGCAACGCTGTGGGTGATCGGCTCGTATCACAACATCTTCCGCGTCGGTACGATCCTTCAGGATCTCGACTTCTGGATGCTGAACGACATCGTCTGGCGCAAATCCAATCCGATGCCGAATTTTCGCGGCCGCCGCTTCACCAACGCCCATGAGACGATGATCTGGGCCGCGCGCGATGCAAAGGCGAAGAACTACACGTTCAACTACGAAGCCCTGAAGGCCGGCAACGACGACGTGCAGATGCGCTCCGACTGGCTGATCCCGCTCTGCACCGGCGAGGAGCGGCTCAAGGGCGACGACAGCAAGAAGCTGCATCCGACCCAGAAGCCGGAAACGCTGCTCGGCCGCGTGATCCTGTCGTCGTCACGGCCCGATGACGTGGTGCTGGACCCGTTCTGCGGCACCGGCACCACCGGCGCAGTCGCCAAGCGTCTCGGCCGCCGCTTCATCGGCATCGAGCGCGACGCGACCTATGCGCAGGCCGCCGAGCGGCGCATCGACGGCATCCTACCGCTGCCGGCCGCCTCCTTCGCGCCGTTCATGACCGCGCGCGAGGCGCCGCGCATTCCGTTCCTGACTCTGATCGAGAACGGCATGCTCAAGCCCGGCGCAATGCTCACCGACGCCAAGCGCCGCTACAAGGCGATGGTGCGCGCCGATGGCGCGCTGGCGCTGGGCAATCAGGTCGGCTCGATCCACCGCATGGGCGCGGCGGCGCAGGGGCTGGACGCCTGCAACGGCTGGACCTTCTGGCATCTCGAAACATCGAAGGGCCTCGTCAGCATCGATTCCTTCCGCTCCGAGATGCGCGCGAACCTCGCGCAAGCCGCGGAATAGGCGCACCTGAAAATAAAAAGCCACGGCGCGGGTATCCTCGCCGTGGCCTTTTCTATTCGACAAGTTCGAAGATGCGCTCAGCGCGCGGCTTCCACCATGATCTCGACCTTGTATTCCGGGCCGGCAAGCTGTGCACCCACGGTGGCGCGCGCCGGCGTGTTGCCCTGCGAGGCCCACGCATCCCACACCGCGTTCATCTCGGCGAAGGTGGACATGTCGCTCAGCCAGATATTGACCTTGAGCAGCTTGGACTTGTCGGTGCCGGCCTTGGCGAGATAGCCGTCGATCTTGGCGAGGATTTCGGTGGTCTGTTCGGTCACGCTCTTGCCGACGCTGGTGCCCGCCACGATACCGGCGAGATAGACCGTGTCGCCGTGAACCACCACCTGGCTCATACGCGGGCCGACATCATGGCGCTCGATCGTCATTCTTTTCTCCTCGGTGTGTTTGATGCGAAATCTGCGCGCCTTCCATAGCGCATGGCACAGGCTTTTTCATCAACGTCATGATCGCGGCCGGACGCGATCCCCCAGCGCATGAACCGCGACCTTGCGCATGACATTCGGCAGCGCCTCGCCGCCAAGCGTGTCTACCGCCACCCAGCGCCGGCCGGCGGGGGCCTTTCGCCCGCGCGGCAGTTCCGCGACATAGACCGTGAGTTCGAGCGGAAAATGCGTGAAGACGTGGGTGACGGTGCCGGCGAGCCTGCGCCACGCCAGATCGGGCCATGGCGCGGCGGCCAGCGCCTCCTCCGCCACGAAGTCCGCCGTCCATTCGGAACCCGGAAAGCCGGTCATGCCGCCGAGCAAACCCTTGTCCGGCCGGGTCTCGACCAGCACCATGCCGTCCGCCCGCATGGCGACGAAAGCCGCGCCGCGCCGGAGCCGGCCGGCCGCCTTGGGCGTTTTGCGGGGATAGCTCTCCTGCGTGCCCCGCCCGCGCGCGGCGCAAGGCTCCATCCACGGGCACAGCGCGCAGGCCGGCGAGCGCGGCGTGCAGATGGTCGCGCCGAGGTCCATCATCGCCTGGGCGAAATCCCCCGGCCGGTCATGCGGCACGAGCGCGGCCATCAGTTCGCGGATGCGCGGCTTGGCCGCCGGCAGCGGCTCGTCCACCGCATGAAACCGGCTCAGCACCCGCTCGATATTGCCGTCCACGGGCGCTGCCGGCGCGTTGAAGGCGATGGCCGCGATCGCCGCGGCGGTATAGGGACCGATCCCCGGCAGGCCGGCGAGCCCTGCCTCGTTCGCCGGGAAGCGGCCGCCATGATCCGCCGCCACGACCTTCGCGCAGGCATGGAGATTGCGGGCGCGGGCGTAATAGCCGAGCCCCGCCCATTCCCGCAGCACGTCGTCCAGCGGCGCTTGCGCCAGTGCCGTCACGTCCGGCCAGCGCGCGAGGAACCGGGCGAAATACGGCGCGACCGCCCGCACCGTCGTCTGTTGCAGCATGATCTCGGACAGCCAGACCGCATAGGGCTCCGCCGTCTCGCCCGGCAGCGCCCGCCACGGCAGCACGCGGCGGTGGCGGTCGTACCAGGCCAGCAGCGCGGCAGCCGGATCATGGGCCGGGTCGCCGGCCGGGTCGGGTGTCGCGCGTGGCCGATTCCGTTTCCGGGGCGGGGCTGCTAGGGTCATGGCGTCTCCGTCTGGCAGAGCCGCAAGTCATGGACAAGCCCCTGAAAACCTCCCGCCAGTTGGGCACCATTGCCGCCCGCACGCTGGCCGACGCCTTTTCCCGGCAGGGTTTCGCCTCCACGGAGCTGGTGACGCGCTGGGCGGACATCGTCGGCGCGGAGATCGCCGTCCATGCCCAGCCGGAGCGGATAAAATGGCCGCGCCGGGACGATGTCGCGCCGGAACCGGCCACCCTGGTGGTGCGGGTTTCAGGGCCGATGGCACTGGAAATCCAGCACTCCTCGGCAGCTATACTCGAACGGGTGAACCGCTTCTTCGGCTGGCAGGCGGTCGGCAAGCTGGCCCTGCGCCAGGCGCCCCTGCGCGGGCCGCGCCGCCGGACACCGCCACCGCCGCCGGACCCGGCCCGGGTCTCAGCGCTCGCGAGCCGCCTTCAGACAATCGAGAACGAGGAGCTGCGCCACGCCGTGGCCCGGCTCGGCGCGGCGATCAAACGGACGTGACAGCCGGGCGGCCACCGTCCCATTGCCACATTCGTCCTTTCAGGCTAGGCGCAGAGAATTGATCAAGAGACTGCCAGCAGCAGGAGAGCGCATCGTGACGATCTCGCGTCGGGACTTCAATTTCCATATCGGCGCCTTCGCACTGGCAGGCGCGGCCGGCGGCCTGGCGGCGCTGGACGGCATCCTGAACCCGGCGCAGGCGCAGACCGTCTCCTCCGTCGAACTGATGGCGCCGAACCCGCTCGGCGAAATGTCCGTCGGCAAGGCCGACGCGCCCATCACCATCGTCGAATATGCCTCGCTGACCTGCCCGCACTGCGCCACGTTCCACGAGACCACCTATCCGGAGCTGAAGAAGAAATACGTCGACACCGGCAAGGCCCGTTTCATCTTCCGCGAATTTCCGCTCGACCTGCTGGCCGCCGGCGGCTTCATGCTCGCGCGCTGCTCCCAGCGGGAAACCAAGAGCGACGACAGCTTTTTCGGCATGATCGAACTGCTGTTCCGCACCCAGCGCCAATGGGCCGTCGAAAAGCCGCTGGGGCCGCTGTTCGATGTCGTGAAGCAGACCGGCATGACCCAACAGAATTTCAACGCCTGCCTTGCCGATCAGGAACTGCTGAACGGCATCCAGTCGGTGCGCGACAACGCCTCCCAGAAGCTGGGTGTGACCTCCACCCCGACCTTCTTCGTCAACGGCAAGAAGCTCTCCGGCGCCCTGTCGCTGGCGGATTTCGAAAAGGAATTCGAGCCGTTCCTGAAGTCCTGACGGCCGGCTGAGCGCCCGCCGGCCAGTCGCCCGCGGCCAGCCCCCGGCGAGACTGTCCACAGGGTTATATTTTCGTTTCCGCCCCCCTCAAGGTCTGGATAAGCCGCCGCCGGCCGTTGCGCCCCGGCGGCGGACGATTCATGTTACAGGAGCAAAACGGCCCCAACCTGTTGGGGCCGCGGGTTCCAACACGCGCTACCGCTAGCGGTAGCGCCAGCATGGCCTGCCGGATGAAACTCACGCGCCTTCGCCTTCACGGCTTCAAGTCCTTCGTCGAGCCGACGGATTTCCACATCGAGCCGGGCCTGACCGGCGTGGTTGGGCCGAACGGCTGCGGCAAGTCGAATCTGGTCGAGGCGCTGCGCTGGGTCATGGGAGAGACCTCGCACAAGTCCATGCGCGCGTCGGACATGAACGACGTCATCTTTTCCGGCACCAACGGCCGCCCGAGCCGCAACCACGCGGAAGTCGCGCTGCTGATCGACAATGGCGACCGCACCGCGCCGGCCCAGTTCAACGGCGACGAATCGCTGGATGTCTCCCGCCGGATCGACCGCGACGAAGGCTCGACCTATCGCGTCAACGGCCGCGAGGTGCGCGCCCGCGACGTGCAGATCCTGTTCGCGGACGCCTCCACCGGCGCCCGCTCGCCGGCCCTCGTCCATCAGGGCCGCATCGGCGAGATCATTCAGGCCAAGCCCCAGCAGCGCCGCCGCGTACTGGAAGAAGCCGCCGGCATTTCCGGGCTGCATGCCCGCCGCCACGAGGCCGAACTGCGCCTGCGCGCGGCGGAGGCCAATCTGCTTCGCCTTGAGGATGTCGTCGGCCAGCTCGCCAGCCAGTCCGACGGCCTCAAGCGTCAGGCCCGGCAGGCGGTGCGCTACCGGGCGCTGGCCCAGCAGGTGCGCTCCGCCGAGGCGACGCTGTTCCATCTGCGCTGGACGGCGGCGACGACCGAGCGCGCCGAGGCGGAACGGGCCCAGGACCTCACCGTCCGCCTCGTCGCCGAGCGCACCGGCGAACAGGCCGAGGCCGCAACCCGGCAGGCCATGGCCGCTGCCGACATGCCCGGCCTGCGCGACGCGGAAGCCCGCGCGGCTGCCGGCCTCCAGCGCCTGACCATGGCGCGCGAGGCGCTGGAGCAGGAGGAGAAGCGCGCCAACGAGCGCGTGGCCGAGCTTGACCGCCGGCTGGTGCAGCTCACCGCCGATATCGAGCGTGAGCAGCGCCTCGTCACCGACGCGGAAGCTGCCCTCGCCCGGTTCGACGAGGAAGAGGCCACCCTGCGGCAGGAGGCCGAATCCACCGCCGAACGCCAGATCGGCGTGGAGGAGCGCGTCGCCACGGCCGAAGCCGTGGTGTCCGAGGCCGAAACGAATTTCGCCGAACTCACCGCGACCCATGCCGACCTGATGGCGCGCAAGAACCAGCTCACAGCCGCGCTGCGCAGCCATGACGAGCGCATCGCGCGCCTGAGCCGCGAGATGGATCAGGTCGAAGGCGAACTTTCCGCCTTGCAGGGCGGACAGGATTTCGACCTGGAGATGCTCGCCGCCGCGGTCGAGACCGCGCAGACCGCCGTGATGGATGCGGAAGCTGAGACCCTGCGGGCCGAGGCCGCCCAGTCCGGCGCACGGCAGGCGCTCGATGTCGCGCGCGGCCCGCTGGCGGAAGCCGAGCGCCGCGCCCAGCGGCTCGATACCGAGGCCAAGACCCTCGCCAAGCTGTTGCAGGTCGAAACCAAATCCATGTGGCCCGCGGTGATGGAGGACCTCACCGTCGAGAAGGGCTACGAGACCGCCCTCGGCGCCGCGCTCGGCGACGACCTCGAAGCGCCGGCGGACCCGTCCGCGCCGATGCGCTGGGCCGGCGCCGCCATCGACCCCGCCGACCCGGCCCTGCCGGACGGCGTGCAGCGGCTGGCCGATCACGTCACCGGGCCGGCCGAGATGGCGCGCCGCCTCGCCCAGATCGGCGTGGTCGACAAGGCCGATGGCTCCCGCCTTGCCACCCTGCTCAAGCCTGGCCAGCGGCTGGTCTCCCGCGAGGGCGACCTGTGGCGCTGGGACGGCTTCGCCGTCGCCGCCAATGCCCCGACCGCCGCCGCCCGCCGCCTGGCCGGCAAGAACCGCCTGGCCGATATCGAGCAGGAACTCGATGGCGCGCGTACCGATGTCGAGATGCGCCGCGAAGCCGTCCAGCAGGCCGAGGCGGAAGTCTCCGCTGCCGTCGAGGCCGAATCGGCCGCGCGTTCGCAGGTGCGCGATCTCCAGCGCGGCGCGGCGCAGGCCCGCGACGCCCTTGCCGCCGCCGAGCGCGAGGTCAGCCGCACCGCCGCCCGCCGCTCCGCACTCTCCGAAGCGAAAACCCGCATCGCCACCGACCGCGAAGAGGCCATCGCCGGCCGCGGCGAGACCCAGGGCGCGCTCGACGAACTGCCGCCGACGGCCGACGTCGAAAGCCGGCTCGCGCTGGTGCGCAGCGATATCGAAGGGCATCGCTCGCGCCTCGCCGAGGTCCGCGCGGAAGCGCAGGCTCTGGCCCGCGAGGCCGACCTGTCCCAGCGCCGTCTCACCACCATCGCCTCCGACCGCGAGGGCTGGGCCCGCCGCAGGGACGGCGCGGTGGAGCAGATCGCCACCATCGAGACCCGCGTCGAGGACGCCGCCACCGAACGCGCGACGCTGGACGACGCGCCGGCGCTGTTCCTGCAAAAGCGCCGCAGCCTGATGAGCGAGATCGAGGAGGCCGAGGCCGGCCGCCGCGAAGCCGCCGACCGGCTCGCCGCCGCGGAGAACCGGCTGGCGGAGGCCGATCGCGACGCCCGCACGGCGCTGGAGGTCATGGGCACCGCGCGCGAGGAAGCCGCCCGTTCCGAGGAACGCTTCGAGGCCGCCAAGCGCCGCCTCGCCGACATCGAACACGAAATCCGCGAAATGCTGGAAGTCGCGCCGGCAGCCGTTGCCAGCCTTGCGGGCATCGACCCCGAAGCCGCGCTGCCCGACGTGTCCGAGGTCGAGGAGACTCTCGAAAAGCTGCGCCGGGACCGCGAGCGGCTTGGCGCGGTGAACCTGCGCGCCGACGAGGAACTGCGCGAGGTCGAGGATCAGCTCGGCACCCTGACCAGCGAGCGCGACGACCTCGTCGAGGCCATCAAGAAGCTGCGCACGGGCATCCAGAGCCTCAACAAGGAAGCCCGCGAGCGGCTGCTTGCCTCCTTCGAGGTGGTCAAGGGTCATTTCGAGCGGCTGTTCACCCAGCTCTTCGGCGGCGGCACGGCGGAACTTCAGCTCATCGACAGCGACGATCCGCTGGAAGCCGGCCTCGAAATCCTCGCCCGCCCTCCGGGCAAGAAGCCGGCGACGCTCTCGCTGCTCTCCGGCGGCGAGCAGGCGCTGACCGCCATGGCGCTGATCTTCGCGGTGTTCCTCACCAACCCCGCGCCGATCTGCGTGCTGGACGAGGTCGATGCGCCGCTCGACGACCACAACGTGGACCGCTTCTGCGACCTGCTGGACGAGATGATCCGCTCCACCGAGACGCGCTTCATGATCATCACCCACAACCCGATCACCATGGCGCGGATGAACCGGCTCTACGGCGTCACCATGGCCGAGCGCGGCGTCTCCCAACTCGTCTCGGTCGATCTTGAGGATGCGGTGAAGATCATCGACGCCAAGGTGGCCTAAAGTCCGATCCCGAGAAAGCCTGCTCCCGAACCCCGATCCGGGGCGGGAGCGGATTATCGGAGCGTGCTTCGGACCTGATCCGAAGGACCATCCGTAATCAAGAAAACAAGATAATATATTGATTGAGTTCAATTAAATCGAACTCTTAAAGTAGTAATTCAAAAGCAAAGCCGAATTCACCTGATGGTTGAACCGCGGTCGTCGTCGTGATGCAGCGCCAGCGGCGGCGCGATGTCCTCCAGTGGGCGCCGCTCCGCTGCGATGCCCCAGCGCAGCACCACGATGGCGGCGACGACCATCAGCACGGCCCCGAACACATAGCCGCCGAACAGGCTCCAGCGCGATCCCGTATCGATCAGCAGGCCGAACAGCCACGGGCCGGCGACACCGCCGACGCCGGTGCCGACCGCATAGAAGAACGCGATGGCAAGCGCGCGGATTTCAAGCGGGAATGTCTCGCTGACCGTGAGATAGGCCGAACTCGCCGCCGCCGAGGCGAAGAAGAAGATCACCATCCACGCCGCTGTCTGCTGCGCGGCGGACAGGATGCCGAGGGCGAACAGCCAGCCCACGCCCGCGAGCAGAACGCCCGACGCCAGATAGGTCGCGAAGATCATCGGCTTGCGGCCGATGGTGTCGAACAGCCGTCCGAGCAGCAAGGGCCCGAGGAAGTTGCCGGCCGCGAAGGGCAGGATATACCAGCCGACATGGTCCGCGCGGATGCCGTAAAAGTCCGTCAGCACCAGCGCATAGGTGAAGAAGATCGCGTTGTAGAAGAACGCCTGCGCGGCCATCAGCGCGAGCCCGACCAGCGTGCGCCGGGAATGCACGCGAAACAAGGTGCGGCCGACTTCCGCCAGCGGCGTATGGGTGCGCTGGCGCAGGCGGATCGTGCTCGGCGGCGTGTCGGGGAAGCGATGGCCGGCCCGCCTGAACCGCTCGTCCAGCGCATCGACGATGGCGTTGGCCTCCGCGATCCGGCCGTGAGTCATCAGCCAGCGCGGCGATTCCGGAATCCAGAGCCGCATCAGGAAGATCACCAGCCCCAGCGCCGCGCCGACGAAGAAGGCGACGCGCCAGCCGACATCCGGCCCGAACAGCTCGGGATCGAGCAGGATGATGGACGCGCCGGCGCCCAGCGCCGCGCCGATCCAGAAGCTGCCGTTGATGACGAGGTCGGTCCAGCCGCGATACCGGGCCGGGATCAGTTCCTGAATGGTGGAATTGATCGCGGTATATTCGCCGCCGATGCCCGCGCCGGTGAGGAACCGGAACAGCATGAAGCTCCACAGGTTCCAGGAGAACGCGGTGGCGGCGGTGGCAAGCAGGTAGACCGTGAGGGTGATGAAGAACAGCCGTTTGCGGCCCCAGCGATCCGTCAGCCAGCCGAAGCCAAGCGCGCCGAGCACGGCTCCGGCGAGATAGGCGCTGCCGGCAAGGCCGATATCCGTGCCGGAGAAATTGAGCGTCGGGCTGGCCCGCAGCGCCCCGGCGAGCGAGCCGGCCAGCGTCACCTCCAGCCCGTCGAGAATCCATGTCACGCCGAGCGCCACCACCACCAGGGTATGGAACCGGCCCCATGCCAGACGGTCCAGCCGTGCGGGAATGTCCGTATCGACCAGAGTATCATCCACGGTCGAGCCCGCGGCGGGATGCACCGCTGAGCCGGTCGTGACGCCGGTGGGGGTCTGGACCATCCCCTCTCCTTGCGGCCGATGGCGGCGTCAGCAGACATGCAACGCACCACCTGACTTGCCGAACAGCTTTTCAGCCCTGCACGCGGGCTGCAAGTTCGCAAATGGTGCAGCGTTACCAAAATTGCCGCTTTGCGGCCTAGTCTGGTCCGGTTCGAAAATACTTCATTGCGGCAGGAACCAAACCGGGCGGCGGCGGTTATCAGGGCATCAGACCCGCTGGGCGGCCCCCCCGACCCCCCCCAATACCGCTCGGCGAATGACCCCAGGCTCCAGCCTGGGGTCTTTTTTGTCCGCGCGCAAGAAAACGCCCCGCTCCATGGAATCGACCGGGATGCGGCAGCCGGTTCCCACTTTCCTGCTTCATCCTTTAGGATGCCGGTTCCACGAGGGACATTGCACTCATGACCACATTGATCATCCTCGGCGTCATCGTCGTCATCGGCCTGTGGCTCGTCTCGATCTACAACGGCCTTGTCGCGATGCGTCAGCGCGTCAACCAGGCATTTGCCGATGTCGATGTGCAGCTCAAGCAGCGCCACGACCTCATTCCGAATCTGGTCGAGACCGTCAAAGGCTACGCGACCCATGAGCGCGGTACGCTGGAGGCGGTGGTGGCCGCGCGCAACACCGCCATGGCGGCGCAAGGCCCGGCCCAGCAGGCTGCGGCGGAAAACATGCTGACCGGCGCGCTGCGCCAGTTGTTCGCGCTGGCGGAGGCGTATCCGGACCTCAAGGCCAACACCAACTTCCTGCAATTGCAGACCGAGCTAAGCGACATCGAGAACAAGCTCTCCGCGGCGCGCCGCTTCTTCAACAACGCAGTGCAGGAATACAATACCGGCATCCAGCAGTTTCCCGCCGTGCTGATCGCGGGTTCGCTCGGCTTCACGCCGCGTGAATTCTTCGATGTCGGCGAATCGCGGCCGCAACTCGAACAGGCGCCCAGCGTGAAATTCTGAATCGGCCGGTCGGGTTCCGGGGCGCTGAACCGGACCGGTCGCTGTTTCGTCGTTTCAGCGTGATCCTTGCCGGCGACCGGCCTCTGCTTTCGAGGATCATGTTCTGGCTTCCGCGCGGCGACGTCTCATCGTTTCGCCGCGCGGGAAAACGGACATCCGCATGGCGGCTTACGGGCTCTACACGCATATCCGCTCCAACAGGCGCCGCTCGGTGCTCCTGCTGGCCGGCCTGTTCTTCCTCGTCTATGTGCTGGTGTTCGCGGCCGCCCTGTTCGCGGAGAGCTTCGGCAGCGATGCGCCGCTGGACTGGCTGCTGCGCGCCGCCGCGGCGGACCTCATCACCGCCGCGCCCATCGCCACCATCGTGACCGGCATCTGGCTGCTGATCGCGTATCGCTTCCATCAGCGGATGATCGACGCCATCACCGGCGGACGCTCGATCACGCGGCGGGACGATCCGCGCCTCTATAACCTGCTGGAAAATCTCTGCATCTCGCGCGGCATCACGATGCCCGCGCTGAAGATGATCGACACGCCGGAGCTGAACGCCTATGCGACCGGCCTCAACGAAAAGCAATATGCCATCACCGTCACGCGCGGGCTCGCGGAGCGGCTCGACGATGCCGAGATCGAGGCCGTCCTCGCCCATGAGCTGACGCATATCCGCAACGGCGACGTGCGCATGCTCGTGATCGCGCTGGTCATCGCCGGGGTCATCTCCTTCTTCGGCGAACTGGTCTTCCGCATGGTGTTCCAGTCCGGCATGCGCTGGGGCGGCGGACGTTCAGGCGGCAGCAACCGCAAGGGCGGCGGCGCGGGCGTCGCGATCATCATCGCGCTGGCGCTGGTGGTGCTGGCCTGGGTGCTCTCCGTGGTCATCCGCTTCGCATTGTCCCGCAGGCGCGAATTCCTGGCGGATGCCGGGGCGGTCGAACTCACGAAAAACCCCGATGCGATGATCACCGCGCTGCGCAAGATCGAAGGCCGCAGCGAACTGCCCATGGCAAATTCCGCCATCATGGAAATGTGCGTCGACAATCCCCGCTCCGGCTTCGCGGATCTGTTCTCGACCCATCCTTCGATCCAGAGCCGCGTCGCGGCGCTGGTGGAATTTGCCGGCGGCCACGACCCCGGTCCCATCGCGCTTCCCGAGCCCGAAGCAGCAGGAACCGAGCCGGAATTCTCCGGGCCTTGGGGCGAAAGCGCGCCGGATGTGCCGGCGGGCGCGGAAGCGCCGGCCTTGCCGCCGGCGGACGATTCCACCGGACCTGCCACTGGACCCGTCGCCCCGCCCCGGCCCGGCCCTTGGGGATAGCCCGGCTCGTAACAACCTTTTTCAAAATCGCGGTTGTAGGGCCAGAACAAATGCTGCCGCGTCAACGGCGGCAGCTTGGCGCGCACCTCGACTTGCCGATACGCTGGCCGGTCAGTGACCGTCGAAACTCATGAGCGTTCGCACGGGCACGTCCAGTTTGCGCAATTTGGCTGCGCCGCCAAGGTCCGGCAGGTCGATGATAAAACAGGCGGCGATGACCTCCGCCCCGATCTGCCGCAGCAGCTTGACCGCGCCCTCCGCCGTGCCGCCGGTGGCGATGAGATCGTCGATCAGGATCACACGCTCGCCGGGAGCGATGGCATCCTCGTGCATCTCCATTTCGTCGAGGCCGTATTCCAGCGAATAGGCGATCCGCACGGTCGCATGGGGCAGCTTGCCCTTCTTGCGGATCGGCACGAAGCCGGCGGACACCTGATGGGCCACCGCGCCGCCGAGGATGAAGCCGCGCGCCTCGATGCCGGCGACCTTGTCGATCTTAGAACCCGCGAAAGGTTGGACCAGTTCGTCCACCGCGCGGCGGAACGCCCGCGCATTTCCCAGCAGCGTGGTGATGTCGCGGAACATGACGTCGGGTTTCGGATAATCCGGGATCGTGCGGATGGCGGATTTGAGATCCTGATCGAATGTCATGAAAGACCCGTGGCAGACGAGGGAGACAGCGGGAAGCCGCTTGCAGTCGGAAAGGCGTCGCACCACTGTGGCGAAGCATCGTTTCCGATGCAATCGGAGAGGTTCCGGAGGCAGCAATGAGCCAGCAACAATCCCCCCTTGAACAGCGCATCATCCTTGTCGATCTGCGCATCCCCTTCGTCCGGCTGGTGATGTTCTTCGTCAAGGCCGCGCTTGCGGCGATCCCTGCCGCGATCATCGTGACGCTGATCGGCATGCTGCTCAGCGCCCTGATCTATGCCGTGTTCGGCGGCGGAAACTATCTGATGATGCAGCGCTGGCAGTTCTGAAGCCGGCGCGGCTTTGGCGGGTCGAAACGGGCCGGGCGGCGCAGAGCCGGTAGGGCGGGCCAGAGCCGGGCTCCGGATTTTCCGTGAGCCCGTCGCCGCCATGCGCACGCACGGGCGCTGATGCGAAACGTCGTCGCTGTGACGGCAAACGGCCGGAAGCCCGGCGGCAGCAGGCGCCGCCAGCATGTCGTCGATGCAAGCCGGGGCCGAGCAGATTGGGCGGAACACCCCGCCGCGCCTGACCTGTCCGGACGACCTCACCGCCGCGCCCGCGGTAGCGCCGGCGCGACACATGATACCCCGGCAAAGCAAAACACCCCGCCGGGCGGGGTGTTTGCTTGTCATCGGATGCGTTCGACCACCGCGGTGCGGTTAGCTCTTGTTATATTCGGTCGGGGCACGCGGCGTGAGCTGCTCGGGATGCAGTTCGACCTGCTTCCAGACCTTCTTCTTCGTGAAATAGAGAAGCCCGGCGAATACGATCAGGAAGATGATCACCTGCATGCCGGTCCGCTTGCGGGCCTCCATATGGGGCTCGGCCGTCCACATCAGGAAGGCCGTGATGTCCCTGGCATACTGCTCCACCGTGGTGGGGGTGCCGTCGGTATATTCCACCTGGTCGGCGGAGAGCGGCGGCGCCATCATGATCGAGTGGCCGGGGAAATACTTGTTGTAGTGGCCGCCGGGCGGCACCGTGAAGTCCGCCGGGGCATCGGTATAGCCCGTCAGCAGCGCCTTGATGTAGTCCGGCCCCTGCTCCTGATACTGCGTGAAGATGTCGATGAGGAATTGCGGGAAGCCGCGCTCGTAGGTCCGCGCCTTGGCGATCACCGAGAGATCCGGCGGCGCGGCGCCGCCATTGGCGGCACGGGCGGCGTTGTCGTTGGGGAACGGCTTCGGCAGATGGTCGGCGACGCGGCCGGCGCGCTCCTCCATATCGCCGGCGTCGTTCGGGCCGTCCATGATCTTGTATTCGCCGGCGATCACCGCGGCCTGGGCCGGCGTGAAGCCCGGCCCGCCCGCCTCGGCAAGATTGCGGAAGGCGACGAAGCTCAGCGCGTGGCACGAGGCGCAGACCTCGCGATAGACCTTGAAGCCGCGCTGAAGCTGGGCACGGTCGAACTTGCCGAACGGCCCGGAGAAGGACCACGTCTGCTGCGGCGGATGCTCGACCTCGCCGGCCGCCTGCGCGGCCGGGGAAAGCGCCATGGCAGCGCCGGCGACGAGAGCCGCGGCAATGGCGTTGCGCATCAGGCTGGGACGAAAGCTCATATCCATTCCCTCTCGTCTCAAGCCTTGGTCGGCGCCGGAGCCTGCGCACCCGGCGGAACGCCTTCCTTCAACACCGAGTCCGCGATCGAAGCCGGCAGCGGCTTGGTCCGCTCCACCCATCCGAGGATCGGCATGATGATGAGGAAGTGCGCGAAATAATAGAAGGTGAGGATGCGCGCGGCGATGACATAGCCGCCTTCCGCGGGCTTGGCGCCGAGCCAGCCGAGGCCGAGCGTGACCGCGAAGAACACCCAGAAGAACTGCCGGTACAGCGGCCGGTAGCGCGCCGAGCGCACCGCCGAGGTGTCGAGCCACGGCAGGAAGGCCAGGATGACGATGGCCCCGCCGAGGGCGCAGACGCCGAGCAGCTTGTCCGGGATCGCGCGCAGGATCGCGTAGAATGGCAGGAAGTACCATTCCGGAACGATATGCGAGGGCGTCACCTGCGGGTTGGCCGGGATGTAGTTGTCGGCATGCCCGAGATAGTTCGGCATGTAGAACACGAACCACGCGAAGATGACCGCGAAGACCACCATGAAGAAGGCGTCCTTCACCGTCGCATAGGGCGTGAAGGCGACCACGTCCTTGTCCGTCTTGGGCTCGATGCCGGTGGGGTTGTTCTGGCCGACCACATGCAGCGCCCAGACGTGCAGGACGACGACGCCGGCGATGACGAAGGGCAGCAGGTAATGCAGCGAGAAGAAGCGGTTCAGCGTCGGATTGCCGACCGAATAACCGCCCCACAGGAAGGTCACGATGGTCTCGCCGATGCCGGGAATGGCCGAGAACAGGTTGGTGATGACCACCGCGGCCCAGTAGCTCATCTGGCCCCACGGCAGCACGTAACCCATGAAGGCGGTGGCCACCATGAGGAACAGCAGGATGACGCCGAGGATCCAGAGGACCTCGCGCGGCTCCTTGTAGGAGCCGTAATACATGCCGCGGAACATATGGATGTAAGCGGCGAGGAAGAACATCGACGCGCCGTTGGCATGCAGGTAGCGCAGCAGCCAGCCGTAGTTGACGTCGCGCATGATGCCTTCGACGGAGGCGAAGGCGAGATCGACATGCGGCGTGTAATGCATCGCCAGCACGATGCCGGTGACGATCTGCACCACCAGCATGAAGGACAGGATGCCGCCGAACGTCCACCAGTAGTTGAGGTTACGGGGCGTCGGATAGGCGATGAAGGAGGAATAGACGAGACCGGCGATGGGCAGCCGGCGCTCCATCCATTTCATGACAGGGCTGCTCGGCTGGTAAGTCGAATGTCCGCTCATGGTCGAACCTTGCGCTATTAAATTCACGAGCGGCGGTTAGCCGATCTGGATCCGGGTGTCGGAGACGAACTGATAGGGCGGCAATGGCAGGTTGGCCGGCGCCGGGCCGCTGCGGATACGGCCCGAGGTGTCGTAGACCGAACCGTGGCAGGGGCAGAAGAAGCCGTTATACTGACCCTGATGGGCGAGCGGGATGCAGCCGAGATGGGTGCAGATGCCGACCAGAACCAGCCACTGCTCCTTGCCCGGCTTCACGCGCGCGCTGTCCGGCTGCGGGTCCGGCAGGGAGGCGGTGTCGCCGGCCTTGGCGTCCGCGATCTCCTTCGCCGTGCGGTGGCTGATGAAAATCGGCCGGCCGCGCCAGAACACCTTGATGACCTGACCTTCCTGAATCGGCGTCAGATCGACCTCGATGGGCGCGCCGGCCGCAATCGTGGAGGCGTCCGGATTCATCTGGTGGATCAGCGGCCAGGCAGCGGCCGCGACACCCACGGCACCGACGGCCCCGGTCGCGATAAAAAGAAAATCCCGACGCGTCGGTTTGGCCGAAGATACGGTAGCCACGATAGCAGTCCCTTTCCCGTCACCGTCGTTCAAACGCCGCACCACCGGGAAGCGCACCCGACCACAAGCGGCTCCGGGGAAGGCGGGGCCAACACGCGGCCGCGCGCCAAAGCGCGCCGACGCAACGTCCGGCGCGTTTCTATTGGCACCCTTGCAGAGTGAGTGCAAGTGCAGCTTTGGTGCACTTGGAAACTGCGGCCGAACTCCTTCGGCCAGCAGCGTTTTTAGGGCGGCCCCGAGGCCGCCGGACAGCCCGCCGGAACCATGCAGATCGCCCTCTATCAGCCCGATATCCCACAGAACGCCGGAACGATTCTAAGGCTTTGCGCCTGTCTCGATGTCTCCGCCCATATTATTGAGCCGGCAGGCTTTCCGGTCTCGGATCGGCATTTCCGCCGGGCCGGCATGGACTATCTGGACAAGGTCCGGATCACCCGCCATGCGTCATGGGCGCAGTTCGACGCCTGGCGGCGGGCGGAAAACTTCCCCATGGCGCTCTTCACCACGCGCGGCGATGCGTCCTACCTTGCCCATCGGTATGACGATCGGGATATTCTGCTGTTCGGCCGGGAGTCGGCCGGCGTGCCGGACGCCGTCCATGCCGCGGCGGACACCCGCCTGACCATCCCGATGCGGCAGGACCTGCGCTCCATCAATCTGGCCATGACCGTCGCCATGGCGCTGGGCGAGGCCCTGCGCCAGACCCGGCCGGCCTGACCCGTCGGCCCTGCTGCGGGCTTGCCGCCCGCCGCCCCGTGGACGATACCGGAACTGCCATCCTCAATCGAAGGCTGCCGCCCGTGACCTCGCCTCTTCCCACTGCCGAACAACTCGCCGATCGCCAGTCCCGCGCCCGGGGCTGGTTCGAAAGCCTGCGCGACGATATCTGCGCGGCTTTCGAACGGATCGAGGCCGATCTGCCTGCGGGCCTGCCATTCTCCGACCAGGCTCCGGGCCGCTTCGTGCGCACGCCATGGGAGCGGACCGACCACAGCGGCAGCAAGGGCGGCGGCGGCGTCATGTCGATGATGTCCGGCCGGGTGTTCGAGAAGGTCGGCGTCCACTGCTCGACGGTTCATGGCGAATTCGCGCCGGAATTCCGCAAGGACATCCCCGGAGCGGCCGAGGACCCACGCTTCTGGGCTTCCGGCATTTCGCTGATCTGCCATCCGCAGAATCCCCATGTGCCGGCGGTGCACATGAACACCCGCTTCGTCGTGACAACGAGGGCATGGTTCGGCGGCGGCGCGGACCTGACGCCGGTGCTCGACCGGCGGCGGACGCAGGACGATCCCGACACCCGGGATTTCCACGCCGCCATGCGGCAGACCTGCACGGTCCATGCCGCCGTCGCGCCCTACGAGAAGTTCAAGACGTGGTGCGACGAGTATTTCTATCTCAAGCACCGCAAGGAAATGCGCGGCGTCGGCGGCATTTTCTACGACTGGCTGGACAGCGGCGACTGGGACTCCGATTTCGCCTTCACGCAGGATGTCGGACGCGCCTTCCGCGATGTCTACCCCACGCTGGTGCGCCGCAATTTCACGACGCCATGGACGGAGGCCGAACGCGAGGAGCAGTTGATCCGCCGCGGCCGCTATGTCGAATTCAACCTGCTTTACGATCGCGGCACGGTCTTCGGCCTCAAGACCGGCGGCAACGTCGCCTCGATCCTGTCGTCGCTGCCGCCGGTGGTGAAATGGCCATAAAAGAGCGGGACAGATTGCCGCAGCATCTTTCGGCCGCGACATTGATCCGACATAGATGACGCCTACATCGGGACCGGCGCGCTCTGGCCGCGCCAACCCACTTCTGGAGATCGATCCATGTCCTTCGCACCCGGCGATATCGCCATTCTCAGATCCGGCGGCCTGCCGATGACCGTTGTCAGCGTGAAGGGCGACGATGTCGAATGCGTCTGGCTGTCCGAGGCCGGTGAACTGTTCCGCGACACCATTCCCGCGGTCGCGCTCGAAGCCGTCGTCCTTGAAGAAGACGACGAGGACGAAGATGATGAAGATGAAGACGACGAGGACTGAACGGACGTTCGCTCCCTGTCGTTGAAAATGAAAACTGCGCCGGCGCTTCGCCACGGCGCAGTTTTTTTATGGGTCAATCCGCAGTGGGCAGCCGCCGCATGACGAATTCGATGCGGCCATCGGGCAATTCGCGCCACGCCTCGATTTCCGTCATATAGGCGGCTTTCGGAAACCGCCGGAACATTTCACGGGCCTTCGCGCGGGCGTCCGCCACAGGCAGGGCGAAGGTTTCCCGGCGAAAGCCGTCTGCGCGCCGGGCCGCGAAGGCGGCGGCGGAGCGGCGCGCGATATCTCCTGGCTGGCGCGGGCGGTGCATGGCTGAAATCCCGCCATAAATTACATCAAATGCGGGGCATTGGCGAATCAGGCCACCCCGTGGCGCGCGATACCGTCACGAAACCGTGGCAACTTCCCGCGCGGACCGTATATCCTCAAGATATAGTATCCGTTCGTGCCATATGAAGGAGCCCCTGATGCGTATTGTCGGAACAGCCATGGCGGCCGCGCTCGCCTTGTCGAGCATTGCCGTCACGATGCCCGCCGCCTCGGCCGCGCCCGTCCTGAACGGCGCTCAGCTCAGCCAGGCCGTCCCCGGCATGACCGAGGCCGTGCAGTGGCGGCGTCACTATGGGCCGCGATATTACGGTCCGCGCCATCGTGGCGGCAACGCGGCGGCCGGCGTCGCGGCGGGCCTCGCGGCCGGTGCGATCCTCGGCGGCGTCATCGCCTCCCAGGCCCAGCCCCGCTATGTCCGCCCGGATGTATTGACCCCCGATGACATCGCCTATTGCGCCCAGCGCTTCCGGTCCTACGACGCGCGCACGGGCACCTATCTCGGCCACGACGGCTATCGCCATCCCTGTCCGTGATGTTCAGCGCTCACCGGCCGGCTCTGGCGCCGGCCGGTGAGGACGCTGCGGCAACGGTGTCGATAAGGGCGGCGATGATGTCCACCGCCGCCGGGAAATCGGCCGCGATCCAGGCCGTTTCCGCGCAGCGCATGGCCTTTCCGAGAGAAGGTCCCTTTTCGATCCCGCGCGCCATGAAATCCGCTGCGCTGAACGGCAAGGGCGGCGGGCTCCATCGCAGCGGAAGATCGGCCAGCCGTGCCCATGCCGCGTCGTCGGCGGCCGCCGCGGCATGGGCCCAGGCCATCAGCACGCGGTCGCGATAAATATCTTTGCCGAGCCGGTACAGCATCGCCCGGGCGGCGGGCTCCGTCAGGCCGGGGCCGACATGCCACCAGCCGTCCGCCATCGCGGCGATGCGGGTCCGCTCATCTCGTGAAAGGCGCAGCCGCTCGGCCAGCCGCGCGGCATCGTCCGGCACGATGGCCGCGAGGACCCCGAGGCGGCGCGGCGCGTCGGGCTGCTGCCGAAGTAATGCCTCCAGCATCGTCATGCGCGAGAAGGCCCCCAGCCAAGCCACGCCGCCCAGGATGCGCTGAAGCAGGCCGGCGTCGCTCATCACGCCCAGCACCTCCGCCGCGCGCGGCGCCACCAGCAGCTTGACCATTTCCGCCCGCACCCGCTCCCGCGAGAGCCGGGCCAGCGCATCCCGGGCGGCGATGGATGCGGCCAGCCCTTCGGCATCCGGCGCGCCTTCGCCATAAATCGCATGGAAGCGGAAGAAGCGCAGCACCCGCAGCACATCTTCCACGATGCGCGCATGCGGGTCGCCGATGAACCGCACCCGGCGCGCGTTCAAATCGGCAAGGCCGCCCACGGGGTCATGCACCGTGCCGTCACGGCCGAGCGACAGTGCATTCATCGTGAAATCGCGCCGCTCCGCATCGGCGCGCCAGTCCCGGCCGAACGCCACCACCGCGTGGCGCCCATCGGTTTCCACATCGCGCCGCAGGGTCGTCACCTCGAACGGCCGGCCCCGCACCAGCACCGTCACGGTGCCATGGGCGATGCCGGTCGGCAGCACCCGGAAGCCGGCCGCGACGGCGCGGCGCGTCACCTCGTCCGGCACCGCTGTGGTGGCGATGTCGAAATCGCCCGGCGCAGCATCACCGTCCATCTGGCCAAGCAGCGCGTTGCGCACCGCGCCGCCGACGACGCGCGCCTGCTCGCCATCCCGGTCCAGCACGGAGAGCAGATCGGCGAGCGGCCCCTGCCGCAGCCATGGCGCGTCGAGCCGCGCGGTCACGGCGGCTTTCCCGGCACCAGATGGCCGGGCACGAGCCTGCCGTCCTCCATCCGTGCCGGGACATATTCATAGCCCGGCGGCGCGCCGGAATGCGCCAACAGCAGGAACGAGCCCAGCATCAGCACCAGCGCCAGGCCCGTCAGCCAGATGAGCCGGTTCAGCGGCCATGACGCCGGCTCCAGCACGTTCCGACGGGTCGCCCAGAGAAACAGCGCGTAGATGGCGAAAGGCGTGAGAAACAGCGCCAGTTCTGTCGCGACGGGGCGGATCATGCGTCGTAAATCCGGCGATAGAGGTTCACGAGGATGCCGGCCGTCACGCCCCAGATGTACCGGTCGCCGAACGGCATCGCGGTGAAGCTGCGCAGCGTGCCGTTCCAGTCCCGGCTGTGGCGCAGGTGGTTGGAGGGCGTCATCAGGAACGAGAGCGGCACCTCGAACACGTCGTCCACCTCGTCCGGATTGAGCGTGAGGGAGAAGCCCGGCCGCACCCGCGCCAGTGTCGGCACGATGCGATAGCCGAACCGCGTCATATAGAGATCGAGATAGCCGACCGGCGTGACGAAATCCGCTTCGAGGCCGATTTCCTCATGAGCCTCGCGCAGCGCCGCCCGGAGCGGGCTGCCGCCATCCTCCGGATCGATCTTGCCGCCGGGAAAGGCGATCTGCCCGGCATGGTCGCGCAGGGTGGCGGCGCGCTGGGTCAGCAGCACGGTCGGCTCGTCCCGCTCGACCACGGGAATGAGCACCGCCGCGGCGCGGATCGGCCGCACGGCCGCGATCGTGCGGCGCATCTCCTCGGTGTCGTGGTCGCCGGTCGCCGCCATGACGGCGGGATCGTCCAGCCCGGCCGGCACGTCGAGCGACAGCCGCCGTGCCGCCCGCGCGAAGAAGATGTCCGACGACAGCGCCGCCTCGGCATGCGCCGGCGCAAGAATATGGTCTTTCAAACCGCTCAAATCCCGTCCTCGAGGCTGTCCGCCAGGCTTTCCATCGTCGCCAGGGAGAAGAATATACCCGCGGAGGCGACGCCGAACATCATCCTGCCGTCAACCTCCCGCTCCTCCCCCAGCGCGACGAGATCATAGAAGACGGCACGCGCGACCTTGGCCTGAAGATCGCCGCGGACACGGATATAGGGCGCCGGCACCTCGTCTCCCGGCTGTGGAACGAACCGCAGCGGATGTTCGGCATCGCAGGTCACCTCGTCGTCCACATTGGTGCGGAACACGAGGGTCCGGAGACCATTCCGCTGTTCCACGGCCATTGCCACGGCGACGAACGGCGCGTCATCGACCCGGATGCCGACCTTTTCCACCGGTGTCACGAGAACGTGACGCTCTCCTTCCTTTTTCAGAACGGAGGCAAAAAGCCGGACCAGCGCCGGCCGGCCGATCGGCGAATTCTGATAGAACCACGTGCCATCCGCCGCGATCCGCATGTCGATATCGCCGCAAAACGGCGGGTTCCAGGCGTCCAGCGGCGGCGGGCCGCGACGTCTGGCGGCGCTTGCGGCGGCTGCGATCCCGTCAATGCCCCCGGCTGACTCCCGCCCTTCCTTTGCCATGGTTGATCCCGACTCTCTTAGCTGCGGCCCGGACGGACAGCGTCCGCACGGGATCGCCACCGAAGAAAATGACGTAAACTCCCGTCGCGTGGCCGGGATTGTAACTCAACGCATGGCGCGGTTGTTGCTTTATGCGGATGCGGCAGAATGGCCCTGTCGCAGGAAAAAGCGGCGCGACGAACGGATGGAAGTCGGATCATGACATTCGCTGGCGACACCCCCGAGAAGCTGGAGGACATGATCGTCCGCTCGGCGGAGACGACCTCGGCCCATATCCGCGAGGCCAGGGCCGCCATCGGCACCCTCATCTACGGACAGGACCAGGTGGTGGAGCATGCGCTCATCACCATCCTGGCCGGCGGCCATGCGTTGCTGATCGGCCTGCCGGGCCTCGCCAAGACCAAGCTGGTGGAAACGCTCGGCGCATCGCTCGGCCTCGATGCCCGGCGCATCCAGTTCACGCCGGACCTGATGCCGTCCGACATCCTCGGCACCGAGGTGCTGGAGGAAGGCGCGGGCGGCCGGCGCAGCTTCCGCTTCCTGCCGGGTCCGATCTTCGGCCAGTTGCTGATGGCCGACGAGATCAACCGCGCCAGCCCGCGCACCCAGTCCGCGCTGTTGCAGGCGATGCAGGAGCAGCATGTCACCATCGCCGGCGCGCGCCACGACCTGCCCAAGCCCTTCCATGTGCTCGCGACCCAGAACCCGCTGGAACAGGAAGGCACCTATCCCCTGCCCGAGGCCCAGCTCGACCGCTTCCTGATGCAGATCGACGTCGATTATCCGGACCGCGACGCGGAGCGGCGCATTCTGTTCGAGACCACCGGCGCGGAGGAAGCGAGGCCCCGCGCCGCCATGACGGCCGAGGACCTGCTGGCCGCGCAACGGCTGGTGCGCCGCCTGCCGGTCGGCGAATCGGTCGTGGAAGCCATTTTGACCCTGGTGCGCTCGGCGCGTCCCGGCGGCGCGGACGGCGCCGACCCGAAAACCGTGGCATGGGGGCCCTCGCCCCGCGCCAGCCAGGCGCTGATGCTGGCGGTGCGCGCCCGGGCGCTGCTGGACGGCCGCCTCGCGCCCTCTATCGACGATGTCATCGCGCTGGCCGAACCCGTGCTGAAACACCGCATGGCGCTGACCTTCGCGGCGCGCGCCGAGGGCGTCGGCGTGTCCGACGTCGTCCGCCGGCTGGCGGCGCGGATCGGATAAGCGTCACGATGGCTGCAACCCCGCGTCCCGACGTCGATGAAAGCCGCACCGTCGCCTTCGCAACCGGCGAAAGCCGCGCGCTGGCCGCGACCATGCCGCGGCTCATTCTCGACGCCCGGCGCATCGCGGCCACCGTCATCCACGGGCTGCATGGCCGCAGGCGCGCGGGCACGGGCGAGAATTTCTGGCAGTTCCGGCGTTTCGTCTCCGGCGAGCCCGTCGCGCGGGTGGACTGGCGGCGCTCGGCCCGGGACCACCACCTCTATGTCCGCGAGCGGGAGTGGGAAGCGGCCCATACCGTCTGGGTCTGGCCGGACCGTTCGCCCTCCATGCAGTTCTCGTCTCCGGGTGTCACCCACAGCAAGCTGGAGCGGGCGCTGGTCATCGGCTTCGCGCTGGCGGAAGTGCTGGTGGACGGTGGCGAGCGCGTCGGCGTGCCGGCGCTGGTGCGGCCCACCGGCAGCCGCGCCATCATCGACCGCATGGCCGAAGCCATGACTCACGACACCGGCGAGCGCGCGAGCCTGCCGCAGGATTTCGCGCCCGCCGCCCATGCCGAGATCGTGCTGCTGTCGGATTTCTGGAGCCCGAGCGCGGATATCGCCGCCACGCTGTCCCGCCTCGCCGCCGGCGGCGCGCGCGGCCATCTGGTGCAGGTGGTCGATCCCGCCGAGGAGACCTTCCCGTATTCCGGGCGTGTCGAGTTCATCGAGCCGGAAGGCTTCGGCACCATCACCGCCGGCCGCGCCGAGATGTGGCGCAGCGATTACGAAGCGCGCATCGCCCGCCACCGCGCCGAGATCCGCGAGGCGGCCGAGCGTCTCGGCTGGAGCTTCATCATCCACCGCACGGACCGGCCGGCCGGCGAGCTGCTGCTGGCGCTGCACGGCCGCATGGGCGTTTCAACAGGCGTTTCAGAAATCGCCAATACCCATGGGTCCGCGCGGACGGGGACGCCGGCATGATGCCGTTTCTTCCGCTCGGCTTCGCCCAGCCGCTGCTGCTGCTCGGCCTCCTCGCCTTGCCGGCCTTGTGGTGGCTGCTGCGGCTGGTGCCGCCAAGGCCGCAGCAGGTGGCCTTTCCGCCGACGCGCCTGCTGTTCGACATTTCGCCGAAGGAAGACACTCCCTCCCGCACGCCGTGGTGGCTGACGCTGCTGCGGCTGTTGCTCGCCGCGCTGGTGATCTTCGCCGCCGCCGGCCCGTTGTGGAACCCGCCGGTGGCCTCGTCCTCGGGCGGCGGGCCGCTGGCGCTGCTGATCGACGATGGCATCGCCGCCGCCGGGACATGGGACCTGCGCCTGCGCACCGCGGACGAGGTGCTGGCCGGGGCCGAGGCCGAAAGCCGCGCCGTGGCGCTGATTCCGATGTCGGAGCCGAACCGCGACATCTCGCTGGTCACGGCCGGCGCGGCGCGGGTGCAGATGCAGCAGTTGCGGCCGAAGCCCCATGCCGTGGAGCGCGCGGGGCTGCTGCCGCGCCTCGCGCGGTTCCTTGAGGCGACGCCACAGGCCGGGCTCGTCTGGCTCTCGGACGGCGTGACGCTGGGCGGGGATACGGATTTCGTCACGGCGCTCGGCAGGCTCGCCGAAGGACGGCAGCTCACCGTCATCGAAGGCGGCGCACCGCCGGCCCGCGCGTTGGCGGCGCCCGACAACAGCGCCGGCGCGCTCACCGTCAAGGTGTTGCGCGGCCATGGTCAAGGCGGCGCGGATGGCGTTGTGCGCGCCTTGGACATGAAGGGCCTTGTCCTTGGCGAGGCGCCGTTTTCCTTCAACGCAAATGCCTTGGAAACCGATGCCTCCCTGACGATGCCCGTTGAAATCCGCAACGATATCGCCCGCCTCGAAATCGTTGACGAACGCTCCGCCGCCGCGGTGCAATTGCTTGATACGCGCTGGCGCCGCCGCGCCATCGGCATCGTCACCGGCGCGACGGCGGACACCGCCCAGCCGCTGCTCGCCTCGACCTATTATCTCTCGCGCGCCCTCGGCCCCTTCGCCGATGTGCGCATGGCGGACCGGG
>DATMEW010000019.1:0-52567 GCA_035556495.1 Xanthobacteraceae bacterium | reverse complement strand
CATGCCCGTTCCCGGGCGCTGACCGCGCGATCGACGATGGCGCGAAGCGCCTGCGTGGCGGCCTTGGGATCGCTGGCCAGGGACAATGCGGAAATGACCGCCACGCCATCTGCGCCCGCGGCGATGACATCGGCGGCGTTGGAACTGTCGATCCCCGCGATCGCCCCCACCGGCATCCCCGGCTTGCGCCGGCGGATGATGGCGGCCAGCGCACCAAATCCGGATACACCGACCGGCGGCTCGGGATTGTTCTTGGAGGTGGTGACGAAAACCCCGCCGATGCAGACATAGTCCAGCAGGTCCAGCGGCGCCGTTTCGGCCTGCTGCGGCGTCTTGATCGACAGGCCGATGATCGCCGCCGGCCCCAGCAGACGCCGCGCATCCTCGGCCGCGATGTCCTCCCAGCCGATATGCACGCCGTCCGCCTCCGCCGCGAGGGCGACATCCACCCGGTCGTTGATCAGCAGCGGCACGCCAGCGTTGCCGATAGCCGCCCGGATGGCCCGGGCGGACGCCACCATGTCCCGCGTCGAGGATGTCTTGTCGCGAAGCTGAAGCAGGCTCGCACCACCCTCCACAAGTTGGGCGGCGAGCGCATCGAGCGGCCGCCCCCCGGAATGGTCCGGGCCGACGAGCGCATAGACGGAAAGATCGACGGCGTTCACCTGGGGTCTCCTCATGTCAGCCTGTTGTCCACGCCGGCGCGCTGCGGCGCGCCGCCGGAGCGGCCCCGCGCGCAAGGCAGCAGGCTGCCCCGCCATGAAACCGGACACGGCAGCGCACCTGACCGGCGGCATCCGGACGCTTTGATGTGATGATATCGACGGCAGCGCGCGGCATGCGCATCTCAGCTCCCTCCGCCGGTATGACCCGGATCAGGTTCTATGGGTTGGCTTTCGCCTCTCAGCCCTTTCGGACACCCCAAGAGATTGCAGGCCCGCAGGATAGTCGGCCACCGCCGGCGAAGCAAATCGCCAGCTTCGGCCGGATGTCGCGCGCCGGGGCCGCCGTGGCTGCGGGCGCGGCCATCACATCCGCCGCGGCCGCCGTCGCCATCATCCGGCCGGTTCCGCGCCTCTTGCCAGCCTCACCGCATTTTGCTGTCTAGGGCGCAGTAGCAGGAAGCACGCCATGGTTCCGTTTTTCGTCCAGATCAAATGCCATCTCGGCAAATCCTACCAGGTGGCCAACGCCATCGCCGACGCGGAGATCGCCTCGGAAATCTATTCCACCGCCGGCGAGTTCGATCTGCTGGTCAAATTCTATGTCGAGGACGGGACCGACATCGGCCATTTCGTGAACGAGAAGGTCCAGCAGATTCCCGGCATTCAGGACACGCGCACGATCATCACCTTCAAGGCTTTCTGACCGGCAGGAGCAAGGCCGCAGCAGGCCGCTAGCGGCCGGCCGGGCGGCGCGGCGCGGCCGCCTTCCGCTCCCGCCAGATGACATACAGATTCGCCCCCACCACGACCGCGGCGCCTGCGAGAACGAGCACCCCCGGCACCTCCGAGAACGCCAAGTATCCCAGAATCACGGCCCAAATCATCGCCACATAGTCGAACGGCGCGATCACCGAAGCCGGCGCGAGACGGTAGCTCTCCGTCAGCACGATATGCCCGAGGCCGCCCAGCACACCGAGCGCGACCAGCGCGGGCCATTCGCTGAGGGTCGGAACCTTCCAGCCGAAGGGCAGCGTGGCCAGTCCCCAGATCGCGCAGAATAACGAAAAATAGAAAACAATCGCCGAAGTCGTTTCGGTCTGCGTCATGCGGCGGGTCTGGATCGTCGTCGCGGCATTGCCCAAGGCAGCCCCAAGGCCCGCCGCCGCGCCCATGCCGCTCCCCGCCAGCATGAGTTGGGACGCCGTGAGGCCGCCATGGAAAAGATGCGGCGCCAGCATGATGAGCACGCCGGAAAATCCCACCGCCATCGCGACCCAGCGGTAGGCCATCACCTTCTCCTTCAGCAGAACGACCGCAAGCACCACGGTGATGAGCGGCGAAGTGAAGCTGATCGCCGTGGCATCGGCGAGCGGCAACAGCGCCAGCGAGGTGAAGTTGAGATACATGGCGAAGGCGCTGAGCAGACCCCGGCCGACATGCTCCCGCGGCCGCGCCATCCGCACGGCGGAGCGCAGTTCACCGCGGAAGGCATAAACCACGACCACGGGCAAAATGGCGAAGGCCCCGCGAAAGAACACCACCTCGCCGATCGGCACGGTCTGGGTCGCGAACCGGATGCACGCTCCCATCAGGGCAAATGCGACGGTCGAGAGCAGTTTCAGGACGACGGCCCTGACGACGTTCATTCCACGATTCTCGGAAGGCAGCGGGACAAAAACACCACAGGCAATCTGTACGGGCGGCGCACTGCTTGATGGTGAAAATTCAGGTACCACGCCCCCTTACAGCGGAGTAGTCGTGAGCGGGCATGCTCGCCCTCTTCGCAAGGCATGGCGCATCGCGAAGCGGACCTGCGAGGACACCCTGCGTCTGCATTCCCCGGATGGACCTCAGCGCGGCCCTGGCACGGACTTCAGATAGACGGCCATGGCGCGGCGGTCCGCTTCGGGCAGTTGCGAGGTGCTGCGGATAACCAGATCCATCGATCCGCTGACCGAGTCGAAGCTGGGGGTATTTCCGCTGGTGAGCAGCTCGGCGAAATCATCCTCGGTCCAGTCTCCCAGAGCTTTCTGGGTGATGTCCGGGATGCGGCCCTCGCCTTCCGGATTCGGCGCGCCGGACAATGCCTGATCGCGGATCAAGCCGCCCAGCGCGGTGCGCGGCGTGTGGCATTCTCCGCAATGCGCCGGGCCGTTGACCAGATAGGCCCCGCGATTCCATTCCGCCGACCGGGACGGGTCCGGCGCGAAGGGCATTCCGTCGAGATACAGCGCCTTCCATACGCCCACGGCCTGGCGGATGTTGTAGGGAAACGGCAGTTCATGGTCGCGCACCCGGCCCTGAGCCGCCGGCAATGTCTTCAGATAGGCGAACAGATCCCGGATGTCGTCGATCCGCATCGTCCGATAGGAGCCATAGGGAAACGCGGGATAGTAATGGCGACCCGAGGGCGACGTGCCCTCGATCATCGCCGTGACGAATTGCGCTTCGGTCCAGCGGCCGATGCCATCGTCCGGGTCCGGCGAGATGTTCGGCACATGAAACACGCCGAAGGGGGACTTCAGGGCCAACCCGCCCACAAGGCGCGTGCGGTCCTCCCGCGAAGCATGGCAGTTAGCGCAGCCGCCGGCATTGAACATGACCTCACCGTTGGCGGGATTCGCCGTGCGCGCCGGCAATGCCGAAGCGGATATGCTCCTCGGCATCGTGACGACCCAGAAGGCGAAACCGGCAGCAATGCCGAGCGCCACCACAGCCAGCAACAGACGACGCATCATGCCGAAATCTTGCCTTCTTCCGTCATCACCCACCGCTGCGGAGCCGAACGGCGCACCGGGCGCTGTTCAGTTCAGGGTCTGATCCAACCTTGTTATCGAATCCGTCGGTACTTTTTTATTTGCGCATGATCTGATCCAAAAACCGGTGTCCACTTTTCGGGATCATGCTTTTTGTTTGCGCATGATCTTGTCCGAAAACCGGTGCCCACTTTTCGGGATCATGCTCTAGCCTTTCCGGGCGCGATAAATTTCGTGGCAGGCGTTGCAATTGCCCGGCCCCATCGCGCTCAGGAACGTCTTGAGGCTTTCGAAATCCTTGACCGATGCCGCGCCCTCCCCGATGGATTTCTGGAACTTGGCGATCCGCGCTTCGAGGTCCGGCCGGTCCTCGACGGCTTTCTGGGACGCATAGAAATTGCTGTTCGCATCCGGCCCCTTGACTGATTCAGCCGGAAACAGGCTCGGCAAGCGATCCGCCGCCTTTTTCCAGGCCGCGAGGGCCTCATCGACCTTGGCCTGATCGTAAGGCGCGTTGCCCCGCACCATCGGCTGAAGGACAGCGTTATGCTGGCCGATCGTCTTCATGGCTGCGCGCCGCTCGGATACCGGATCCTGCGCGAGCGCGATTGAGACGGCGCCTGAAACGGCAAAAACAGCAAGCAGTACCCTATACATGCAGCGGCCTCCCTGGGAGCGATTCCATCAATCAAACAGACTGGATCGGTTCCAAAGGATGAACGGCCCGCGCGAGCCTGTCACGGGCCTACTGCCCCTCTCACAGCGTTTTGATGATGAGACCGGTCAGCTTCGTCCGGGACGTCGCAGCAATGCGAGCCAGCGGCGCCCCATCAGCAGCGCCACCGCGCTCCCGTAAACGACCGCGCCGAGCAGTCCCAGCACCAGCAGCCGCAGT
Source organism: Xanthobacteraceae bacterium (assembly GCA_035556495.1). GTDB lineage: Bacteria > Pseudomonadota > Alphaproteobacteria > Rhizobiales > Xanthobacteraceae > CANKHJ01. Next base: position 48,251 of record DATMEW010000019.1, on the reverse strand, counting down.
TCGTCCCGGAAATGGACACTGCCGTCGATCCAGACCGACACAACCGGCGCCGCCAGCCAGAGCCCGACCGCAAGCGCCGCCGTGGCGACGGCGAGCCGGAGCAGCGACTGACGCAAGTCCGCATCCAGGGCGAAATAGCCGGCCCGCCAGGCCAGCGCCGTCACCAGCAGCAGATTCACCCAGGCGCCGATGCTGGTGGCCAGCGCCAGGCCGACCTGCGCCAGCGCCCCCATCAGCAGGACCTTGAAGGCGACATTCACGGCGACCGCCGTCAGCGCTGCCTTCACCGGCGTCGCCGTATCGCCGCGGCCGAGGAAGGTCGCGGTCATGCTCCGGATCAGCACGAAAGGAATAAGGCCGAGAGCATAAGCCGCCAGCGTCTGGCCCGCCGCGCTCGCATCCGCGCTGGTGAAAGCGCCGCGGGCGAACAAGGCCCGCATGATGAGGTCCGGCACCATCAGAAAGGCCACCATGCAGGGCAGCGACAGCAGCAACGCCAGTTCGATGGCCCGGTTCTGGGCATGCCGCGCGCCGACTTCGTCGCCGCCCGCGATCCGGCGCGCCATCTCCGGCAGCAGAACCGTTCCGGCCGCGATGCCGATGACGCCGATTGGCAACTGATTGAGGCGGTCCGCGTAGTACAATGCCGAGATCGCACCGGCGCTGAGGAAGGTGGCGATGATCGTGTCGGCGAACAGCGCGATCTGTACCCCCGCCGAGCCCAGCGTGGCGGGACCGAGCGCCCGGAAGAACCGGCGCACGGCGGCATCTAGGCGCGGGCGACGGAATTGCGCGAGCACACCGGCCCGCATCGCCGCGCCGCCGAGCAGCAATACTTCAAGAACGCCGGCCCCGAGCACGCCCCATGCGGCGGCATGGCCGGCCGTCGGAAAGAACGCCGCAAAGCTCAAGGCGACGATCAGCGACAGGTTCAGCAGGATCGGCGCGGACGCCGCCGCCGCGAACCGGTTCAGCGCATTGAGCATGCCCCCGTAGAGCGTCACGAGCGTGATCAGCAGCAGATAAGGAAAGGTGATGCGTGTCAGATCGACCGCAAGATCGAAGCGGGCCGGGTCGTCCACAAAGCCGGGCGCGAGCAGCCGGATCACCTCCGGCGTGAATGTCAGCGCCAGCGCCAACAGTACCAGTTGGGTCAGAAACAACAGGGTGAAGATGCGGTCCGCGAAGACACCGGCCGCGGCATCGCCATCCTGCGTGCGGACCCGCGCATAAGCCGGGATGAAAGCGGAATTGAAGGCCCCCTCCGCGAAGATCGCGCGGAAGTGGTTCGGCAGGCGCAGCGCCACGAAAAACGCATCCGCCACCGGCCCCGCGCCCAGCACTGCGGCCAGAACGATATCCCGCCCGAAGCCGGACAGCCGCGACAGCAGCGTCAGCCCGCCGACGGTGGCGAATCGCCCCAGAAGGGATGTCCCGGCCTGGCGCGAAGACGGATGCGGTTCCTGGGACAGGGCTGCGCCTTTCAGCTCTCATGCGGCAGGCAAGAAGCGGCCCGCAGCCGTGATTGAATACCCGATTCTGGCCCACGCCGCGCCGGCGGCCGGGTTGACCTTTCCGTTCGCCGACGCCAAATTCCGGTTATTCCAGGGAGATCCCCGGCAAGGGGCTGAGAAACCGCTGGGATCGGGATTTGTCCCGGTCGGCGCGGAAATCCTTAGAACCTGATCCGGTTCATACCGGCGTAGGGATTGGATTTTCGAACATCTTCGAATTCCGACCTCTCCGCCGCCGGCAGCGGAGACGCAACTGTGGTTTTGTTCGAGGACAGGGTCATACCGATCGGAGAGCGGCTGAAGCCGCCCGCCGAGGCAGCCGGGCCCATCGCTTCGCAGCCCATTCCGGAGCGGGTGGACGCGGCCATCATCGGCGGCGGCATCATCGGGCTGTCCATCGGCTGGCGGCTGGCGGCCCGTGGCATGACCGTCGCCGTATTCGACCGCGCCCTAGCCGGCGCGGGCACCACCCTTGCCGCAACCGGGATGCTCGCCGCCGCGGCGGAACACGAGCCCGGCGGCGAGGCCTTGCTGCCCTTCGCGCTCGACAGCCAGCGCCGCTGGCCCGAGTTCCGCGACGCGCTGGAAGCGGATTCAGGCATCGGCATCGATTACCGCGCCGAAGGCACGCTGGTGGCCGCCCAGAACCGCGACGAGGTCGCGCGCCTGCGGTTCCGCTACGACCACCAGCAGCGGTCCGGCCTGCGGGTGGAATGGCTGAACGGCACAGAAGCGCGGCAGCGTGAGCCGGGCCTGCGCGCCTCGGTCGCCGGCGGGATCTTCTGCCCGGACGATCATCAGGTCGACCCGCGCCTGATCGTTCCCGCGCTGGTCAGGGCGCTGCGCAAGCGCGGCGGCCATCTCATCGAAAACGCCGCTGTAACGGGCATCGAAACCGCGGCGGGACGCGCGAGCGGCGTGACGACGCAGAACGGTGTGTGCCACGCCGGCACGGTCATCCTCGCCGCCGGCGTGTGGAGCGGCGATCTGCTGCGGCCTCACGGCATCGACATTCCGCTGCGGCCGCTGCGCGGCCAGGCGCTGGCGCTGCGCACGACCCGCCAGACCGGGACGCTGAGCCATATCGTGTGGACCGAACAGATCCATCTGGCGCCCAAGGGCGACGGACGGCTGATCGTCGGCGCCACGATGGAGGAAGCGGGCTTCAACTCCGCCGTCACCGCCGGCGGTATGCTCGCCCTGCTGGAAGGGGTTCATCGCATCTTCCCGTCGAGCGAGGAGATGGAGATCGAAGCCATCTGGTCCGGCTTCCGGCCGACGACGGACGACGATGCGCCGGTCCTCGGCAGCACGCCTCTCCTCGGCCTGCTCGTCGCGACGGGACACCACCGCAACGGCATCCTGCTCGCGCCCGGCACCGCCGCCGCGATTGAAGAGATGGTGACGACCGGCAGGGCGATGGAGACAACTGCCGCACTCGAACTAGGCCGGCTTCTGCGGCCCTCCCCCATTCCTCAAGTTACTGGAGCAACCGCATGCAACTGATCGTCAATGGCGAGCCGCGCGAGACCGCGGCGGCGACGCTGGCCGAACTGTGGCGGGAAGAAACGGCGGACCTGAATCTCGCGGGGCCTCGCGGCTATGCCATCGCGCTGAACAGCATCGTCGTCCGCAAGGACAGATGGCCGGACACCACGCTGTCCGATGGCGACCGTATCGAAATCATCCGCGCCATGCAGGGAGGCTGATATGCAGGACAACGCCACGACCACCGGCCCGCTCACTATTGCCGGAGTCGCCCTGGGCTCGCGCCTTCTCATCGGCACGGCCGGCTATCCGAACCAGCGCGTGCTGGCGGACGCCGTCGCGGCAAGCGGCGCGGAAGTCGTCACCATGTCGATCCGCCGCATCTCGCTGGACCGTCATGGCTCCGACACCGTCAGCCTGCTCAAGAATTATCGCTTCCTGCCGAATACGGCAGGCTGCGAAACCGCGCGTGACGCCATCCTCACCGCCGAACTGGCGCGGGAGGCTCTCGATACCAACTGGATCAAGATCGAGGTCATCGGCGACCGGGAGACGCTCTATCCCGATGTTGCCGAACTGCTCGAAGCGACCCGCCATCTCGTCGATGACGGCTTCGTGGTGCTGCCCTATTGCAACGACGATCCCGTCGTCTGCCAGCGCCTTGCGGATGCCGGCGCAGCGGCGGTGATGCCGATGGGCTCGCTGATCGGTTCCGGCATGGGCATCGCCAACCCTGCCAATCTCGAATTCATCTGCCGCAGGTCCGAAGTGCCCGTCATCGTCGATGCCGGCATCGGCACGGCTTCCGACGCCGCCATCGCCATGGAGCTGGGCGCGTCCGGCGTGCTGCTGAACACCGCTGTTGCCAAATCCGACGACCCGGTCACCATGGCCCATGCGATGCGGCTCGCGGTCGAAGCCGGACATCACGCCTGGCGGGCGGGGCGCATCCCGCGCCGCGCCCGGGCCGAACCATCCAGCCCACAACTCGGTCTCGTTGGTTCGTGAAGACTCTTCCCGCGCCGCTGCTGATCGTCACGGACCGGCATCAGGCGCATCTGCCTCTTGAGGAGATCGTGGCGCAGGCGCTGGACGCCGGCGCTCGGTGGTTCTGGTTGCGGGACCGCGACCTGCCGGCGGACGAGCGCCTTGCGCTGGCGCGGCGGCTGGCGGGCCGCGTTCACGCCGCCGGCGGCACGCTCTCGATCGGGGGCGACCCGGCGCTCGCACAGACATTGCGCACCGGCGCGGCGCATATGCAGGACATCGCGGGCGTGACGGATGCGCGGCGCATCCTCGGCCCCGATGCGCTGATCGGAATGTCCGCGCACACCCTCAGTGACATCACTGCCGCCCGCGCGGCCGGAGCGGACTATGTCACGCTCAGTCCGATTTTCCCAACCGCCAGCAAGCCGGGCTATGGCCCCGCCCTTGGGCTCGAAGCCGTGCGTCATGCGGCGAATTTGGGCATGCCGGTCGTCGCGCTTGGAGGCGTCTCGGCTGATACCGTCGAAAGCATCATGCAGGCCGGCGCGGCCGGCGTCGCGGTGATGGGCGAGATCATGCGCGCGGAAAAACCAACGGCTCCCGTGCGCGCGCTGCTCGGCCAGTTGAGCCGCACAGCATCGCCATAAGGCAATCTCGCACTCGGGGGACAGTTCAACGTCGCGCGGCTCACGCGCGCGGGATGAGCCTCTCAGCCTAGCGCCTGCCGGACTGCCGCGATCACGCGGTCCTGATCGGCGTTGTCGAGATAAGGATGCATCGGCAGACTGATAACTTCGCCGGCCAATTGATCGCTGACCGGCAGGCCACCCTCGGCGACGGGGAATTTCTCATAAGCCGTCTGCCGGTGCAGCGGCTTCGGATAATAGATCGCCGTCGGAATGCCCTGCGCCTTCAGCGCCGCGGCAAAGCCATCGCGCTTCTCCGGCGCCATTCGCACCGTGTATTGCGCCCAGACCGACGTATAGCCCTCCGGCACAACGGGCACTTTCACGACATCCGCCAGCGCCGCGGAATAGCGCGCGGCCACCTCATTACGCGCGACGATCTCGTCCGGAAAGATTTTCAGCTTCTCGATCAGGACCGCGGCCTGAATGGTGTCGAGCCGGCCCGTCACGCCGATCCGGACGGTGTCATACTTATCCGTGCCCTGACCATGAACGCGCAGGCTGCGCAGCTTCTCGATCAGTTCTTCGTCGTCGGTCACGACCGCGCCGCCGTCGCCATAACAGCCGAGCGGCTTAGCCGGAAAGAAGCTGGTCGCCGTGGCGAGCGGCCCCTTACCGAGCCGGCGGCCCTTGTAGAGCGCCCCGAAGGATTGTGCCGCATCGTCGAGAATGAACAGGTTGTCGTTACCAGCAATCTCCGCAATGGCGTCATGGTCCGCGGCAAGACCGAAAAGATCGACCGGGATGATGCCCTTGACCTTGAGGCCCAGCTTGCGGCCGGTGGCTAATCCCTTCCGGATGCTGTCCGGATCGATGTTGAATGTATCCGCCTCGACATCCACGAGGATCGGCGTCGCGCCGAGCAGCGCCACGACTTCCGCCGTCGCACAGAAGGTGAATGTGGGACACAGCACGGCGTCGCCGGGACCTATGCCCTGCGCCATCAGCACCAGCAGCAGCGCGTCGGTGCCGCTCGCGCAGGTCAGCGCATGTTTCGTGCCGCAAAAGGCTGCCAGATCCGCCTCAAGCGCATGCACTTCCGGCCCCATCACGAACTGACAGTGTTCCATCACCCGCGCCACGGCGACATCCACGGCAGCGCCCAGCCGCCGGCGTTGCGCGGCAAGGTCGATAAAGGGAAGCGGAGCAAAATCGGCGCGGGTATGCTGGTTCATGAAAGACCCTGAAACTACAAAAACGGTCAGCGCGCGAGGCGCAGGGCTTCTCCCCGGGCCGGCCGGGCGGGCGCCCAGGCGGGATCCAGGCAGCGCGTTGCGATCTCAAGGCTGGCCACAGCCTCCTCACCCGTCACGGGCGGGCGCGTACCGCTGCGGACTGCATTGACGAAACCCTGAAGCTCGGCGCGCAGCGGTTCGGTGTGCGCCACCGACAGATGACGCATCGAATAGCTGCCGTCCGGCCGGAAACCGAAACATTCCGTCACCTGCCGGGTGATGAGATCGCCCGTCACGTATTTCTCGCGGGTGGCGACGGTGACGCTGCGTGCCTTGAAGGGCGTGAGCCAGTTCGTGTTGATCTGCGCCAGCACGCCCGAGGCCGTGCGGAATTGCAGCAGCGCGATATCCTCCCGCTCGGCGATGGCGCTTCTGATCTGCGGCTGAACGTCCACGATATCGGAGCCGGTGAACCATCGGATCAGATCGATGTCATGCACCGCAAGATCGATCACCACGCCGACATTGGACATGCGCGGCGGGAATGGCCCGACCCGCGTGATGGAAATCGACAGAATGTCTTCACCCCGGATGGCTGCCTTGATGGCTTCGACGGCCGGGTTGAACCGTTCGACATGGCCGACCATGAGCGTGACGCCGGCGGCCCGGGCGGCCTCGACCATGCGATGGCCTTCCTCCACCGTCGAAGCGACGGGCTTCTCCACCATGACATGCACGCCCTTCGCGATGCAGGCCATCGTCACGTCATGATGCAGATGGGTCGGTGCGGAAATGGTTACGGCATCGACGCCGAGCGCGATCAGCGCCTCGACATCGTCGACACCCCTGCATCCGATGGCCTGCGCGACGGAGGCGCACTGGCGCGCGTCGGGGTCCGCCACGCCGACCAGTTCGACATTCGGCAGTTGTGTCAGGACGCGAGCGTGGTTGCTGCCCATGATGCCGACGCCCACGACGCCCACGCGCAAGGGGCGGCCAGTTTCTTTCATTTCGTCAGTCATTGAACATCAGTTCCAACAGGGGCCTGCGGGACAGCCCCCGAACAAGCCCGACTCGAGAATCGGCCGGAAAATCCGCAGGGCGCGCCTGCTCTAGCACGCGGCTCCGGACCTGACGACCGAGCTACCCTTTCGCCCGGACACAAATCATTTCAATCGGTTACGGCAATCCAGACCAGGGATTGGACGCCTGGCGGCTAGGCGGAAAGCAATGACAGGCCCGCCGCCAGCGTGTCTTCCCGGAAAGCCTTGACGCCCTCCAGCGACAGATCGAGGCCGGTTTTGGCTCCGATCGACGGCAGCTTCTTCAGGATGTCGGCCGGCGCCGTGATAATGTGGCAGCCCATCTCGTCGGCCTCGATGACGTTGAAAACTTCGCGTGTGGAAGCCCAGATGATCTCGACATTGGCCGTCGCGCGCGCCCGGGCAATGGCATCGCGCATCAGCGGCCGATAATCGATGCCGGCATCGGCGAGGCGTCCCGCAAAGACAGAAACGCAGGCGGGAGCGCCGCCGGCGAGCGCGCCGATCGAAGCGGAAATCTGTTCGGCGGTATTCACCACCGTGACGTTCACCCGCACACCTTCGCGCGACAGGCGGCCGACGGCATCTGTGAGCGACTTCCCTTCGGTATTGATCACCGGCAGCTTGGCGAAGACATTCGCGCCCCAGGATGCGATGAGGCGCGCCTGCGCCACCATCTCGTCGATATCGTCGGACAGCACCTCGAAGGAGATATGCCGGTCCGGCACGGCGGCGACCAGTTCCCGAGCATAAGCTTCGTAATCCGTCACGCCGGCTTTCTTCAGCAGCGACGGATTGGTGGTGAAGCCTTGAATCCAGGGCTGCTTCGCCATGTCGACGATCTGGGCCTTGTCCGCACCATCGGTGAACAGCTTCACCTTGAGATCCGCAAGCTTCGGCATTCTCTTTCCTTTCCAATCAGCGCGTGGGCGCGGCCGGCAAGAATCTGTGGCTAGGCTACTTCCCCTCGGAAATCCGGCACCACGTCCCGCAAAACCTTGAAGATGACGGCGCGTTCATTCTGGTCGAGCGCCCGTTCCAGACGTTCGATCCATGCGCGCATCTCGTCCACCGTCGGGCAAACGGGCTTGGCGGCGACGATGCCGGCAATCCCGATTTCCGACGTCGGCTCCTCGCGCGCGAACAAAATCTCGTTCAGGCGCTCGCCGGGCCGGATGCCGGTGTAAACAATCTCAACGTCCCGTTCGGGTTCGAGGCCCGACAGGCGGATCAGCCGCTCCGCAAGATCGCGGATCTTCACCGGCTGACCCATATTGAGGACATAGATCGAAATATCCGACCGGTCTGGCCCCAGCGCATGGGTCGCAGCCGTGACGACGAGATCGCATGCCTCCCGGATCGTCATGAAATAGCGCACCATATCGGGATGCGTCACCGTGACGGGACCGCCGGCCTCGATCTGCGCCTTGAACTTCGGGACGACCGATCCGTTGGACGCCAGCACATTTCCGAAGCGCACGGAAATCAGCCGCATCGGCGGCTTGGCGCCGTTCGTTCTGCCGGCCGACGCCGCATCGAGCGCCTGGCAATACATTTCGGCCAGACGTTTTGTGGCCCCGAGAACGGAAACCGGCTCGATCGCCTTGTCGGTCGAGATCATGACCATGGCCACCGCGCCGGCAGCCGCTGCCGCGTCTGCGACATTCGCGGAGCCGAACACATTGGTCTTGATGCCCTCTTCCCAGTCCCGCTCCAGCAGCGGCACATGCTTGAGGGCGGCCGCGTGAAACACGAGATCGGGCGCGAAATCGGCAATCAGGCGGAATATCCGGTCGCGATCGCGAACATCGGCGATCCGGCCTTCAATGATCGTGTCCTTGGCCTTGACCGCCAGCCGCTCCAGCACACCGTGAAGCGCAGGCTCGGAATTCTCCAGAACGAGCAGCCGGCCGGCGCCGAACGTCACCACACGGTCGCAGATCTCCGAGCCGATCGACCCGCCGCCGCCCGTCACCACCACGGAACGGCCCTTCACGAAGGCTTCGAGCCGGTGATAATCGATCACTGCACTGGGCCGCAGCAGCAGGTCCTCCACCGCGACGGGCGCTAGACGCAGCGCATCGCCGCCCTCCTCGAGGGACGGCAGGCGGCTGGTGGTCAGCCCCAGCCGCCGGGCCTGCATCACCAGTGTCTCCGGCCGCAGTTCGGGGTCCAGCGCCGTGGTGGTCAGCACCACCCGGCTCACCTGGGTGCCGCTGGCGGCAAGCGTCGTCACCGTCCGCTCAAGCTGGCCGAGATGGCCGAGGACCGGGATACCGCGGAGCGCCTGCCCTTGATCGGCGGGTGACGGCGAAAGGATACCGACCGGCCAGATCTTGCGGACTGCGCCGCTTTCAATTGCCCGCAAAAGGACTTCCGCATCCGCCGCGCGCCCCAGCACGAGCGTCGGGATGGCCCCCTCCTCCCTGGCATGCTGGCGCACGCGCATGTGGCGGAACAGCCGATAGGCGATCCGCGGGCCGCCCAGAAAGACCATCTGGATGAACCAGTAGAGCAGGATCGTAATCTTGCCGAAGAAGAAGGTGCCGTAAAGCTGCGGCGAGACCAGCAGATAATCGAGCACCAGCAGCGACACCGCGAGCACCGATACCGCCCGAAAGATGTTCCAGAGATCGGGCAGCGAGGCGAAGCGCCATTTCGATTTATAGAGATCGAAGGCCCAGTAGATTCCCGCTGCATAGATCAGAAACAACGGCAGGAAAATGCGGAGAATATCGAAACGCGATGCCAGTCCGGCTTCTTCGAAACGGACATAGAAACTGAACAGCAACGCCAGCGCGGTGACCGCCATGTCATGGGCGATCACCAGCGTGCGGCGGGGATTGCGAATAATCCGGTTCATTGCCATCCAGTGCCACACCAGGAGGAACTCAACCTCCGTCCCTCCGCGCCGTATAGTCCCGATACCAGGCGATGAAATTGCGAATGCCATCCTCGATGGAAGTGGACGGCCGATAGCCGACATCCTGCATCAGGGCATCGACATCGGCGCAGGTCTCCGGCACGTCGCCCGGCTGCATCTCGACCAGTTCCTTGATCGCCGGCCGGCCCAGCTCCTGTTCCAGAAGCTCCACCACCCGCATCAGCTCGACGGTGCGGTTGTTGCCGATGTTATAGACCCGCCATGGCGCATAACTGGTGGCAGGGTCGGGCGCGGCGCCGGACCAGGCCGGGTTCCCCGCGGCGGGCAGATCGATCAGCCGCCGCACCGCTTCCACGACATCGCCCACATAGGTGAAATCGCGCCGCATCCGCCCGTGATTGAACAGGCGGATCGGTCGGCCCGCCGTGATGGCATCCGCGAACAGATACATCGCCATATCCGGCCGGCCCCATGGACCATAGACCGTGAAGAAACGAAGGCCCGTCGTCGGGATCTTGAACAGATGGGCATAGGCGTGAGCCATCAGCTCATTCGCCTTCTTGGTCGCGGCATAGAGGCTGATGGGGTGATCGACGTTGTGATGCACCGAGAAGGGCATGGCCGTATTGGCGCCGAAGACCGAACTCGACGAGGCATAAACCAGATGCGGCGAGCGCCGCGCCCGGCACCCTTCGAGCACGTTCAGGAAGCCCGCCAGATTGGCGTCGAGATAGGCATGGGGATGCTCCAGCGAATAGCGCACGCCCGCCTGCGCGGCGAGATGCACGACGGGGCCGAAGGTCCCCTCCGCGAACAGCTTCTGCGCGGCGTCCCGGTCGGACAGGTCGAGCCGATGGAAGCTGAAGCCTGGCATCTGCGACAGCAGCGCAAGGCGCGCCTCCTTCAGGGCCGGATCGTAATAGGCATTGACGCTATCCACGCCGACCACCGGCCGCCCACGGGCCAGCAACTCGCGCGCAAGGCTAAAGCCGATGAAGCCGGCCGCGCCGGTGACCAGAACCGGGGTCGTGTCCATTCCGTCTTTTCCGGTTTCCGACATCGGATCTAGAGCCGCCATAGGGAAATGCCTTCCGGACACTGGGATCGGTCGAGCCGTCCTTTCACGTCCAGCACGATGCCGCGGCCATTCTTGAGCAGCCGCTCGGGCAACGCCCAGCCCGCGCTCACATATTCATCATGGGGAACGGCGAAAATCACCGCGTCCGCTGGCTGCAATTCGGCATCGCCGCTCAGCCCGATACCATATTCATGACGCACCTCATCGGGGATCGCCAGAGGATCGTGAACCTGCACGGAAATGCCGAAGTCCTGCAACTCGCCGATAATATCGACAACCTTTGAGTTGCGAATGTCCGGCACGTTTTCCTTGAAGGTCACGCCCAGCACGGTCACCACGCCATGGCCGCTGCGGCGCTTGAGCAACTGACGAATACATTCGCGCGCGATGCGCTTGCCGACGCCATCATTGATGCGCCGGCCGGCCAGGATCACCTGTGGATCGTAACCGGCCTTCTCGGCGCGATAGGTCAGATAATAAGGATCGACGCCGATGCAGTGGCCACCGACCAGACCCGGATGGAACTTGAGGAAATTCCACTTCGTGGCGGCGGCTGCGAGCACGTCACCGGTGTCGATCCCGAGATGATCGAACACGGCGGAAAGCTCGTTCATGAAAGCGATATTGAGATCGCGCTGGGTGTTTTCGATCACCTTGGCCGCTTCCGCGACCTTGATCGAGGGCGCGCGATGGACACCAGCGCGCACGACCGAGCCATAGACATCGGCCACGATATCCAGTGTCGGCGCATCGAGCGCCGAAACGACCTTCACGATGGTCTCGAACCGGTGCTGCCTGTCGCCAGGATTGATCCGCTCCGGTGAATAGCCCACGGAGAAATCCACGCCGGCTTTCAGCCCGGAGGACGCCTCCAGCACGGGGATGCAATCCTCCTCCACGGCGCCGGGATAGACGGTGGATTCGTAAACGACGATGGCGCCGGGGCGCAGAGCCCCCCCCACCGTGCGGGAGGCGGCCAGCATCGCTCCGAGATCGGGCCGGCGCGCGGCGTCGATCGGCGTGGGAACCGTGATGATGAAAAAATCCGCGACCGCCAGATCGGCGGGATTCGCGGTGAAGGTCAGGGCCGGGACGGCGAGCTCGGCTTCGTCGACCTCCCGGGTGCGGTCATGGCCCGCCCGGAGTTCCCGGATGCGGCCGCCGTCGATATCGAAGCCGACCACCGGAACGCCAGCCCGCGCAAAAGCGACGGCGACCGGCAGACCCACATAGCCCAGTCCGATCACCGCGATTTTGCGTCCATGCCCCATCCGTCATCCCCTTGGCGGCCGCGCCGCTGTCGGGCGGTAACGCGTCTGCATAACCGAAGATGGGACGAAACTCCAACGACTTGGCGTCACCCCCTAATCCGGGGATGCCACGGGCTGAGCCCGCTGCCACGCCTGAAACTGGAGCAGGGTCCAGAGCGCGTATTGCCAGTTCCGGCGGCCGGAAAGGTGCTCGTCGAGATAGCGCGCGACGATGGCGGGATCGAACAGCCCCTGCCGGGATAAGGCGGCCGGCGAGAGAAGATCGCCGGTCCACTCCCGCAGCGGGCCGCGCAGCCAGCCTCCGATGGGCACCCCAAACCCCATCTTCGGCCGATCGATCAATTCCCGCGGCACATAACGATCCAGCACGGCGCGCAGCGGCAGCTTGCCGCGCCCGCCGCCAATCAGGGCTTCCGTGGGCAACCGCCAGGCGAATTCGATCACCCGATGGTCCAGGAGGGGCACCCGGACCTCAAGGCCGACCGCCATGGAGGCGCGGTCCACCTTGGTCAGGATGTCGTCCGGCAGATAACCCGTCATATCCATGAGCCGCAGCCGGCTCACCGTATCCAGACCCGCGACGGACGCCGCTTGCAGCTCCCCCGACGCCTGAACAGGTGGAATCAGAACCTGCGGTTCCGGCCATTGGGTGATAAGCCGCCGATACATATCGGCCGGACTATCCGCCCGGAACAGCCCCGCGGCTTTCACGATCTTGTCGCCGAAATGAGCCGGCCGGAGCCGCGCCGGGATCGGCCGGCCGGCCATGTCCCATGCCGCCGGCGGAATGGCGACGACACCGCGCGCCGCCGCCCGGCGCAACACCGGCGGCACATGGCGGACCGCGCGCCAGATGCGCTCAATGCCCTGATACCGCACATATCCGGCGAAATTCTCATCGCCGCCATCGCCGGACAGAGCCACCGTCACGGCGCTGCGCGCCAGCCGGGACACCAGATAGGTGGGAAGCTGGGACGAATCCGCGAAAGGTTCGTCGTAGATTTCAGGCAGACGCGGAATCAGCGACAAGGCATCGTCAGCGGACAGCGTCAGTTCGGTGTGGTCGGTGCCGAGATGCCGGGCGACCGCCCTGGCATGGTCCGCCTCATTATATCCCTCCTCCGCAAAGCCGATGGAAAAGGTTCTGACCGGCCGCGCCGATGCGCGCTGCATGAGCGCGACAACCGTGGAGGAATCGATGCCTCCGGACAGGAATGCCCCCAAGGGCACGTCCGAAACCATCTGTCTCTGAACCGCGTCGCGCAGCAGGCCGTCGAGTTCGTCGGCGATCTCGGCAGCCGGCCGGCGGTCAGCATGAGCCTGCCCTTCGACCGCGAGCGCCGGCAGATCCCAATAGGTAATCTCCCGCGCGCCCTCGGCCGAAATTTCCAGGCGACGCCCGGGCTGGAGCTTCGCCACATGCCTGAAAATGGAGAGCGGCGCCGGCACGCAGGCGTGGCGCAGATAGGCAGCGACAACCTCATGATCCAGCGTGAAGTCCAGCGCCGGCACGACCCGCAGCGCGCGCAGCTCCGAGGCGAAGGCAAACGTGCCGCCTTGCCGCGTCCAGTATAGCGGCTTGATGCCGATCCGGTCGCGCGCGAGATGCAGAATCCGGGTCTCGCGATCGAACACGGCAAAGGCGAACATGCCATTGGCGCGCCGCAACGCACCATCGATGCCAAAGCGCGACACGGCTTCAAGCAGGATTTCGGTATCCGAACTGCCCCGCAGCGGAACCGCAAGCTCCGCAGCCAGTTCGGCCGCATTATAGATTTCGCCGTTATAGGTGATGACGAAGCGGCCGTTGCTGCTCGTCATCGGCTGAACGCCCGTCTCCGACAGATCGATAATCGCCAGCCGGCGATGCCCCAGCGCGAGCCCCGCCGCTTCATCGACCCAATGGCCGTCACCATCCGGCCCACGATGAGACAGCGTGTCGGTCATGGAGCGAATGCAGGTGTGCAGCACGCTTTCCCGCGCGCCGGCAAACATCCAGACACCGGCAATCCCGCACATCGCTAGAGCCGCCCCGCCGCGCGTTCCTTCAGCACCAGCGGCGCAAGTGCTTCCGCCATCGCAAGGTCCAGCGGCGTGTCGATATCGATGGAGGCAAGCGGCGACATCTCTACCGCCTTGATGCGCGCGCCATATAGTTCACCCCGCATGATGGCTTCGCGCGTCAGCCCGAGAATAGCGGGTCCATTGCGCGCATAGAGCATCGGCTTGTCCTGCCGCCGGAAGACGCGCCGCTCAGGCGGAGCAACGAAGGAAAGCTCATTCCCCGCTTTCTGCATCAGCGCATCCGGCGTCATCGCATGAGGCACGGGAACGACCGAAACGACCGTGTCGCACAGGTCCTGCTCCAGCAGGTCGACCGCGCGCATGATCGGCGCGGCACCCCGGAAGGGCGAAGTCGGCTGGAGATAGAGCACGGCATCGGCCCGCCATCCTTCGGCGTCGGCCCATGCCACCGCATGCTGGATGACGGGCAGCGCAGCCGCCTGATCGCCGGCCAGTTCGGGCGGACGCAGGAACGGCGCTTCGCCGCCATGCGCGCGCGCGACAGCCGCGATCTCACCATCGTCCGTTGAAACCAGCGTGCGGCCGAGGCTTCCGGCGGCCAGCGCATCCGCAATAGTCCAGGCAATCAGGGGGCGTCCCGCCAGAGGCGCGATATTCTTGCGCGGAATGCCTTTGGAGCCGCCACGCGCCGGGATGAGCGCCAGAATATTCATGCCGCACCCGCCCGCGCCTGGCCATCTGCCGTTTCGGACGCCATGCGAACGATCGCATCGACGATACGGTCCGACGCTTTGCCATCCAGCGGCGCAAGATGAGATTCGATCAGACGATGGCGTCCCTCCGCGTCCCTCGCCCGGTCAGCCCGCGTTTGCAGAATGAGCTGCTCAAGCTCGGAATCGGTCCGCGCCAGCGGAATACCCCCGCTTCCGATCAAGAATGCCCAGTGCTCCATGTCATAACGCCGCGCCACGCGGTCGTAATAAGGCTCTGTTTCATCCTCCAGCGCGATCCCGATCGTGGGGGTATCGAGCACAACGGCATCCAGAAGAATGGTGCCGGCAGACGACAGCACCATCTCGGCATGCCGAACCTGCCCCGCCAGACGGTCCAGCCCCTCAAGCTCCGGGGGCAGAACGACAATCCGGGGCGATGCAAGCGCGCCGAACCGCGCCTCCCATTCCCGGTCCAGCGGGTGGCAACGCACCACCAGCACGCAATCCGGAAGCTGCTTCAGCATGTCCGAGATACGACGGCAGAGATCGGGCTCGTGCCGGCCAAGCCGCTCCGGATAAGCTCCGAACAGGAGATAACGCATGCCGGAAGCAAGGCCGAGGTCTTTCAGCACCTGCTCCCGCGCCGGCACAAAGCCCGGCAAGCTATATCGGTCGAACTGCACCCAGCCGACGCGCGCGATATTGTCTTGCGCAACGCCATGATAGCGCGCGAGTTCATTCGCGATTCCCTGCCCCTGAACCAGATAGCGACTGACAAATGGCACCAGGGGGCCCTTGGTCGTCGGCTGATCCCAACTTCCGACAAGACCCAGAACCGGAACGCCCCGCGCCTGCGCGGCAAGGGCATAGGGCGTAACGAAATGCGTCTGGATATGCCCCAGCACAATCACATCCGGCCGCTGCGCATCGAACAACGCTTCCACGGCGCTGTTGCGCTGCCACGCCTTCCAATAAAGCGAATGAAGAAAACGATAGATCGACCGGGAGCGCGGCGCAGGCCAGCCAAACAACGGCGAAGCCGGCATGCCATCCCGCAACGCAAGCCGCCGATGGCTGCGGGACTGCTTCAGCCGCTCCCGCGCGCCTCGGAACTGCGCAATGACATTGAAGCGGTTCACCAGGGCGAGATGCAGAAGATATCCGGCCATGAACCGCAGGCGCGCAATGCTGCCGCCGTTGCGCGGCCGCGCCAGCTCCTGCCACGCCAGACCTACATCCTCGGCGGCCACGCGATCTCGCGGGTCCGGCGTCACCACGGTCACATCAAGGTCATGTGCATGGCCAAGCTTGCCGGCAAGCGGCGTGTTCAACCAGTTGCGCACCATCATCGCGGACGGCAGGACGACGATGACGCGACGCATCATGAAATCAGGCGGACGGTTTCACGCGGCAGAGCGCCGCCATGTTGAAGCGCCATGACCGGCCGGGCCGCAGCGCATGCAGCAGATGAACCGCTGTCAGCAGATTGGGGCCGGGCTTCAGCGGCGGCAAATGCCGCAACTCGTCAACGGCAAAGCCGGCACCTTCAAGATAGGTCCGGAATTCTGCCGCCGTCCATTCCCGCACATGGTCGGCATTGGAGGGCGTCAGCGAACCGGGGCCGCGCACGGCATCGCGGTCCGGCGTCGAGATCAGGATCAAGGTATCCGGCGTTGCCAGTCGTTTGATGTAGCTGAGCAGAATATCAGGGTCCATCACATGCTCGATCACGTCGCAGCAGATGATGAGATCCGCTTTCTCGCCAAGGTCCAGACGCGGCGCCTCGAAATCATCCGAAACGTATCGGTCTGGCGCATAGGTCTTGCGGCAATAGTCAATGATATGCGGCTGATCGATGCCGATGGCACGGTCTACTTCGGGAACGAGAAGCGCTTCGAACTTGACGGCCGGTCCACACCCGACATCCACCGCAGTCCGGATCTTGCGGTTGCGCACGAGGTCCCGCGCCCAGGCATAGACATGCCACTGATACCATAGGGCATAGCGAATTCGCCGCGGACTCCAGAACACCGCGCCTTCTTCACGGCGCGCGCGATTTTCCTTGTTCGCCACATAGTCGGGACGAATACCGTAGTTGGGCACGGATGGAATGGACACGATCCGGCAGCTCCGATGCTGGATGAGTAACGAAACGAGAGCAGCTTAACGCTGAACAAGCGGGCGACGCGACGCCGATCAATAGGTGATACGCTTATCGAGATCGATGTCGGCGCCCGCGAGAATATCGGCAATGCGCGGCCCGGCATGGCCATCGCCATAAATAGGCTCCGAAGGCAGCCGCCCGCCGAGCGCGAGCCGGTTCTCGATCGCCTGCAGAATATCCGCCTTGGTATAGCCCGCATCGAGTACGTTCGTGCCGCGTTGCCGACTGGTCTGCCGGGAGCCGACATTGACCGACGGTGTACCGATGAAAGCACCTTCACGGATTGCGCTGGATGAATTCCCGACGAGACACCGCGTGCGCGCCATCAGCGGGATATAAACTTCAGGCGGCAGGTTCTTCACGTACTGGAACGGCGCATCGGGATTTCGCTCACGATACTTTCGAATGCCGCGCGCGACATCCTCCGACCCCGCATCCGCATTGGGCCAAAGCACCAGCGCCGGAAAACCTGTTTCACGCACCGCGGCCAAGGTGGCTTCGATTTGCTGTTCTCCACTACCGTATTCGCCAGTCACGGGATGTTGCGAAACAAGAATGAAATCCCGCTCCGCATCGAACTGAACACCCACGCCCTCCCGCGACAACACATCGGCTATATCCGGCGTATCATTCAGAATCTCGGCGACGATATCCATCCGGGGACAACCGACGACATGAACGCGTTCAGGCTCTTCGCCAAGACGACGAATGCGTTCGGCAGCATCTTCGCAGGCCGGAAAATGGATGTGTGCGAATTTGGTGATGGCGTGGCGAATGCACTCATCGATATTGCCGGAGACTTCGCCGCCCATCGTATGCGCGAGCGGAATGTTCATGTAAGCCGCGGCCAGCGCCGTCGCCATGGTCTCGAACCGATCACCCACCGTGAGAACAACATCAGGTCTCAGCTTTTCGAGAATCGTGGGAAGCTCGATCAAACCCAGCCCCGTGGACTTGGCCATGGTCGCCGGCGTTTCACCCTCGACGAGCATATAGAGCCGCGCCGCAGGCTCGAAACCGTCCCGCTGGATGATGTCGACCACCGCGCCATAACGATCCAGCAAGGCGGAGGCCGCGGCAACGAGCTGAAGCTCTAGATCAGGATGGGACTGGACCGAACGAAGAACGGCCTTGATCGAACTGTAATTCGCACGCGAACCAACGACAACGCAGATTTTCTTCTTGGCCATGATCGTCTTTCTTAATCGAACGGCGTGCTTATCAGTTTCAAGCCGGATACTGGATATCGTCTTCCGAGATCAAACGATCTACCGCAATGTTACGACGTGCGACACTTCCGACAACATCCCCAAGTCGCGCCGCGGGCAATCCATTTCCTGGCTTCTTCATTGCCACCATATCAAGCGTGATAACCGCACCGGCAGGAATGTCGCATGTTGAAATGATGGACTTCTCGAAAATCTGTTTCATATCCGCAAAGGCGGCCAGATCATCCTTGTTTACGGGAGTTCCGCGCATGATGGAAACGGCGCGAATGCCTTTGACCAGATCCGCGAACTGGGCCGGCTCTGCGGCATTCAGCGCATCGGACCCATACATGCGCCGACTGAACGTCAGATGCTTCTCCACCATGCTCGCGCCAAGCGCAACCGCGGCAAAGGCGGCATGATTGTCCAGCGTGTGATCCGAATAGCCGGCCGGCAGCTTCCAGCGCGCCATCATCTCCCCGATCACATTCAAGCCGACGCGCGTATCGGGACACGGATATTCCGACGTGCATTGCAGGACCACGATGTTGTCGTGATACTTCCGGATCGCAGCCACGGCTGCGTCCAGTTCGGCCCAGTTGGACATCCCGCTGGAGAGCAGAACCTGTTTGCCTGTTTTGCCGATGGCATCGAGCATCGGCAGGTTGGTCACTTCTCCGGACGGGATTTTGTAACGATCCACCCCGACCGCTTCCAACAGTTCGACAGCCGCATTCGAGAACGGGGAAGAGATGAATTCAACTCCCGCCTGTACCGAAGCGGCTTTCAGCCCCTTCCATTGATCGAGGGAAAAACCCGTGCGCTCGAAATATTCGAAGCGCGGCTCGCCTTTGAAATAAGGCGGCATCGGCGCGTCACGCAGCGTCTCCGCGGCCGCGATATGGGTCTGGAACTTGACCGCATCGGCGCCGCATGCCGCTGCCAGCTCGATCAGCTTGACGGCATTGCCGAAGCTCCCGTCATGAACGGAGCCGACTTCGGCTATCACCAACACAGAATCGCCGGATTGTGTCATGCTGCCCTGCTTTTCCCTGACGTTGACTGTGTGAGAATGGCATCAACGATCCTTGCGCAATTTCTGCCGTCGAAAGGATCGATATCCTTCGCCATCCGATCAAGCAGCACAATCGTTTCGGCCCTCAGAGCGGAATCTTCGAGCAGTGCGGCTGCGGCCTCTCTCACCTTGCTTCTGGCCTGCAAGAGCACAAGCCCGCTCCCGGAGCCAAAGGCATGGGCGGCAAGCGCCATATCATCCAGAACGACTGTCGGAATACGGCATAGGATGGCCCATCGCAATGTGCTGGAATGGGTTGCCACAAAAAGGTCCGCCGCCGCGATAACATCCAAGAGCGGCTCATCGAGCAGGTGGGCACCACACGCCTCGATTATCTTCCTGTAGTCACCGTGATGCGCACGCGGGTGAAGACTCACCAGAACCGCCGCACCGGTCGTCCTCAAGTCTGACAGCAGCTGTCTCGTTTCGGTCTCGTGATGCCCGCGCTCCATCAAGCCATGCTCCGCATGCTGGGGCAGCGCAATAATGACAATACTTTCATCGCCGAGCACATATCGTTGACGCAAACCGTCCGCGGTCTGCCGATGGTCCTGCCGGCGCGCATGAAGTGTGTCCAGAGACGCCTGGCCGGAGACAATCATCTTGTCTTCAGGAACACCGGCTGCGCGAAATCGCGCAACATCGGCCTTGCCGAAGACACAGATCCGGTCCGTCGGCCCGCCGCCATAACTCCAAGGTGCCGAAAAAGATATTCCACGACGAGACAAGGCAAATATCTGCCCCGGGGTCAGAAAAATCAGCTGCCTGCCGTTGAATTCACCAACCTGCTCGGGATGCCGTTTCAGCAGGCGCTGCCACAAGACCCGATTGCGCCACGATTTCGCATCGAACCATGGCTTGGTTCCCCGATAGGCAGCATCGGCATTGGATTCGGAAACCGCAAAGGGAACGGCAAGACTGGGAATGCCCGCGCGGCGCGCCGCATGAACCGCACCCACATCAGTTCCGAGAGCCCGGTCATCTGCCACGACCACGGCAACAGGACGATACGCGGCAATCAAGCGGCTCACCATCACCGAACCGCGATCAAGTTGTTGAAGGGTATCGATATACGCCAGCAATTCGCGCGGCAACGCCAAGCGCGCGAACTGTCGAAGCATCGCTCGAATGGTGCCTTCGCCACGACCGGAGGTCCCGTGGGTGCCACCGGGAGCCTCGGAGTTTGGCTGGATGATGTCCATACCTTCGGCGGGCTCGCGCAACGTCGCCGCAGCAACAGCGGTCGAAGAAAAGACGACGATCGGCCGGGCACGACCATCACGCACGACGCCGCGGGCGAAAGCCATCAGTTCCCGTGCCGGCGCAACGCGGCTCGCCATGATGAGAATGCGCGGCTGGCAGGCAACAGCATCCAAGGACGGATGAAGATTCACGAAGCCGTCAATCCGTAAGGCGTTGTCGGCCTTGCGCTGGCCGCGAGCGCATCCGCCATCGCGGCAACGGCAGACCGCAAGTCGAGATGATCAGCCGCTTCGAGCGAAGGCTCAAGAACTCCCGGAACCGCAACCTGCTCCAATGCGGCGATCATGCGTTCCGCTGCGCCAACCGCTGGCCCCTCTCCATTCGCGATCCGCGCGAGAGCCGCTCGGCAGGAATCAAGATCATCGATGCCATGGACTCCGTCCGCGTCGCGATACCACGCCGCGCCGAATACCAGCGCAGGGATACCACAGGCAATGGCCTGCCATCCCACAGAACCGGTCACGGTAACAACCGCGCGAGCATGACGCAAAAGCTCCTGGGTATCTGCATTCAGAGGAGCGAGCATCGTGTTCGGCATCTCCGCGATCTCGCGATAGAATCCCGGCTGTCGCCCCAGTTCGCCACGGCCGAAGGGCACCAGTTGCCAGGGATGCTCCTTCACGACAAGACGCCAGCCATTCGGCAGGTTGCGTGCAATCATATCAGCTATGAGAAGCTGATCGCAGAAAATACCGGCCATCGGCACCACGGCGCGCTCTGGCTGGAAATGGAGCGCGAGCAGCACGAACGGCCCGCGCAGATCGACCTCCTGTGCCAGCCTTTGGTGCAGCCGGGCCAGGCACAGCTTGCGCCATTGTCCGCGCCACCGCGCAGCAAGCCAACCGAACAGACCCGGCGCGACGAGACGGCCCGCTGCATCTTCACGCAGCATGTAGTTCTGTGGCGGACGCCGGTGGCGTAGCAGATATGCCGTGCGTCGAAGTTCGAGACCAATGATGCGCAGCAAGCCACTCCGCATCTGGCCGCCATTGCCGCGCAGCAATTTCCGTTCGGCCAATTTCTTGCGATAGTTCTCCGGCACGGCGCCCCCGCCGCCGGAACGCAGCCCGGCGAGATGCTGCTGCCCACGCGCGCTGATCGACGATTCGCCTAGTTCCAGCGCCGTGCGGATCTGCGGCGAGCCTTCCTCAAAGCGATGAATGATGTGAACCAGCCCAGGCAGCGCCGAACGCTCGAACATCCGCGTTTCGATGCCGTGATGCTTGCAGAGCGCATAAAGCGCATAATCATAAATGGCATGAGGCGCGATGGAAAAGACCACGATATCGGGCGTCAATGCATTCAGAATGCCATTCCAGCGTCGCAACAAAGCATACCAGTGGCGTCGCCGGGTATCGTGGGACAGTACGGAAGGCGCATGGTCCATACGATCCATCATCGCCAGCCCAATGGCTTCGTCCGCCGCCAACGCTCGTAGCAGCGGACCGTCAAGCGGCAATTCAGGCGCGACGGCGGGACCGGCATTCCGAGTCTCATCCACACCGACCAGGACCGCACAATCAAGAAAAACTTCCGAAACAAGCCTCCGTGTATCTGCGTCCCCGGTCCAGAGCACAGGCTCCCACCCGCGAGCCGTCGCCAGCGCTTCCCCCACGCCGACCCAATGTTCACCGGAGCATTCGATGAAAAATGCACGCATCGTTATTATGCAGCCGCTCGATGATTGACGGCGGCATCTGCGCTCGCAAGAGCGCGCATGAGCGCACCAAGCCGCTGTTCCGCCTTGCCGTCGAGAACGCCCCAGGCAGGAGCGACTTTCTGCTGGGCTAGTGCCAGCCGGCGACGCGCGGGCTCGTCCCGGCACAGCAGAGCGAGTTCTTCTCTGAATGCATCGGCGGAATACGTCATCTCCACGCCGGGAAGGCCGAGAAACTCGCGATAACCAGTCTCGAAACAATCAAACAGAACCACAGGCTTGCCGCAGGCAATAGCCCAGGCCGTGATCGAAGAGCCGTTCAGGGTAGTGAAAAGATCGCAATGCGCGATCATCCTCTCCGTTTCACCACGAACTACGGCGAGCCCTGCCATGCGAGCCGCCTCGAGCTCATCATCAGAAGTTTTGGGATGCGCCGAGACAAGAACATTGATGTCGTGCTGTGCACACATCTGGGCAAGAATTTCAGCCCACAGTCGCGCCACCGCTGCATAATCCGGGAAGGCAATCGGCCTTCCGCCAAGCCAGGGAAAGATATTGGCCGGCCAGCCACAAACCAGCAGCGGCCGCCCCTCGCGCATCTGCCAGGCTTGCAAAAATCGCTGCCGGCCTTCTGCCCCTTCGGACAAAATCGCAAAGAGCCGATCATGCACCGGCGCACCTACCACCATCGGCTGCTCGCCATCCACGCCCATGCGGATGAACTCATCGCGCGCGACCGCGCTGTCACAAGCAATCACACTTCCGGACGACCCGCACGGCAACCAGGGCGGACCATCCACGAGGCCCGCCAGTTCGAGAGCCGCCGCACGCGGCGCGGAAAGCCGCAAAAGCCGGAGGCCGCGATAAGCTACGCTCCATTGCGGAACCAACGTCGCAACGATGCGAGCCAATGCACCACGGGCATGATGATCGCTACGCTGTGCTGCGTATTCAGCAATCTCCTTGAGATTAAACATCGCAAAAGGCAGGATCAGAGTTGGAATATGATGCTTCCGCGCCCGATGGAGCAGAAATGCAAGATCGGATCCGACCGGGTCCTGACCGACAATCACGAGCTTTGGCGCAGTGTGCTGCAATACGTCACTCATGATCTGCGCCCGGGCGCGGAAGCGTCGATAGTCAGCGACAAGATTCACGATATCCGCGACCGCTGCCTTGGCTCCTGAAACGGCACCCGCTCCCGCCTTCTGAAGCACCGTCCAGGGAGCCGCGGCTGCGATGAGGACAGCCAGAACTCCCCGCCGAGAGGGTTTTCGAGAAAACAAAACCGGTTCCACGCCTTCGGACACCTCTGTGCTTTCCATCCCCCGCACACTGTGCGATGGCGCAGCGGGCGCATCATGGATCTCTCCGCGCCAGTCCATCCAGCGATGCCCATGGTCGATCACGGCCTGCGTATCCTCCACAAGCCGCGTGTAGACCCGCTTGGTGAAGAAGACGACAACCTCGCAGCCAAGCGCCCGCCGCACAACATCGGCGCCGCGCAGCATCTCGGGAAATTCGCCGTATTCCAGAACGCCGATCAGAGCTATGCTCTTCTCAGGCACGATCCGGCATCCGCTTGCGCAAGACGACGATCTGCCGCTCCCAAAAGAGCGGAACTGCCATCCGCTCCAATCCGAGCAGCATGCTGTCGGGAATATGCCGGCCAGGCCCCTGAGTGAAGAAACGGAAAATGCGACCGCGCCGTTTGAGGCGCGTCAGCAGAGCGTCACATAACACCCGGGCGACAGTATCAGCGTTCAGATCACGGACGATGCGGTCAAAATCCTCACCATCCGTCGTGACGTGCTGGCCATTCAGCGTCACCGTAACTGGACGGCGACCATAATCCACGATCACATGACCGCCCGGCTTCGCAATGCGCACCATATCGGGAAGTATCGCTGCGAGGCCGCCGATCGCGGAAAGGCTCCGAAGGCAGATCACCGTGTCGAAACGATTGTCCGGCTCAGCGATGCCCACGGAAAGGTCGCCCGTCACCACCATGACATTCTGATGCGCCTCGCGCACATGGCCGACGAACTCTTCTGAAATATCCATTCCGGATTCGCTCGTGACCTTAGGCAGCGTACCGAGAAACCGGCCAACTCCGATGGTGCAGTCAAACACCGCCCCATAGGCGTGAAGGGACAGGACGTCATGCTCGATGCCATGACGAAGACGGTCGATCCTATTCGACAGCTTGCGCCAATAGCGTTCCACGGCCTGAGAGCCTTGATGCTTGCCGGCATAAACGTCCATCAAACCGGCTCCGTCAGACGGCAAGCTGATAATGCCGCCGCTGGTCGCCAACAGTCTCTCCGGCTTCCAGCATGGCGCGGATGCGTGCAGGCATATCGATGATCGTCAGGCCGGCTCGGGCGCAGGCCGCGCGTGTCTCGGCGGAATAATAAGCATCGCGCCACATCTCGAGCCGCTCCGTGCGACGAACGAGATAATCGCAATGACGCTGGAGATGATGGTCGTTGAGGCCGTAAGAAACCCAG
This sequence comes from Xanthobacteraceae bacterium, assembly GCA_035556495.1. GTDB lineage: Bacteria > Pseudomonadota > Alphaproteobacteria > Rhizobiales > Xanthobacteraceae > CANKHJ01. Next base: position 23,510 of record DATMEW010000019.1, on the reverse strand, counting down.
AAACCTGCCCGTTCCTCCGCACCGAACGGTGCTTGGAGAGCCTCGGGCAGCGCCTTCTGCCAGTGTGGCCCCAACGGGAGCCATGGCATGCCACGCAAACAGCGCCCCAGGCCGGCATGTTGGATTCTCATGCTCCAGACCCCGACATCGCCTTCGCGCGTATTCAGATATCGATCGGCCAAATGAGCGCGCCAGCCGCGCAGAATTCGATCATGAGACGTGCGACGCACGATCAGGCCGCCGGACGTGCCGCCATGGTCCTGGAGATAGAGGCCAAAGCGGATCAAACTGTAGCGCCCATTCCAATCCGGCAGGGTGGTATCGGACCGATCCGTATTATCGCGATGCCAGCCGCCCACATCACGGCCCGGCTCGTAGTTATGACCGACTACGGCGTAGTTGCTGTCACCAAAATAGGCAATATCGCTGGAGCCGAGGAGACGCCGCGCCACCGTCAGCAGGCGTTCGTCATAAACGTAAGGAGCCAGCACCGTTTCGGCGAGACAGTCCACGACCGGCGTGCCGTCCCGCTCTCGGGCATGGAGCGACTCCATGACCCGTTCGCGCAGCGTCCGGAACTCGCTGCGCGAGAACAGGCCACGGAGCACCACGAACCCATCCCGCCAGAATTTATCCTGATCGAGCTTCACATTTTTCGTGGTCATTACAGTTCCTCCGTAACGCGCGGACGAAAACGGAAAATCCGAGCAGCCCCCTGGTGGCCGGCTGTCCCGGCGTAAAGCGAGATTCCATCAGTGGCGAGACAGTAAATCCACGTGCCTCCCGGATATCGATCGAGCGGCCTCGCGAGCGCCGTGCCTGAAATGTCCTGCCATCGCTGGCCCGCCTCAAGGCTCCAGACCCGAGCATCGCGATGGCTGCTGTCTCCCGTCGCAACCACGAGCCGCCCATGATAGACGATTGCGTCGTTCATGATCAACGAACTCGCCATCAGCGCCGGCGTATGACCGACGCCAACCGGCAACCAGGTCTCGCCGTCAAAGGTCCAGACATTCGAAGCGGCCGCCGGCAAATCGGAAGGACGGGACAGCGTCGCAATCAGCCGGTTTCCGAAAGCCCGCAAGCTAAGCACAAAAGGGACTGCCGGGACCGACCAGCTTCCGCGAATGCCACACCCGCCGATCCTCTCCCAGGTTCGGCCGTCATATCGAAAAACCATCCCGCCTTCGCCCCGCAGGCGTCCGGTGCCGGTGGCCGCATAGAGTTGCCCTCGAAAGTAACACAGGCTGTAAACCGTGCGGGCCTCTTCGCCCCAACCGCCCTCGGGGCCCGGAAGCCGCTCCATCCGGCCATCCCGAAGCAGCGCGACGCCCGGCCTGCCCCAGAAGCTCAGAGCCAACCCTTCCGGCCCATCGGCAAAAGCATATATACCGGCATCCGCGCCCGCCGATCCTTCGACCAGCATCCATGCGTCATCCTTCCAGCGCCACAAACCATGAGAAGCGCCCGCATAAAGCACGCCTTGATGCATGGCCAATTGGTCAACAAAAGCCGGGCTGGCCGGCCAGGCGCGATCGTCATTGCCGCCGATGCAACGCCAGTTTCCTTCCGAAAGGCACCAAACCTCTCCCTGCGGACCGTCCTGCCGTGGGCCCGTCAGGCTGGCATAGAGCTGTCCTCCATCGCACACGATGCTCCGCACCTTGTAGAACTCGTCACCCTGCCAGCCGAGACCGTCCCCGCCGATCTGTTCCCAATCGCCCGCAGCAAAAGGTGTTGGCGGATCCGGAAGCAACGCTGGCGCACGAACCGTCTGGACCAGATGGACCACCAGAGAACGCATCTCTTCCACGGCAGCCCGCATCTCCCGAACATCCCGGAGCAGACCACGCACTTTCGGCAATGCCCAGAACATGCCAACCGCCGCTGCTCCGACCAGCATCAACAGCCCCGCAAGAACGCCGGCTGTGATCATTCGGCGCTCCGAATGATGGAGTCTCGAAGCGTTGCGGCGATGCACGCTGCATCTCCGACATCACTGTCAAAACGATAGGCGGACAACTCCGATTCCGACAACGGCCGGCCACGGTGATGATCGCGGATGGCAGCCAGCATCGGCCGCAGGTCTGCCGCGTCCTCCACCGCATAAACCGCGCTTCGGCTCGTCGCATCAGGCGGCACGGTCCGCGCCGGCACCTGCGTGAAACGGCGCGTGCTGCCCCATAGCAGCACGGGAAGACCCATCTGGAGGGACTGCATCACTGTCGTCGAGAAATAGGTGATCAAAAGCTCGCTATTACTTAACCGGGTGAGAAAATCCTCGTCTGTCGAAGTTACCCGGATGTTGTCCGCGGCGACAACCGACCGGCGGACGACATCCGCATCGGCCTCAAACTTCGGCCGGATCCGAAATTCCAGTTCTACACCTTCTAGGCCGGCGACCGCCTCGGAGAGCAGCCGAATCCCTCGAACGAATTCGTCAGACGTTTCCGCTACCCAGGGAAAGAAATCTGACCAATTTTGATAATTTCCCGCATGGATAATGCGAAACGGCTCGGCTGCGCGGCGCGCGATCACCGCCGGATAGCTCAAGCGGCAGGAAAGGCCTTGTGGCTCGCCCGGCCTGCTTCTGGAGCCGATATAAGCCGCGTCGGAAGGCGTCCAATGCACGGCGCGGGTGACGAAAGGAGCACGTTTACGTTGGTCGAAAAGCGTATCGATCACATCGTCGGTTATCGCGTCTCCGGTTCGAGAATGGCAATTATGATTGATAATAACCGTCTCTCCGCCGGCCTGATGGGCGCCGTCAAGCACGGCCGCGCTCGCCCAGCCGTTGGCTTCGTAGCTGACCGCGGCGACAGGGGTATCGCCAGCACGTCCCAGACGTTCTGCATGACGCCTGAGCGCCAGCATCCCGGCAAGATTGGCTTGTAGATATGGCTGATACATCACCCAGGCGGCGCGCGTGCCCCGGTGAGTAAGTGCCGCCGCAAACCGGCTCAGTTCAGCACAGCACGAGCGAAATTCTTCGTCAGTTACGGCAACGGGCGCGACGGCGATGACACCGTTCTGCCTCAGGAGAGCCGTGAGCAGATGCGGATAGTCTCTCCAGCTACCGCTCGTCAGGTCTATCCTGCGGAGCACCAGCCCGGTTTGCTCCATCATCCGGTCGAAGCCAAGCTTCAATTTGGCAGACGTGACCACGACCGGCGTGCCCCGCCTGCGGATCGTCGCAAGCCGCGACAGACGCTCATACAAGCCGCCCGCGGGCGGTCGCCGCCCTCTCAGCCTGTGTCCGAGCCCGCTCTCAATGATGCGGGGAAATAGAACATTTGCCGCTTCCTCGAAGCCGAAGACCGATCTCCATCGTCCCGTCCGGTCGCGAACCTCCATCCGGCCCCGCGGCAACGTTCTTTCAAGACGCTGGATGACAGCCGCAACGGTCCATACCGACTGCCGCGCCATATGCTTAATCGCTTCCGGCAAGCTGCTGTGCTTTACCGCAACATCCATCTCCTGCCGCGCCTGCCGCGCGGCAGCGACACAGCGGGCGTGATCATAATCCGAAAAAATATCAACTGTGCTGGATGCATCCAGTCCACCAAGCCGGGCCTCCATATACGAAGACGGGGTCAGGCACAGAATTTTCCGCACCTCGTCCGGCCTGCAAAGAACATCCGCCCTGTCGAAGCAGATGATATTCATGCGATGGAATAACCAGCCGGAGCTACGAGTGGCCTATTCTCCGGCAACAGAAGGAGCCTCCCCTCGCTTTCCGATTTTCTTCGCTGGAACGCCACCAACGATTGTCATTTCATCAACGGATCGATTGACGACAGCACCAGCGGCAATGACAGCGCCGCTTCCAACCGTCACGCCATCCAGAATTTCAACGCCAGCGCCGATCCAGACATCATTTCCAATTGAAATTCCCTGTCGAGTCAGCCCTTGCTGATAGATCGGAGTGTTTGCATCTTCAAAGACATGATTGGCTGGAATAATGACGGTCCGAGGCCCGATACGCACGAAATCGCCGATCCGGCAGCCCCCATGTCCAAAAACCGTGGAGTATGCCTGCACCGTGCAGTTCCGACCGATTAGAATCCGACCGTCCTTTTTCCCGGTGTGCACGATTGCACCATCACCGATATAGCTCCCGTCGCCGATCTCGATGCTGCCATTCTTATGGCAATAGATGAGCGCATATGCGCTAATAATAACATTATTCCCCAGCCGAACATTCCCAACGTGACCTTCAAAGCGAGCCATTGGATGAATCTGGCATCCGATCCCGACATTCCCTGGTACAGCAAGGTTAAACAGCCATTTCAACCGCCGCGCCAACATCACACATCGCGCTGCAATGCCAGTCATTGCGCCATGCTCCACTGCTGCTTGACGTGAAAGAAGCCCAGATGCTCGCTTTTGCCACTTCCAAAAAAATCGCCCGACACGATCTCCAAGGAAGCGGCGCGAAATACCTTATCTTCAAGCAGACCGTTCACCCGCAACGAGAAGTCCAAATAGTAGCCTCCAGGAACAATCGGAAGCTCGTGCACCGAACAGACAATCCAAGAACTGCCGTCGCTTCGCAAGTCTACTCCCACAAACTCGTTGCTAAAAACCGTTACAACCCGCTCCATTGAATCCCGAATGGCAATTCTCACGCTGAGGGCTTCATCGTTGCCGCGCCGGAATTCGCCCTCCACTCTCATTCTTATATGCAGCGGCGCACCCGTGCGCGGAGGGCGCCCAGCTCCATCGTCGGTATCGATGAGAGTTACCTTGATGCGACCTTCACCGGAACGGTCAACACGTCCGCTCAAAGTCTCGCTTTCTCGGAAGCGTGCGCTGGCAAGATAATCGGGCACGACCTCCCCGGCAGGGCCATCTCTCGCAACGCTTCCCTGTTCCAGCCAGATAGCCCGGGTGCATAATGACTGGATCGCCTCCATCTGATGGCTGACGAACAGGACCGTATGCCCTTCTCCTGCCACTTCGTTCATCCGGCCAAGGCATTTGCGCTGGAATTCGGCGTCACCGACAGCCAGCACTTCGTCCACCACCAGGATATCCGGCTCAAGATGTGCCGCAACGGCGAAGCCAAGCCGCACGCGCATGCCGCTCGAATAGCGCTTCACAGGCGTGTCGAGGAAATTTTCCACGCCCGCAAAATCGACGATCTGATCGAACTTGCGGTTGATGTCGCGACGCGACATGCCGAGAATCGATCCGTTCATGTAGATATTTTCCCGGCCGCTCAATTCCGGGTGAAAGCCGGTGCCGACCTCGAGCAGCGCCCCGACCCTGCCTTCCATTTCTATCCGGCCCGCATCGGGGGACGTGATCCGCGTCAACAGCTTCAGCAGCGTGCTCTTGCCGGCGCCGTTCCGGCCAATCAGTCCCAGCACCTCACCGCGCCTTACGCTGAAGCTGACGTCCTTCAGAGCCCAGATTTCTTTGGGAGGATTCGATCGCTCGCGTCGCGTTGCGAGGGAAACGAGGGTGTCACGCAGCGTTCGATAAGGTTCGAGCTGTCCCAGCCGATAGCGTTTGCCAAGTTTCTCGACCCGGATCGATTCGGCAACCGTCATAGCCTGTCCACAAAAGCTTTTTCGTAACGGGCGAAATAGAAGAGCCCGCCGACGAGCAGCGCCAGCATCACAACGGTGGAAACCACCATGCCCATCAGCGCAGGAGTCGGCCCTCCGAGCAGCGACCAGCGGAACCCTTCTACGACGCCAACCATCGGATTGAGCAGATAGACCCAGCGCCATGCCTCAGGCACGAGGGATGCGGGGTAGACCACCGGCGTCAAAAACATCCAGATCTGACCGACAAAAGGCAGCGCGTGCTGCACGTCCCGAAACTCCGCATTCAATGCACTTAGCCAAAGCGACACAGCCAGCGCAGCGCACAGCGCCAGCAGGACGAAAAACGGCGCAAGAAGCACCTGCGGTCCGGGCGCGATACCATACCAAAGCATGATGAGAATCAGGATTGCGAAAGCAATGGCGAAGTCGATCAAGCCAGCCAGCACCGAGGACACAGGCGCAATCAGGCGTGGAAAATAGATCTTCGCCATGATCGGCCCAAGCGCCACCATGCTCATGCTGCCTTGGGTCAAGGCTTTGACGAACAGTTGCCACGGCAGCAGCGCGGCGAGAACGAAGGCGGGATAAGGAAGCCCATTGGACGGCAACTGGCCGAGCCGGCCGAAGATGAGCGTGAACACCACCATGGTGACCACGGGCTGGATCACCGCCCAGAGAATGCCAATTGCCGTCTGTTTATAGCGGACCTTGATGTCACGCATGATGAAGGTCATCAGCAGTTCGCGAAACGACCACAACTCGCGCAAATCCGGGAAAGACCAGGTGCGGGCGCTGGTGATGACCAGCTTTTGCAAGGGTGCAGACTTCATGACAGGAAAGCGCCCATCACTGCGAGACCTGCCGGCCCGCTTTTCTCGGGGTGAAATTGCATTCCCGTGATGTTGTCGCGTTGGACCGCCGCGACCACTTCCGCGCCGGCATAGTCTGCGCACGCCAGAAGGTCTGTCGAGTCGCTCGGTGCCGCAGTAAAGGAATGCACGAAATAGAACGGCGTTCCGGGGTCGACAGCACTGAGCGGCGACCTCGCCCAGGCGTGCTTTCTCGACGCGGGCTCAATCGAAGTCCATCCGATATGAGGAATTTTCCGCGCCGCTCCTGTGCTGGAATGGGTCTCGATCTGCCGGACACGGCCGGGAATGAAGCCCAGCCCCGCATGGTCTCCAAACTCCTCGCTCGCATCCATCAGGATCTGCATCCCGACGCATATGCCGAGGAACGGCCGCCCCGTCGCAACAAACTCGCGAATGGGGTCGATGAGCCGCCGGCCAGCCAGCGCCGCCATACAATCCCCGAACGCGCCCACGCCCGGGAGCACGAGACGCTCGGCGGCCGCAACCGCCGCAGGGTCCGTTGTCAACTCCACCTGCGCGCCGCAATGTTCAAGCGCACGGCACACCGAGAGCACGTTGCCCATGCCATACTGCACCACCGTGACTTTCGGCTGCGGCGCCATCACGCCGCCCTCGTGTCGAGGCGAACGGAAATGCCTGCATCCAGCAGGCCCCGGCGGATGGAGTTGATCGTCGCACGGTCGTAGTGAAGCATATCAGCGATAGCAATCGCATCCGCATGTCCGTTATTCACGACATCGACTGCATGACTTATCTGCCCCATGCCGCCCGACGCGATCACGGGAATGCTGACCACATCCGTGACGGCCTTCATGAGCGGTATGTCGAACCCTTTGCGAGTCCCCTCCTGATCGACCGACGTTATCAGCAGCTCGCCCGCCCCCAGCTCCGCGCCGCGCTTGGCCCATTCCACAGCATCAAGGCCAGTCCGCTCGCGGCCGTTGTCGGTGAAGGCTTCCCAGCGGCCGCTGGTCTGCCGTTTCGCCTCAATGGAGAGCACGACCGCCTGGCTGCCGAACCGGCGCGCGATTTCAGAAATCAACACCGGCCGCTTGATCGCCGCGGTGTTGAGGCTGACCTTGTCCGCGCCGGACGCCAGCAGCTTTCCGGCATCTTCCACGGAACGCACACCACCACCCACGGTCATGGGCACGAAAACTTCCTGCGTGGTGCGCTCCACGATATCCAGCAGACTGTTCCGGTCATAGAGACTCGCGACGACATCCATATAGAGCAATTCGTCCGCGCCCTGGTCGTAATAACGCCTGGCGAACATATTAGGATCGCCAATGACGCGCAGCCCCTCAAGGTGAATGCCCTTGATCAGATTCGGCGCCTTGACGTCGAGGCGCGCGATAAGGCGGATCGTACGCATCAGGCCGCTGGCGTGTCGAACACAGCGCCGTTCAGCTTCCAGCCTGTGTTCGTCCGGGTCCACAGATGCGGAGAGCGGAACTGATCCGTCAATACATCGAAATAGGCCCGGTCGAAAATCGGCTGCTCGAAGTTCTTCGACGCGACAGGAAATTCGTTCTCCGGCAAGGAGAGATATTCAAAGATCTGATCCGCGAAGCGTTCGGGAAATTCACCGTCAAAGCGCCGGACCAGCGCCACGCCCTCCTCACGGGTGATGTCCCGCGAGCGGATTTCCTGCGCGGCATCGTAGGTCGCGCGGCCGATGCCGAACTTGATCCATGTCGTGTAGTAATGAAAATCGTCGATCCGATCGTCGATCGAATTGTATTTTGAATATGTGCCCGGTGTCCGCTCGGGGCTGGCCTGAAAGCCGCCGTGCTCGACCGAGTAATAGTAAGCGGATTGCGGATGCCACTTGAGGTAATATCCCAGATAGTGGACTTCCGTGCCGACGCGGCTCAAGCCTTCGGGATCGGCCGGAAGATAAGGCTCGAAATCGACCTGCTCCATGCCGTAATGAGCCTTCAGGTCTGCCATGGCCTCCCCGCCGAGGAAGATGTCCTTTTCGTCCTGGGCCGCGAAATAGTCCCACTGGCGCTGCGCGGTCCCGGTGTCCTGAATGGGGTTGCCATATTCCGCTTCGTTCTCGCCGTAGAACACCAGCGGAATTTGGTGAAGGATCGACATCTTCGGCGCGAGTTGCTTCTGGCCGAGGATGAAGGGCTGGAACGGGTGGAACAGATTTTCCACCGCGAGCCGCGTCAAAAGGCGATGGATGCGCCCGTTCGGCGTGCAGAGATAATTGTCAAAGCCCGCATGAATCCAGGACTGGAAATTCTTCCATCCCCAGTCGGTATAGATATGCGGCGCCCAGGTCACCGTGAGCGGATGCATACCGTATTTGTATTTGAGAACATGCGCCGCATAAAAACTGTCCTTGCCGCCGGAGCCGGGCACGATGCAGTCGTAGGAACCATTGCGGCTGCGGAATTTGTCGCACAGGGCAACGAGCGAGCGCTCGCGCGCTTCCCAATCGATCGTGCCATGCTTCTGCTCGGCCACACGGCAGGCATCGCAGACATTGTCCGTATCGAATGCAATCGTGGTCTTCTGGCTCTCGCGCGTATGCTTGAACTCCACGGCCGAATTCGGCCGCTGGTTGGAGATCACGCAACGGCTGCAAAACGCGATGCTCCGCGGCAGGCCATATTTTATCTCGCGGCCTTCGGCAGCCGGCGAAAACTTCACCTTGTCGACAGCGCTCGGATACGGATGGCGATATGTCATGCGTCAAAGATTCTCTTCGAGGTTTCTACCAGGCACTCAGGCCACCGTCGACCACGAGGGTCTGGCCGGTGACATAGCTGGATGCGTCGGAGGCCAGATAGATCAGCGCGCCGACCATCTCCTGCGGCTGCGCCATGCGCCGCAACGGCACCCGCGCCGAATATTTTGCGTCGAACGTCTCATTCTGGCCGCTGGAGACACCGCCGGGCACGAGCGTGTTCACCCGCACCTGGTCGTTGCCCCACATCGCGGCGAGATATTTCGTCAGCCCGACAACAGCCGCTTTCGAGGCGGCATAAACCGGCGGCGTATTGATCTGGCGTCCAAGATATTCAGACCCTTCATAGATTCGCGAATCCGGGCCCATCAGGCCATAGATGGAGCCGGTCTGGATGATCGAGCCACGCCGGCGCCGTGCCATGCGGCTGCCGACAGCCTGCGCCACAAAGAACATCGCATCGATGTTGACCGACATGATCTCGCGCCATGTCGCTTCCGAATAATCTTCAATGTCGGCAAAAAACGCCGCCAGATCGCCGCCCTTCGTCGCGGCGTTGTTATGCAGGATATCGATCGGACCTAGATCGCGTTCGACCCGTTCTACGGCCGCCGTCAGCGCCACCTTGTCCCGGATATCACAGGCGATCGGAACGATTGTCCCGCCATGTCCGCCATCGGCGCTCGCGACCAGACGCTGAAGCGCGTCCTCGTTCAAATCGAACGCCGCCACGCGCGCCCCATGCGCCACCAGGCCGGCAACGAAATGCTGCCCAAGAATCCCCGCCGCGCCGGTGACGACAGCCACGCGACCGGACAAGTCGAACAAGGCGCGAGGATCGGACATCAGGAGCCCAACTTCCGCTCCTCGACGGTCATCAGCCTGTCGCGCTCGTCGAACCACTCTTGCGCATAGTCGCAATCGCGATATTCGGCAAAATATGGTCCGCCCAGCGTGTAATGCACCAGCGCCGCGTCCTCGCGATGGGGATATTCACCAACGAGATAGTTCCATGTCTCTGGTATCGAACCGATACGCTCGTCGCCATCAAGCCACTTGAACTGATGCAATTCGAGGCCGCTCGCGGTGTTGACGTAATCCGGCGTCAGCCGCGTGCAGGCCGCGCAATTGAACAGCATCATGCTCGACCAGTTTTTCTTCTCGTATTTTGTCTGCACCGCACCGAGAAACTTGACGTCGTCCTTGGGCTGATAATCGTGCTTCACGACCATCACGTCATAGGACTGGTCCCGCAGCGCCCACAGCTTCGCTACATCTTCCCGCATCACCATGTCGCAATCCATGAAGATGGCCCAGCCCTGATAACCGCACAGCCATGGCGTCAGGAAGCGGGAGAAGGAAAAATCGGTGGACTGGAGCGAGTTTCGCTCGCGGCGGAAAACGCCGGCAAGCTGCGACAGCCGGATCGGCGTAACGGAAACGGGCAGCGACGAGCGTTCGTGAATCGACCGCTGCAACACGTGGAAGGCCACCTCCTCCCGCGCATCATAGCCAATGAACACGCGGACGACATCTGCTGTCGAGGTCATCGGGGAAACTCCGTATCTGACCGCCGCATCAGGAAATCAACAACCTCGAAGTCCAAAGGCGAGTCGATGTCGTGAGAACGCTCCGGCGGCATCTCGAAAATGCGGGTGTCGGGATAGAAAACCCTGGGATCATGCCGGAACGGCGCTGTCCGCCACACATAGATGGATGCGTTCATGTCATAGGTCTTCGGGGCATCCTGCCGGCGTACGATCCCGACAGGCAGTGGCTTCGACACCGCGACGCTGCCGTCATCCCGCGCCTCGACAAGGTTGAAATAGGGCGAGCGATGGGACGCGCTGCCGGTAATCACCGAGGTCACGCCGCTGCGCTCCAGCAGATCAACAGCGCCGGCGATGTCCGACACGATCCGCAACGGCGATGTGGCGTCTAGATCGACCAGCGTATCATAGCTTGCCGCATGCCGCCGCTCGACGCTCAACAGCGCATGATGGATAGCCGGAATTTTTGCTGCCGTATCGGTAGCCATATCGGACGGGCGCTCGATCAGGTCGTCGGCGCCGGCTTGCATCGCGACCTCAAGAATCTCATCAGAATCGGACGATACGGCGACGCGCTCGAAAAGGCCGCTCTGTCTTGCATGCGCGATCGAATGCGCAAGCAGCGGACGCCCTTGCAGCCGCCTGATATTCTTGTTCGGCACGCCTTTGGAGCCGCCGCGAACACAGATGGTGCAGAGCCGCCTCACGCCGCCGCGCTCCCGACCCAGACCTGCTCCGCGGATGCCCGCTCCACCGCATCGATCAGGGCAACGACCCGGAGCCCTTCGTCGAAGCTGCACAAGTCGCCGCCGCCATTCATCAAGGCACGATGCATCGCCATGAAGGTATCGTCGCGCTCCGTGCTGAAAGCTTGGGTGGTGCCGCCGTGTTCAAGCGTCGCTGCGATGAGATCCGCATGCCAGGTTTTGCCCTCCGCATGAACGGTGATCGTCCGCCGCGCGACGCGATCAAGGCAGTTCAACTGGATGGTGACGACGGGACAGCGCGGGCATGCGAGGAGAATGCCCCATCCATCGTCCGCATCCACAGTCACGCTGCCAAGCTTGCCACCCAGCGCGGCAACCCGGCGCCATGGGCCGAACAGCCAGTTGGCGAGATCGAGTTCGTGGCTGAGATCGCGCAAGGCCCCGCCTCCGCCCGCGCGAGTGGCAGAATAGGACTGCGCAACGTCGCGATCCGGCCGCCAGTCGCCCAGCCATTGGCCGACATGGAAGCTGGCCATCTCGACGGCGCAGCCTTGAAGTGCTTCGCGCAAGGCCATCACGACAGGATGGAAGCGGAGATTGTAGCCGACGCCCGCCGATGCAAACGCTGCTTCCGGCATCTGCTGAGATGTCTCCAGCAGAGGCTTCTCGACCATCACAGCACCCGTATAACCGGCGCGCGCAAGCGCGACGAGGGCCGGCAGGTGCGTGGCAGTCTCCGTGGCCACCACGACATAGTCGAAGCTCCGCGCCGCGAGCGCCTGCTCCGCGCTGCCGAAGGTTTCATAACCCGCAGCCTCACCCCGTCGGCTGACGACAGAGACCGTAAAGCCAAGGGTCTGGAGAATCTGCGCATGACGCCGGCCGATCGAGCCATAGCCGATGACCAGCGCGCGGCGCATCACTGAAACACTCTCGGCAGGTCATCCTGCGCGCGCTGAAGATCATCGAGATGGCCGATGTCGAGCCAGTATTCGTTCAACGGATAAACGGCAGGCGCGCCAAATGCGCTCTCCACCCGCTCGAACAGCGTCGGCATGTCCAGCATGCCGGCACCCTTCACAAGCTCAAGTGCGGACGGCGAGAGCACATAGATGCCGGCATTCACGAATTCGGTCCGCCGCGGCTTTTCCTCAAAGCCGGCCAGCCGCCCGTCTTCCGTGGTGCGGACCACGCCATAGGGAATGTGCCATTCGTATTCACGCACGCACATGGTCGCCACCGCATTCTGGCGATTGTGAAAGTCCAGCAGCCGGCGTGCATCGAAATTGGTGAGGATGTCCCCGTTCATCACGACGATGGGCGCATCGGGCGTTTGCGGCAGCAGCCGCAGCGCCCCCGCCGTGCCAAGCCGCTCGCTCTCATGGAGATAGTCGATATCCACGCCGAACTTCTGCCCTTCCCCGAAATGCGCGCGGAACATCTCCGCGCGATAGTTCACGGAAAGGATGAAGCGGCCGAAGCCCTGCCGCGCAAAATTCTCGATCGTGATCTCAAGCAAAGGACGTCCGCCGATGGGCAGTAGCGGCTTGGGGGTATGATCGGTCAGCGGCCGCAGGCGGCTGCCCAGTCCACCGGCCATCAACACCACGGTCGTGGCCTGGCGCGCTTCACGAAGGACGCCATCGAGAGTGAAGATGCTGACAACGCGCTGATCCGAATCCACCACCGGAAGCTGATGAATGGAACGCTCCCGCATCACCGCAAGCGCTGCTTCGTGTCCCATTCCCTCCTTCACAGTAAGGGGTGCCGGATTCATCACCAGCGCAACGGGCTCGTCCAGCCGCAGCCCGCGCAGGATGCCGCGCCGCACATCGCCATCGGTCACGGCGCCGACCAGCCGTTCGTTCTCGTCGAGAACGAAGGCGATCTGCGCCGCGCCCTGCTCGATATGCCGCATCGCTTCGAGGATCGACGCATTGCGGCCGATCAGCAGATCCTTGAGCGTAGGCTGGCTCACGGCAGCACCCGCGCCGGCACGCCGACGACCGTGACACCCGCCGGAACATCCCGGATAACCACCGCGCCAGCGCCGATCCGCGAACCCGCCGCCACGCGAACGGACTGGATCACGGTCGCGCCGGCCCCGATATGGCTCCCCGCGCCGATGGAGACGCCGCCGGCCAGCACCGCGCCCGGCGCGATATGCGCATGCGGCCCTACTTCGCAATCGTGATCGACCACCGCCCCGGTATTCACGAGCGCGTTGCGGCCGATCCGCGCGCCGGACTGGATCGTGGCGCCGGCCATCACCTGCGCACCCTCCACCAGCAGCACATCCGCCGCAACGACAGCCCTAGGATGAACCACCGTGACAAACCGGAATCCCGCCGCCGAAAATCGCTCGAAGATCGCCCGGCGCAGGCTGGCATCGCCCACGGAGCCGACGCCATTGACGAGCGCGATCGCTCCGGGCCCGCGCGTGAGAAGATCCTCGTCAGACCGATATCGCTCAAGCCCGGAAAAGCTTTCGGGCGCAGCGCTTTCGGGACCTGCGACATATCCCTGCAATGCGAGCCCCGCGCATTGCAAGGCGTCGTGAAGCACCTTCGCATGGCCACCCGCGCCCAGCATGACGATCCGCTCAGCCATCGGCCGCAACGACATCCTCGGCCGCAATCGCCGCATCGCGGCGGCGCGCATGCAGCAGCTTGCGGCCGACGAGATTCAATGCGGGAGACGCCCCCTTCGCCGGCCGTTTGAGCACGAGATCGCTGGATGACAGCACTGTGCCTTCCGCCAGATCCCGCGCAGCGTGCCAGCTTCGTCGCACCAGCATCGCGGTATCGGCTTCTCCCGGTGCGGGTCGCTTCGTCCCGTCGCCCAGCGCCGCCGCAACGGCCTTCACCTTGGCGATCATGTCCCGCAGTTCGTCTGGTTCCAGCGACGCTGCATGGTCGGGCCCCGGCAATCCGCGATCCAGCGTGAAGTGCTTTTCGATCATCATCGCGCCAAGCGCCGTGGCTGCCACCGGCACATGATCGCCCAGGCTGTGATCGGAATAGCCATAGGGCAGCTCGAGTGCGTCACCCATCGTCGCCATGGCCCGGAGATTGAGCGCCGCGTCCGGCGCGGGATAGAGCGAGGTGCAATGCAGCACCGTGATGTCCCTTGCGCATGCTTCGCGCAGCACATCCACGGCATGACGCACTTCGTCCAGCGTCGCCATTCCGGTCGAGAGGATCACGGGAAGCCCAAGCGCGCCGGCCTCGCGCAGCATCGGATCGTTCGTCAACTCGCCGGACGGAATCTTGATCCGCCGCATGCCGAGATCGATCAGTTGCCGCAGCAGGCCGACATCGAAAGCCGTGCAGAGAAATTCGATCTTCGCGGCGGCGCAGGCTTTGGCGAGACTTGCAAAATCGGCAATGCCAAGTTCGAGCGATTTCAGCAGCGCGATCTGGTCGCTTTCGCCGGTATTGGCGGATTGATAAGCCGCCGTTCCGGTCCCCTGCGCCACGAGACCGGATGCGGAAAACGCCTGAAACTTGACGATATCCGCGCCCGCAGCCGCGGCGGCCGCGACCATCGCGAGGGCGCGCGCCACGTCGCCGTTATGATTGACGCCGGCCTCGGCGATAATCAGGGGCGCATTCATGCGGCCTCGTGAATGGGCAGGTCGGCAAAGCTCTTGACTAGCAAGCCGCGCGGATCGCCAATGGCTTTCAGCACGGCGACGATGCGCTCCGCTGCATGCCCGTCGCCATAAGGATTTTCCGTCGGCTGCCGGCCGCGGCCCAGCGCCGCGGCAATGGCTTCGCGAATGGCCTTCTCCTGCGGCGGGCAGTCGAAAACCGACGCGGCGCGCAGACGCCCCTTCTGCCGGTCGCCGATATTCACCGCCGGCAAGCCGAAGGACGGCGCTTCATAAAGGCCGCTGGAGGAATTGCCGACCATCGCATCCATATGGGTCAGCGCCGAGAAATAACGTGCCGAGCCGAGCGAGATCACAAACCGCGCCGCCGGATGCGATGCCACGAAGTCCTGCACGCGCGCATCGATCCGCCGCCCCTCCGGATCGGCATTGGAGCCGGTGAACAGCAAGCCGGCGTCGCAAGACGCCAGCGCCGCGAGCATGGCTTCGAGCTGCGCAAGGCTATCCTCGGACAAGGTCGCGGGATGAAAAGTGATCAGCAGATTGACCGGCCGCGGCTCAAGCCCAACCTCCGCGAAGAACGCATCGCGCGCCATTACCGGCGTGGCGCGGATCAGGTCGAGCCCAGGACTTCCCACGACATGGATGCGTCCATCGCTCTCGCCCATCTGACGGACGCGGCGCGCGGCATCCGCATTCGTCACGAAATGCAGATGTGCGAGCTTGGTGATGGCGTGGCGAAACGCGTCGTCGAAAGCGCCCTCCGTCACGTCGCCGCCCGCGATATGGGCGACCGGGATGCGCGCGATGGTGGCGGCGATGGCCGCGCAGGCGATCTCGTAGCGATCCCCGAGCAGGATCAGGAGGTCCGGCTGAAGGCTGCCGAAGGCTTCGGCCATGCCGCTCAGCCCGCGCCCCGCCGCCGCGCCGATGGCGGCCGGCGCGTCGCCATCCAGACCCATGTCGACAGCAGCGGCAATCGCCAGATCGCTCTGATCAGCCAGCTTTCTGGCTGCTTCGCCACCATCCAGCAGATGCTGCCCCGTGACCACGAGTTGAAGCCGGAAAGCGTCATCTGCCGCAATTGCCTGCATCACCGGCAGCAGCAACCCGAAATCGGCACGCCCGCCGGACACCACGCAGATCTTGAGCGGCGGCATCATGGCGCGAGAAACGGACTCGACGGAACGTTGAGGATGCGCCGCGCGAGATTTTCGGTCACGGAAAGGTCCGCCCGCGGATGGTCGGCATAAATGGAAAGCTGATGCATCGGCGTCCACACCGGCCGCGTCATGAGCCCGGCGTCATTGGTCGCCGCTAGCACATCGTCCAGCCGTCCGGCATGCGCATCGTCCAGCATCAGCGCAACCAGCCAGTGATTGCTTCCGGCAAAAGCCGGCGGCGCGAAAACCTCCACGCCGGCCATGCCCGAGAAGGCATCGCGATAGCGCTGCCAGAGCCGACGCTTGGCGGCGAGCATGTCGTCCAGCCGCTCCATCTGCGCGACACCAAGAGCCGCATTCAGGTTCGGCAGGCGGAAATTGTAGCCGATCTCGTCATGAACGAAGGCCCAGCGATGCGGCAGCTTTGCTGTTGTGGTCAGGTGACGCAGCCGCTTCGCCAGCGCCGCGTCATCGGTAAGGATCGCACCGCCGCCACCAGTCGTTACAATCTTGTTGCCGTTGAAGCTCAGCACCGCGAGCTGCGCCAGCGACCCGCAGGGCCGGTCTTTGTAGCTGCTGCCAAGCGACTCGGTCGCGTCCTCGATGACGATGAGGCCGAACCGTTCAGCTAGCGCCGTCAGCGGGTCCATATCCACCGGATGGCCGAAGATATGCACCGGCAGGACGGCCGAGATGCGCCGGCCGGTCGCCCGGTTGAACAGCTTGCCGCCGCGCATTTCGCCGACGGCATCGAGATGCTTCGCAAGCGCAGGCACGCTGATGCCGAGCGTCGCGGCATCGGCATCCACGAAATGCGGCACGGCGCCAGTATGGACGACAGCGTTGGCGCTGGCGACGAAGGTCAGCGCCGGCACCAGCACTTCCTCGCCGGGCTGCACACCGGCGATCTGCAACGCCACCTGCAAGGCTACTGTGCCGCTGACCACGGCGACGGCATGGCCGACACCGCTGCGCGCCGCCAGCGCCTGCTCGAAGCGGTCGACATAAGCCCCCGCATAGGAGACCCAGTTGGTGTCGATGCAGTCGTCCACATAGGCCCGTTCGCGCGGGCCGAAGCGCGGTTCGTGCAGCGCCGCCCGCGCCTCTCCAGCCGGAAGAGCCGCGCGAATCCGCGCCACGATCTCTTGCGGATCGAAGCCGGCCTCAGCCGTGGATGCGACAGCGGGCATGGTCAGATGTTGTACCGGTCGGCCTTGTAGCGGGCGAGATTGGCACTGTCGGAGAACCAGGCGACCGTCTCTGCGATGCCGCGCTTGAAACCGTCGCGTCCGCCATAGAGCGGCGTCCAGCCCATCAGCTTCTCGGCCTTCTCGATGCCGGCGAACAGCCGCTCGACCTCGCTGGCGGCGGGGCGCAGGCGCTGCGCGTCGGTCTCGAATTCGACCTCGACATTCATCGTCTCGGCAATCAGTTTCGCCGTATCGCCGACGCTGATCTCGAAGCCCGAGCCGATGTTGATGACCTCACCCTCAATGCCCTCGCTCACGGCGGCGCGGGCGAAGCCTCGCACCGTGTCGGCAACGAAAGAGAAATCCCGGGTCGGATGCAGCGCTCCCAGCTTGATGCGGCGCATGCCGGCGGAAAGCTGGGTCGCAATGGTCGGAATGACCGCGCGGGCGGACTGGCGCGGGCCATAGGTGTTGAACGGCCGCAGCACCACGACCGGCGTGCCGAAGGCCATATGATAGGACAGCGCAACGTGATCACCGCCGATCTTGGTCGCGGAATAGGGCGACTGACCCTGCAACGGATGGCTTTCCGTGATCGGCACGAAGCGCGCCGTGCCATAGACCTCGCTGGTGGACGTCACCACCACACGGGAGACGCCAAGGTCCCGCGCCGCCTGCACGACATTCAGCGTGCCCTTCACGTTGGTGTCCACGAAGGCTTCGGGGGAATGATAGGAAAACGGAATCGAGATCAGCGCTGCCAGATGCAGCACCACGTCGCACCCCTGCATGGCGGCGCGGACGCCGCCGTGATCGCGGACGTCGCCGGGAAACACGTCGAGATTGGCGCGGATCTCCGGCGCGGCGGTATCGAGCCAGCCCCAGGAATTAAACGAGTTATAGAGCACGAAGGCGCGGGTCTCGACACCAGCCTTCACCAGCGCTTCGACCAGATGCGACCCGATAAAGCCATCGGCGCCGGTGACGAGCACGCGCTTGCCGCGCAACAACGTGGCTTCGTGGGAAAGATCAATATTAAGCATCAGGAATCAACAACGCCGGGTTTCGCTCAAGCCAATGTCGCTCAGGCAAGATCACGCTGCACCAGCTTGCGGCAGGCGCGATAGGCCAGATAGCCGGTGAACGAGGGCTGAGCCGCTGCGATTCGCACCACCCGCCGCAGCGCGGATGCGCGCTGGCCGGTGCGGTATTCGCTCACGGCCACCTCGAAATCGAGGCTGTTGCGGAACAGCGAGGCCAGCGCCGGGTCGCGCGCTTTCAATGACACTTCATGAGCGCGATAGAGATCGTCCACCGCCGTCGCGACGGTCGCGGCCTTCGGCCAGCCGCTGTTGTGAATATGGGACAGCGGCTCGGGAACGAAGACGAACTCGCTCCATTGCCGTAGATAGCGCAAAGTCCAGTCGCGGTCTTGCAGGCGGCGCAGCGTCTCCTCGAACGGTCCGACCGTTTCGAAACACTGCTTCGTCACCAGAAGCGTGGAGCCGAGGCTGAAGGTCTCCCCGGTCAGGATGGTCCGGAGCCAGGTGCCGCGCTTGTGCGGCTGGCGCAGCACGGAGCGCTCGCCATTGTCGCGATGGACCCAGAAGCCGGTGAAGGACAGCGGTGCGTCGGCCTCGCGCGGCTGGAGCGCGGCAAGCTGCATGGCGAGCTTGTGCGGCTCCCATGTGTCGTCCGAGTCCAGAAAGGCCACATAGCGGCCGAGCGCGGCGGCGACGCCGACATTCTTCGCGCCGCCGATGCCGCGGTTGCGCGCATTGCGGATCAGCCGCACGCGGCCGTCGTAGATGCTTTCGGCCAGCGCCGCGGTGTCGTCCGTCGAAGCGTCGTCCACCACGATCAGCTCGAGGTCCGGCATCGTCTGCGCCAGAACGCTCTCCATGGCGCGCAGGATCGTCGGCGCACTGTTGTAGGCTGTGACGACCACGCTGACGAGCGGTTGAGATGCGGAGGCTTGCGCCATCGGGACTTCGATTTTTCCATTGCTACCGCACTCAGGGTGAAACGCGTCACCCCGAGCCGGATCGTTTGCGGCCGCGCTGCCCTCTCAGGCCGGCGCAACCTCCGCTGCCTCGACCATGGTCGGGACCTGCCGTCCCAATATATCGAGCAGCACCTTCACGCGATCCCCCGAAACGAGGGACTGCAACTGGCCGATCAGGTCAGCGAAAGGCCCCCGCACGATGCGAATGGCATCGCCCGGCTTGAGCCGGGACGCCGCCAGCGCATCGTCGAAGGAGCCGCTGGCCTCGGCCTCCTGGATACCGGCGATCACCGGCTGGGGCACCGCAAGCGGGCGATCCCCTTCGCAGATCAGATTGCTGACGCCGACCGTGGAGAAGATCGCGCGCCACCGCGCCGTCTCCGCGTCGAACCGCACGAACAGATAGCGCGGGAACAGCGGCCGGAGCACCAGTTCGCGCCGCCGCGCATGGCTGCGCCAGCGCCGGCCGCACGGCAGATAAACCTCGAAGCCCTGGCGGCGCAAATGGCTGCTCGCCTTGGACTCCCCGTTCGGCTGGGTATGAACCACGTACCAGTTGTTCATGGCCGGCCCTCGCCCTCGCGAACCGGCCAGGACAGCTTCAGAGCCTTCGGCAGCAGGACGAATTCCGGCTGGAACGGCACACCGTAGATTTTCGCCACGGCCTCCGCGACACCCACGGCCGCGAAGGAGTGGCGCGACGCCGTCACCATGATGGCGTCGATCGTCACGCCCCTGCCGGCCAGCGCGGCCGACAGCGCGGCGGGATCGTTAAACACATCATGGCCGGCGCAGCGCGGCTCCGGCCAGTCGGCATCCAGAATGCCGGCCACGCCGACATTGGCATCGAGCGCGGACAGGATCGCGACTTCCGCGAAATCCCCCGCGCCGACGAACACCACATGCCGCGCCCCGCGCGCCCGCGCGGCCTCCAGCATGCCTGTGGCTTCCTTGCGCGCCTTCCTGAAGAATTCGAGGCTGCCGGAGAGATACTCGCCCGTCAGCCGCGCCTTCTCGCTGAAGCCCTGCGGCGTGAGATAATAGGCATAGCGGCGCATCGGCGCCTCGCTCACCTTGAGCAGGCCCTTGCGGACGCAGCGCTTGAGATAGAGATTGACCAGCCCGAGCGCGATGCCGAGATCGGCGGCGAGGCGGCGCTGGGATTTTGCCCCATCCTCCTCGATGGACTCAAGGATACCCAGCACGATCTTCGCGCTGTGTCCCTCCTCGCTCTGGGCGACGCCTGGCATGGTCCAGCCGAACTGGTGAAAGTCGCGTCACCCCTACCGCGTTCACCGCATGAACGTCAAGGTTTCCGTTCACGTCATGAACAGATTTATATCTTTGATTTAGCGATATTTTTCAGTCGTTTGGCGCCTGAAACAGGCTGCGCTCCGCCTCGCCGCAGATGATATGGGCGGCGACGATATGGATCTGCTGGATCTGCGGAGTCTCCACCGACGGCACGCGGAGCACGCTGTCGCACAACGCTACCATCGCACCGTCCCGGTTGCCGGTGAAGCCCACCGTTGCCACCCCGATCTCGCGGGCCGCCTCCAGCGCGGCGACGATATTCGGAGAGTTGCCGGACGTGGAAATGGCGATGAAGACATCGCCCCTGCGTCCGAGTCCGCGGACCTGCCGCTCGAACACACGCTCGTAGCCGTAATCGTTTCCCACCGCCGTCAGCACCGAACTGTCGGTCGTCAGGGCAATCGCAGGCAGCGGATGCCGGTCGAAATTGAGGCGCGAGAGAAACTCCCCGGCGATATGCTGGGCATCGGCGGCGCTGCCGCCATTCCCCGCGACGAGCACCTTGCCACCGTCCCGGAAGCAGTTGACCACCAGTTCGGTGATCTCGCCCAGCGCCTGCTGGAACTGCGCATTCTCCGCGGTTTCCGCGAGCACTTCGGCCGAACGGCGGAAATAGGCGGCAACGCGGTCGGTCCTGTCGGCTGATGACACGGGACGCCTCCTTAGCGCCTAGCTTGCTGGCGCAGCGGATATCACGGATCACACAGGAGACGAAAGCCGGCTCCCCCGCCATCGTTGCATCCATCGGGCCGCCGCTTCACAAAGGAAGCCCCTGCGGAATCACCTTCCGTTGCCGTCCGCCCCGGACGCCGCCCCGCGGCAGTCGGATGCGGCTCAAGAGGCTGGTCCATGAGTCGAGACGTCCCGATCAATTCCGACGGCCTCTGGGCGGAAATCATGCCGGACGCCGTCCGGCAGACGCCGGCGTTGTTCCTCGATCGCGATGGCGTGCTGGTGCAGGAGGTCGATTATCTCTCCCGGGTGGAGGATATCGCCATCGTCGAGGGTGCCGCCGCGACCATCAAGGTCGCCAATTCCTGCGGCATCGCCGTGGTTCTGGTCACGAACCAGTCCGGCATCGCGCGCGGCTATTACGGCTGGGACGAATTCGCCGAGGTCCAGCAGGCGATCCTGGCCAGCCTGTGGGACGATGGCGCGCGGATCGACGCCGTCTATGCCTGCCCCTTCCATGCCAACGGACAGGGCGTCTATGCTCATCCGGACCATCCCGGCCGCAAGCCCAATCCCGGCATGCTGCTCCAGGCCGGCGCCGACCTCGAACTCGACCTTGCGCGGTCCTGGATGGTCGGAGACCGCGTGATCGACATCGAGGCCGCGCGCCGCGCGGGCCTGGCCGGCGCGCTGCATGTCCTGACCGGCTATGGCGACATGGAACGTGTCATGCTGACGGATTTCACGGTCCCGGGTTTCGATCTCCGGTTCGGCAGTTCCATCATCGACGCCGTTTCCCTGCCGGTCATGCGCATGTCCTTTTCCAGCTCCCGGCCATGACCGCGACCGACGACTCCGCCATTCCCGCCGAGCCGTCGCGCCCGCGGCTCGTCTATGTGGTGTCGGAGGATTGGTATTTCCTCTCCCACCGGCTGCCGATGGCGCGCGCCGCGCGCGAGGCCGGCTTCGAGGTCCATGTCGCGACGCGGATCGTCGAGGGGCGCGGAAAGATCGCGGCCGAGGGCTTCCGGCCGCACCACATTCCCTTTGCGCGCGGGCGGCTGTCCCTGCCCGCGAGCCTCGCCACCATCCGCGCCCTGCGTCGCCTGCACCGCGAACTGCGCACCGATATCGTGCATCACGTCTCGCTCCAGCCGACGGTGCTGGGCCAGGTCGCGACGCGCGGCCTCGACATCGGCAGCGTGAATGCGCTTACCGGCCTCGGCTTCGCCTTTGCGTCGGCCACGGCCAAGGCCGCGCTGGTGCGCACCGCGCTGCGCGCCGTGCTGCGCCGCCTGCTCAACCGTCCGCGCACCGCCGTCATCGTGCAGAATGACGACGACCGGCGGGCGCTGCGCCGGCTCGGTATCCGGGACGACCACATCGGCCTCATC
Source organism: Xanthobacteraceae bacterium (assembly GCA_035556495.1). Lineage (GTDB taxonomy): Bacteria > Pseudomonadota > Alphaproteobacteria > Rhizobiales > Xanthobacteraceae > CANKHJ01. Next base: position 774 of record DATMEW010000019.1, on the reverse strand, counting down.
GCCGGCTCCGGCGTGGATATCCGGCGGTTCCGGCCGCTGCCTGAACCGGACGGTCCTTTCACGGTCGCCTTCGTCGGCCGCCTGCTGGAGGACAAAGGCATCCGGATACTGGTCGAGGCTCACCGCATCCTGCGCGCCCGGGGTCTCACGGTCCGGCTGCTGATCGCCGGCCTGCCGGATGCCGCCAACCCCGCGTCCATATCCCCCCGCGAGGTCGGAGATTGGGATATCGAACCGGGCATCCACTGGCTGGGCCATGTCGAAGACATCTCAACGGTCTGGGCCGAGGCGCATGTCGCCGTGTTGCCATCCCGGCGCGAGGGGCTGCCGCTCTCCCTGCTCGAAGCCGCCGCCTGCGGCCGCGCCCTGATCGCGACCGACGCGCCCGGCTGCCGGGATGTCGTGCGGCCGGGCCTCACCGGACTGCTGACACCGCTCGACGACGCCGTTGCGCTGGCCGACGCCATCGCCTGGATGGACAGCCATCCCGACGACCGCCAGCGGTTCGGCGCCGCCGCCCGAACAATGGCGGAACAGGAGTATGCCGCCGGCCTGATCGGACAGGAAGCGGCCGCGGTCTATCAAAGGCTGATGCGTGAAGGAGCCGCCGCATCATGACGCAGATGCCCGGCGCGGCCTGGACCCTCGGCTGCCTCGCGCTCTCGGCCGCCGTCACCTTCGGGCTGATCGTGCTGCTGAAGCCGCTGCTGCAACGCTATGCGCTGGCGCGGCCCAATGCCCGCTCGTCCCATACGATCCCGACGCCGCAGGGCG
>DATMEW010000018.1:0-14540 GCA_035556495.1 Xanthobacteraceae bacterium | reverse complement strand
GGCCGCTCGCGGCGCACCCAGTCGATCATGCCGGCGGTGGAGCCGGTATAATCCGCTTCCTCGATCACGTCCGGCGGGCATTCCGGATGGGCGATGATCTGGATCGACGGGTCGCTCTCGCGGTAGCGGCGCAGCTCCTCGCCGGTGAAGCGCTCGTGCACCTCGCAGGCGCCCTTCCAGGAGATGATCTTCACGTCGGTCTGGGACGCGACATATTTCGCCAGATACTGGTCCGGCACGAAGATGACCTTGTCCACGCCGAGGCTGTTCACGACATCGACGGCGTTGGACGAGGTGCAGCAGATGTCGACTTCCGCCTTCACATCGGCCGAAGTGTTGACATAGGCGACCACCGGCACGCCCGGGAACCTGCTGCGCAGCAGGCGGATGTCCGCGCCGGTGATCGAGGAGGCGAGGGAGCAGCCGGCGCGGGAATCCGGGATCAGCACCGTCTTCTCCGGATTCAGCATCTTGGAGGTCTCGGCCATGAAGTGGACGCCGCCCTGGATGATGATGTCGGCATCGACCTTGGTGGCCTCGCGGGCGAGCTGGAGCGAGTCGCCGATGATGTCGGCGACGCAGTTGTAGATCTCCGGCGTCTGGTAGTTATGCGCGAGGATGACGGCGTTGCGCTCTTTCTTCAAAGCGTTGATGGCCTTCACGTAGGGCGCAAAGAACGGCCATTCGACCGGCGGGATCACCGCCTTGACGCGCTCGTAGAGATGCGCGGTCTCGCGGGCGACCTGCTCGTTCCATTCCAGCGAGGGCATGGGAAGAACGCCATAGCGGCGCAGCGCCGGGCCGTCCGCCGTCGCGGCCGGGGGCATGGCGATCGGGGGTGCCGAGGGGGTCCCGAAGGGACCGAGGGTTTCGAGAATCGGCATTACGCTACCCATCCTTTTATGCTCAACTGGAGCATAAACTCTGGCTGAAGAAAGCCGGCACGGCCGGCACGCGTTCCTCCCGACAGGTGTCTCAAAAGAGATATTCTCAAGTCGAGCAAAACGAATATAACATCTCGGTGTCTGTCTTTCCAGTCCCTCGCCGCAGATCTTCCATGTGCCTGCCGCGGTTCACGCCGTTCTGAATGCGTTTCCCTTCCTTCGCGTCTCCGAAGTATGGTGGGCGCGAATCCGCGCCGACCATGCAGAATGCGCGCGCCCTCCGGCGGAGAAACGCTCAATGACTTCGCAAGCTTCGGCGAGCCGCGCCCAGACGTGGCGCACACCCGCCGTCATTCTTCTGTGCGGCTGCGGCATCGCGACGCTGGCTTTCGGGCCGCGCTCGGCGCTGGGCATCTTCCAGACCCCGATCCTCGAAGCCAACGGCTGGGGCCGCGACACCTATTCCGTGGCGCTCGCGGTGCAGAACATCCTGTGGGGCCTCGGCCAGCCTTTCGCCGGCGCCATCGGCGACCGGTTCGGGCTGGTGAAGGTGCTCTGGGCCGGCATGATCCTTTATGCGGCGGGCCTCGTGATGATGGCCTTTTCGACGACGCCGGAGATGCTGACCATTTCGGCGGGCGTGCTGATCGGCTTCGGCCTGTCGGCGTCGTCCTTCAGCCTCATCCTGTCGGCCTTCGGCAAGCTGCTGCCGCCGGAATGGCGCTCGCTCGGCTTCGGCCTCGGCACCGCGGCCGGCTCCTTCGGCCAGTTCCTGTTTTCTCCGCTCGCGGTCGCGCTCATCAAAAGCTACGGCTGGCAGGCCGGCCTGATAGCTTTCGCCGGCGGCCTGATGATCGCCATTCCGCTGGCATTCGCGCTGGCGACGCCGCGGCACTCCGACCAGCCGGGCCACGGCGGGCTGCCCGCCCAGACACTGCGCGAGCAGATCGCCCAGGCGCTCGGCCACCGGTCCTACATCCTGCTGGTGATCGGCTTCTTCACCTGCGGCTTCCAGCTCCAGTTCATCACCGTGCACATGCCGTCCTACCTGATTGACCAGGGACTGAGCGCCGCGGTCGGCGGCTGGACGATCGCGGTGATCGGCCTGTTCAACATCGTCGGCTCCGTCACGGCGGGCTGGCTCGGCAGCCGGATGCCGAAACGCTACATCCTGTCGATAATCTACTTCACCCGGGCGCTGGCGGTGCTGGCCTTCATCTCCTTCCCGGTGACGGCGACCTCGGCCATGATGTTCGGCGCGGTGATGGGCTTCATGTGGCTGTCCACCGTCCCGCCCACCAACGGGCTGATCCTGGTGATGTTCGGCACGCGCTGGCTCGCCATGCTGGCGGGCTTCGCCTTCTTCAGCCATCAGGTCGGCGGCACCCTCGGGGTGCTGCTCGGCGGCTTCGTGTTCGAGCAGACGGGGTCCTATAACCTCATCTGGTATCTCTCGATCCTGTTCGGGGTGATGTCCGCCCTGATCAACCTGCCGATCGTGGAACAGCCCGCGCCCCGCGCGGCGGCGGCCCCGGCGTGAGTTCCATCCACGCGCCCGGCGGCCCGTCCGCCGGCCGCCCCGCGTGTTGTGGGAAAGACACGCTTATTTTGTGAAAATCGGCCGCGCATCTTCAGACTTTGGCGACGATCCGCACGCATGATATGGTTTACGGCCTTGGTTAAAGCATGGTCTCCGAAAAGCGGGAGCTGGTTTCGGAGGAGATCGTGCCTTCTCCAAAGATGCCGACGGGCCGCTCCGGTGCTGTGACACAGACCTGGGAGCGTCTGGTAAACACCTTCGTGTGCAAGGGGTCGGGTATGGTGTTGCGTGGACTGATCGCCGCCGGCGTGCTCGCCGCCAGCGTAATCCCGGCTTCGGCCGAGACGCTCGGCGCCGAAGAGGCGCGGCGCTTCGTGGTCGGCAAGATGTTCTCCTTCACCTGCTTCGAGGGAACGAAAGGCGCCGGCCGCATCAACGCCGACCTCTCCGTGGCCGGCACCATCCAGTTTCAGGGCAGCGGCCCGACGCGCTACGTGAAGCTGCCGGCCAACACCCTGCGGGTGGAGGGCGACCGGGTCTGCGCCACGGTCAAGGGCATGCCGTTCAGCCCCTGCTTCAACCTCGAAAAGACCGACCCCCGCAGCTTCCGGGGTTCGCTGTCCGGCCTCGGCTTTGCGGCCTGCGAATTCACCCGGCGCAACGTGGGCACCCGGATGGCGGAGGATGCGCCCCAGCAGCGCCGCCGCGTGCGCCCGGTGCGCTCCGCATCCGCCGCGGCGAACCCCGCCGCCGACTGAGCGGGCGGAAAGCGGGAAGAGACAGGCGCGGCCGCCCGTCATCTCAATCCGGAAGCGCCATCGCGCGCTTCGCATGGGCCAGCGTATCGTCCGGCGTGCCCGAGGCATCGACCTCTTTCCAGTCGAGCCGGCCGAGATCGTAGCCCGCCTGGTGGCGCACCACCTTGTCGTCCGCATCCGACGCATCGCCGACCCGCGCGCCGACCCGCTCGATCCGGGTGGCGAGGTCGGCCGTCAGGAACAGGCCGTGGAACGGCCGCCCGGCCCGGGCGGCGACGGCGGCCGCGTCGGCGCGCTCGGCCGGATCGGCGAAGACGGCGTCGATGATCGCGGAATGCCCGGCGGCCAGCACGCGCGCGGCCTGCGCCTCCAGCGCGGCATAGACCCGCCGGCTGCTTTCGGGCGTGTAGGATTCAGGCGGCAGCTTCTCCGTTTCACTCACGCCGGCCAGCCGCTTGCGCTCGATATCGGAGCGCAGCACCACCGCGCCGGGCGCGGGCGCAAGATGCGACGCAAGGCCGCGCGCCAGCACCGACTTGCCGGTGCCGGACAGGCCCCCGACCGCGACCAGCATCGGCGCGGGCGGCGCGATCAGGCGCAGCGCCAGCTCGAAATAGGCGCGCGCGGATGTTTCAACCGCTTTGCGGTCCGTTTTGGGATTGTCGAGCCGCGCCGCCGTCACCTTGGCGCGGATCGCCGCGCGCACCGAGAGGAACAGCGGCAGCGCCGCCAGGGCGTCGAGATCGTCGGCGCGGCCAGCCGTGACGAGATAGCGGTTGAAGACGATATTCGCGGGACCCGCCAGATCGCGCTCGATCAGGTCCATCAGTAGGAAGGCGAGATCGTAGAGCACGTCGCCTGCCGCCACGAGCGGATCGAATTCGATGGCGTCGAACAGCATCGGACGTCCATCGACCAGCGCGATATTGCCGAGATGCAGGTCGCCATGGCCGCGGCGGACGAGGCCGTTTTTCCCGCGGGCCGAGAGCAGCGGGCGGACCTCTGCAAAGGCGGCGCGGCTCGCCCGGGTCAGCGCATCGACGTCTCCCGGGGAAAACAGGTCCGGCCAGGCCCGGCAGGCTTCGTCGTTCTGCCCGATATAGGCATCCAGCGCATCGATCCACGGCTCTGCCGCGACCGGCGGCGCGCTGGCATGGCCCTCCGCCACGACACGGCCGAGAGCGTCGGCAAGGGCGTCGTCGATGCCGCCCCGGTCGGCGATGTGGTCCAGCGTCTGCTCCTCGTCGAAGCGCTGCATGTCCACGGCATATTCGGCCGGCTCGCCATCCCCGCCGATGGCGAGCGCGCCGTCCGCCTGCCGTGTGATCGCGACGACGCCGCGATAGATCGCCGGAGCGAAGCCACGGTTGGCCTCGATCTCCGCCTCGCAGGCGGCCTTGCGCTTTTCCAGCGTCGAATAGTCGAGAAAGGGAAAGCGGACCGCGCGCTTGACCTTCAGCACCCGGTCGCCGGCGAGGAAAACGGCCGCGCCATGGGTGTCGATCCGGCGGACCGCATGCCCGCCATGGGCCTGCGGCCTTTCCAGAAAGGCGAAGACGTCATCCTGAAGTGTCACGGTGCGGCCTCCGCCGGGGTCCTGTCGTCGCTTGCAGACAGCCGGCGGGTCCGATCCGGCGAAGTCGGATCGAACCCGTCAGTATTCTCTTGGTTTGAGCATCATCCCTCGGGCCCATGTCCGAGGACGGGCTTTGTTAGGAACCCGGTCCCCCACTTTCCGGGATCATGCGCCAGCGCGGTTTCGAGCGAAGTGGATACCGGTTCGCGTAAAGAAAACGCGCCAATAATGACCTAGTGCGACATCAGGACCGGAATGGTCATGGACGACAGCATGCTGCGGGTGACGCCGCCAAGGATGAATTCCCGAAGGCGGGAATGGCCATAGGCGCCCATCACCAGCAGGTTGGTTCCGCTGTCGGCGACGTAGTTGAGCAGGGTGCTCTGGACGTCCACCTTCGGCGCGGGAATGCGCTTGATCTCCGCATTCACGCCGTGGCGCAGCAGATGCTCGGTCATGATCGCGCCCTGGGTCTGATAGGTCTTGTCGTGTTCGCCGAACACCACGACGATCTCGACCTGTCCGGCCCGTTTCAGCAGCGGCATGGCGTCCGCCACCGCGCGGGCGGCGGTGCGGCTGCCGTCCCAGCCGATGGCGACGCGGTCGAGCTTGATGCCCTCCGTCTGGATCACCGGAACGATGATGACCGGCCGGCCGGACTGGAACATCGCGCCCTCGATGATCAGATCCGCCGGCGAGCTGGACTTCTGTTCCGCCTGGGCGACGACAGAGAGGTCGAAGCGGCGGGCGATCTGGCCGAAGGATTCGGCCGCGCCTGCAAGGCTCGCATCGACGGTGCGCGTCACCGCGGTGATCCCGGCGCTGGCGACCTGGCGGTTGAATGCCGCCACGGCGTTTTCCGCCCAGTTCAGGCTGTCGGTGCGCTGGGACTCGATGATCTCGGTCGGGATGCCGCCCATGATGGTGGCGGGAATCACCGGCTCATAGACGAAGGCGATGCCCGTGAGATGGGCATTGAACGCCTTGGCGATGGAGATGGCATAGGCGGCGGCGACGTCACTCTCGCCTCCGGACAGATTGACGACGAGGTCCTTGATCATGAGGCGGGTTCCTGTCCTGTATGGTCCGGCCGCTGCCGGCGCTGTGTGTGGCGGCTGCCGCATTGGGAAATTATGCGTTTATCAGGAATGGGTTGCAATGCACCGGTGTTTGCCGAAGCGCACAACGACAACCGCCGGCGGATGTGAGGGGATGGTCGCATGTCGGTGAGCTTGCCGGAGGTCGATGCGGAGGTGCTGGCGCGCCGCGACGAAATCGTCGCCGCCCTGCGCGGCATCGTGCCGGGGGAGGGCGTGATCGCCGGCGAACGCGAGATGCGGCCTTACGAATCCGACGGCCTGACCGCTTATCGGCAGTTGCCGATGGTGGTGGTGCTGCCGGAGACCACCGCGCAGGTCTCCGCCGTGCTGCGCTATTGCCATGACAACGGCATTCGCGTGGTGCCGCGCGGGGCGGGCACCTCGCTCTCCGGCGGCGCGCTGCCGCTGGCGGATGCCGTGCTGCTCGGCATGGGCAAGTTCAAGCGCATTCGCGAAATCGACTTCGAGAACCGCATCGCGGTGGTCGAGCCGGGCGTGACCAATCTCGCGGTCACGCAGGCCGTGGAGCATCGCGGCTTCTATTACGCGCCGGACCCGTCCTCTCAGATCGCCTGCACCATCGGTGGCAACATCGCGGAGAATTCCGGCGGCGTGCACTGCCTGAAATACGGCATGACCACCAACAACGTGCTGGGCTGCGAACTGGTGCTGATCACCGGCGAGACCGTGCGGCTCGGCGGCCGCCATCTCGATGCCGGCGGCTACGACCTGCTCGGCGTCGTCACCGGCTCGGAGGGGCTGCTCGGCGTGGTGACGGAAGTGACCGTGCGCATCCTCCAGAAGCCGGAGACGGCCCGCGCGCTGCTGCTCGGCTTCGTCTCGTCGGAGGCGGCGGGGGCCTGCGTCGCCGCCATCATCGGCGCCGGCATCATCCCCGGCGGCATGGAGATGATGGACCGGCCGGCGATCCATGCTGCCGAGGCTTTCGTCCATGCCGGCTATCCGCTGGATGTCGAGGCACTGCTGATCGTTGAACTGGACGGCCCGGCCGCCGAGGTCGATCACCTGCTCCAGCGGGTCGAGGCCATCGCGGCCGACTGCGGCGCAGTGGTCGCCCGCGCCTCGACCTCCGAGGAGGAGCGGCTGCTGTTCTGGGCCGGCCGCAAGGCGGCGTTTCCGGCGGTCGGGCGCATCTCGCCGGATTATTACTGCATGGACGGCACCATTCCCCGCGCGCAGCTTCCGCTGGTGCTGTCGCGGATGCGGGAGATGTCGGAGCGCTACGGTCTGCGGGTCGCTAACGTCTTTCATGCCGGCGACGGCAACCTGCATCCGCTGATCCTTTACGATGCCAATGTGCCGGGCGAACTGGACCGGGCCGAAGCCTTCGGCAACGATATCCTGCGGCTGTGCGTGGAGGTCGGCGGCGTGCTGACCGGCGAGCACGGCGTCGGCGTCGAGAAGCGCGATCTGATGCCGGAGATGTTCACGGAGGTGGACCTCGCCCATCAGCAGCGGCTGAAATGCGCCTTCGACGACAAGGGCCTGCTCAATCCCGGCAAGGTTTTCCCGACGCTGCACCGCTGCGCGGAACTGGGCCACGTGCATGTCCATGGCGGGCAGACGGCATTCCCGGAGCTGCCGCGGTTCTGAGAGCCACGCATCGTCATCGGGGCTGACGGGACCGCGCCATGTCGGCTATCGGGTTGGAAGAACTTCGCTTGCATCGTGACAGGACCCGCCGTGAATCTCCCGACACTGATCTCCGTCTTGAAGAAGCCATGACTGTTCTCTCCCCGCGTGACGCGAAGGATGTCGAGGAAGCGGTGCGCTGGGCGCTGGAAGGCGGCCGGACGCTCGACGTGATCGGGACCGGCAGCAAGCGCGGGCTCGGCCGGCCATGCGACTGCGACGCCGTGCTCGATCTGTCGGCGCTGACGGGCGTGACGCTGTACGAGCCGGACGAGCTGGTGCTGTCGGCACGGGCCGGCACGCCGCTGGCGGAGATCGCGGCGCTGGTGGCGGCGCAGGCGCAGGAACTGGCCTTCGAACCGGCGGACTATGGCGGACTGTATGGCGCGGCAGCCGGTGGCGGAACGATCGGCGGCGTCGTCGCGACCAATCTCTCCGGCCCGCGCCGCATCAAGGCGGGCGCCGCGCGCGACCACTTCCTCGGCGTGGCGGCGGTGTCCGGCCGGGCGGAAACCTTCAAGTCCGGCGGCCGCGTGGTGAAGAACGTCACCGGTTATGACCTCTGCAAGCTGCTGGCAGGCTCCTTCGGCACGCTGGCGGTGATGACGGATGTGACGGTGAAGGTGCTGCCGCGCGCGGAGACCGAGATCAGCCTCGTCCTGTCCGGGCTCGATGACGCCATGGCGGCCAAGGCTATGGCGGCGGCGATGGGATCGTCCTGCGATGTCTCCGGCGCGGCGCATCTGCCGGCCGCTGCGGTCGGTGGTCTGGATGTCGAAGGAATACCGCAGGACGGTGCTTTAACTTTGCTGCGGCTCGAAGGCGTGCCGGAATCGGTGCGTCCGCGCGCGGAGATTCTCGCCGGCGTGCTGGCCGATATCGGCGGCTGCGACCGGCTGGGCGAAGCCGTCTCGCGCGCCGCGTGGCGCGCCGTCCGCGACGTGCGGCCTTTCGCGCTGCGCCCGGATGGGGAGGCCGATGCGCTGTGGCGCATCTCGACCGCGCCGATGCAGGGGCCGGCGCTGGCGGATGCCTTGCGGCGGGAGGCGCAGGCGCAGGTGTTCTACGACTGGGCCGGCGGCCTTGTCTGGGCGTCCGTCCCCGATGCCGAGACAGCCGGCGCGGCGGCCGTGGAGCGCGCGGTTACTGCCCATGGAGGGCACGCCATGCTGGTGCGTGCGCCGGAAGAGACGCGCCGGCGGCGCGATCTGTTCACGGCGCAATCCGACGGGGTCGCCACGCTGAGCCGCCGCGTCAAGGACGGGTTCGATCCGCAGCGCCTTCTCAATCCCGGCCGCATCTGGCAGGGGCTCTGACATGCAGACATCCTTCACCCTGGCGCAGCTTGCCGATCCGCAGACGGCCGAAAGCGAGAAGATCCTGCGCGCCTGCGTCCATTGCGGCTTCTGCACGGCGACCTGCCCGACCTATGTGCTGCTGGGCGACGAACGCGATTCCCCGCGCGGGCGCATCTATCTCATCAAGGACATGCTCGAGAACGACCGGCCGGCGACAGCCGACGTCGTCAAGCATGTGGACCGCTGCCTGTCCTGCCTGTCCTGCATGACGACCTGTCCGTCCGGTGTGCATTACATGCATCTGGTCGATCACGCCCGGGCGCATATCGAGGCGACCTATCGCCGGCCATGGCATGACCGGCTGCTGCGCGCTGCGCTGGCGAAAATCCTGCCGAATCCCGCGCTTTTCCGCGCATCCCTCGCGCTGGCGAAGCTGGCGCGGCCGCTCGCGCCGCTGTTCGAGAAGGTCGGGTTGCGGCCCGTGGCCGCCATGCTCGCCCTTGCACCGCGCGCCGTTCCCGCCGCTGTTGCGCGCAAGCCCGTCGAGACGCCGCCGACGCCGCGGCGCGGCCGGGCGGCGCTGGTTTCCATCTGCGCCGATCAGGTGCTGGCGCCGCAGATCGAGGCGTCGGTGCGTCGCGTGCTGCTGCGCGCCGGCATCGAGATCGTCACCCCGCCGGCGCAGGGCTGCTGCGGTTCGCTGCCTCACCACATGGGGCGCGAGCATGATGCGCTGGCTTTGGCGCGGGCCAATGTCGATGCCTGGATGGCGGAGATCGAGGGCGGGGGGCTCGACGCCATCGTCGTCGCGGCCTCCGGCTGCGGCACCACGATCAAGGATTACGGCTTCATGCTGCGCACTGATTCGGCCTATGCGGAAAAGGCGGCAAGGGTCTCAAGCCTCGCGATGGACATCAGCGAGTATCTATCAACACTTTCCTTGGCCCCGGCGGATGAACGAAATCGCCTTGTCGTTGCTTATCATTCCGCATGTTCGTTGCAGCACGGACAGAAAGTCACGCGCCAGCCGAAAGAATTGCTTTTCAAGTTCGGGTTCGATGTGAAAGATGTGGCGGAAGGACATCTGTGTTGTGGTTCGGCAGGCACCTACAACATCCTCCAGCCGGAGATTGCCGGGAGGTTGCGCGAGCGCAAAGTTCGAAACATCCACCAGCTTTCGCCCGACGTGATCGCCGTTGGCAACATCGGCTGCATCACCCAGATCGCAGCGGGCACGACGATCCCGGTTGTCCATACGATTGAACTGATCGATTGGGCCTCCGGAGGGCCAGCGCCGCAGGCGCTGGAAAGGCGAAGGGCCGTCGCGGCGTCGGCGCAAACGACTCCAGCAGCGGTCTGACCGGTTGCAGGGCCCGGCCAGGACCCTGGGGAGCCGGACTAACTCATCTCATCCGGAGGCTTGAGACATGGCCAAGAAGTCGAAGGTTAAGAAGACAGCGAAGAAGGCACCGAAGAAATCCGCCAAGAAGGCCGTGAAGAAGACGGCCAAGAAGGTGGTGAAGAAGGCTGCCAAGAAGTCGGCGAAGAAGGCGTCCAAGAAGGCCGCCACCCGCGCCACGAAGAAGTCCGCCAAGAAGGTCAGCCGCAAGGCTGTGAAGAAGACGGCCAAGAAGGCATCCGCCAAGAAGGCGGCGCCGAAAAAGGCCGCCAAGAAGGGGACCAAGAAGTCCACCAAGAAAGCGACTGCCAGGAAAGCTCCGGCGAAGAAGTCCGTCGCCAAGAAAGCCGCCGCGAAAAAGCGCACCCCGCGCAAGGCTGCGGCCGCTGCTCCCGCCGCTTCCGCCTCGTCAGAGCCGGCCGATGGTCCGACCTTCCTCGGCTTCCGCCTGCCGGGCCTGAGCGAGAACGAGAACAACTGACGTTTCCGGTCCCCTGCCGGCTTGCTCGGCAGGGGACCGGGCACGCAGAAGTCCTGACGGCTCCGCCTCGGCGGAGCCGTTTGTTTTTCGGCTCCGTGCCTCTGCCGCATGTGTCCGGGCCGGATGTCTCCGTGCCGGTCGCGGCGACGATTCGGGCTGCGCCGGGCGCGATCATGCATGCGCAGGCAAGGGCATCGGGCCCGGCAAATCCCGTGACAGATTTGCAACATCCATCCGCGTTCGCCCGCGATCAGTTTGGATAGGATCGAGTCTGCTCAAGAAGGCAGCAACTGCCGATGCTTTGATCTTGCCCGAAAACACTCCCCCGATTTTACATTTTGCCATGAAGCCCGGCATCGGAGCCGACGGCGAACAGTGCGGCTGGTTGGCGGTCCGCATCGGTTGGGGGTCAATGAAATGAACAAGCTTCTCCTGTCACTTGCAGGCGCCGCAGCGCTGCTGACGACGCCCGCCGCTGCGGCCGATCTGCGCGCGCCGGTCGTGCCCAAGGCGCCGGTCATCGAGTATGTCAGCCCCTGGGATGTGGCTTTCGGGGCGAATATCGCCAGCGACTATAATTTCCGCGGCATCTCCCAGTCCGACCGCGGGCCTTCCGCCGGCGCCTATGTCGAGCCGCGCTTCAACATCACGCCGTGGCTGCAAGCCTATGTCGGCATCGCCGGCACCAGCGTGAAACTGCCGACCGACCCGGCGCTGGAGATGAATTTCTACGGCGGTCTGCGCCCGACCTTCGGCGCGCTCAGCCTCGATTTCGGGTTCATCTATTATTACTACCCGCGCGAGACCCAGCTCTTCGTCGATCCGACCGGCACGTTCCTGACCTCGACCGGCCCCGGCCTCGGCATCTTCACGCTGTCGGACACGGATTTCTGGGAAGTCTATGCCAAGGGCAACCTGGCGGTGAACGACATCATCGGCATCGGCGCGCAGATCTTCCACTCGCCGAGCTTCCTGCACACCGGCGCGCCGGGCACCTATCTCTCCGGCTCTCTCAAGCTCACGGCCCCCGGCAGCCTGATCCCCGATGTCGGCGCCTATCTGTCGGGTGAACTCGGCCACTACTGGCTGGGCACGACCAACGCGCTGCTCGGCAATATCGACCTGCCCGACTACACCACCTGGAATGTCGGCGGCGGCTTCACCTACAAGGTCTTTACCCTCGATCTGCGCTACTACGACACCAACCTGTCCCGCACCACCTGTCAGGGGCTGGTCGGCGATCCGTCCGGCTTCGTGAGCGGCGCGTCCAAGTGGTGCGACTCCACCTTCATCGCGAAGCTGTCTTTCGATGCGACGCTGGCCTCCTTCAAGTAAGGAAAAAGCCGACTGAAACGGCAACGGCGGCCCGCGGGCCGCCGTTTCTGTTTCCGGTTTCTGTTTCCGCAGAGTGGCTGCGCCGGCCGGCCTGCGGTCAGTCCTTCGGGGGCGCGCCGAGATGCTCCTTGAAGAACGCCAGCGTCCGGCCCCAGGCGAGGTCGGCGGCTTCCTTGTTGTAGCGCGCCGCGCCGGTGTCGTTGTTGAAGGCGTGGTTGACGCCCTCGTACATATGGACCGTGTAGGTCTTGCCGGCGGCCTTGAGGGCTTCCTCATAGGCTGGAATGCCCTTGTTGATGCCCGCGTCGAGGCTCGCGTAATGCAGCAGCAGCGGCGCGCGGATCGCGGCGACCCTGTCGGCCGGGGCCTGCGGCCCGTAATAGGCGACGGCGGCGGCAAGGTCCGGGCTGTCGGTCGCCATGCGGTTGACCACGCCGCCGCCGAAGCAGAAGCCCACCGCGCCGACCTTGCCGGTGGAATCCGGGTGGGTCTTCAGGAAGCCGACAGCGGCGACCGCGGCGGCGATGGCGTCGTCCCGGTTCAGCTTGCCATGAAGCTCTCGCGCGGCGTCCTCGTCCGCCGGCGTGCCGCCGACGACGGAGAGCAGGTCCGGCGCCAGCGCCAGGAAGCCTTCCGCCGCCAGCCGCCGGGCGACGTCCTGGATATGCGGGTTGAGGCCGCGATTCTCGTGGATGACCACCACGGCGGGCCGTTTGCCCTTCGCCTTCGGCCGGGCGAGATAGCCGCTGACCTTGCCTTTCGGGCTGTCGAAGGAGACGGTCTCGGTGGCGAGGCGGGCATCGTCCGGCGCGACGATGGCGGCGCGGGCATAGTCGTTTTTCAGGAGCGGCAGCATGGCGGTGGCGGCCGCCGCCGAGCCGGCAAGCCGGGTCATCCGGTCGAAGAAAATGCGGCGGCTGATTTCGCCGTGGGTGAAGCGGTCATAAAGGTCGATGATGGCCGGGTTCACGATGCCTCCCCAAAATGATGGCGGTTGGCGCGTTTTCCTGATGCGGATAGGGGTCCATTCGCCCGGAAACGCGACAGGGGATCATACGTATCCATCGCGATCCGTCTGCGCCGGAAATCGGCGGCGGGCATCACAATGCGGTCATTTCGTCGGCGCAGAAGCGCGGCCGGACATGTCGAGGAGAGCGCAATGGTATCTGTTGGCAGGAAGAGATCGGGCGGCGCGCGGGTCAGGAGGCAGTGCGGGCTGATGGCGGCTGCCACGCTGGCGCTGCTCGTCGGGGCGGGTCCTCTCGCGGCCGAAGACGATGCCGGCTTCCCGTTCGAGCGGGAACTGGTATTCGCGGGCGATCCCCTTCCCGGCACGCGACAGATTCCCAATCTCGAAATCGACCGGCAGGGGCGATTGTCCCTGCTGATGTGGTGCAACACGCTGATGGCGCAGGCGGTGGTGACGGACGGCCGCATCACCATCCTGCCCGGCGCGACGACCCGCAAGGCCTGTCCGCCCGAGGTCATGAAGGCGGATGATGATCTGATCGCGGCCTTGCAGCAGGCGGCGGTGTGGCGGCGCGAGGGGAACCTCGTGACCATCGCCGGCGAGGCCGGCGCGAGCCCGCTGCGCTTCCGCCTGCCGACGAATTGAAGACGACTTCTGGTCCGCTTAGCCTATCAACTCTAATTATAACGGCTCCACTGCCTTTATAGCTGCCACATTATTTCCTTAATCGGAAATATATTTCTAATTATGGCTATGATTATAGGGGAGGGAGGTTGTGACGCGGGTTCATGGAGCTATCATTCGTCGTGGAGGAGCTACTTCTCGTTATTGGTACTCCAGCACAGAAGGGTTGGAAGTAGATGCTAAGAGCACGCTGCTGTTCAAATTTACTTTGCCTTCGAAAGGCGGCGGAGACACTAATATTCAATTAGAAATTCCAAAAGAAAGCTTTGGGATACTAATTGCTGAAATGTTTGATGTTGACCGAGACAAGGCTGTTACGGCTATTTTGCTTGAGATGGCTCGGCAACATTCTTCTGAAGAAGATCGCATTCACGCTTTTGGTCGTGAGGGTGAATGGCGAGTGCTAAATGCAGCCAGAAAAAAATATAGAGTAGATCGAGCAGCACGCGATGATCCCAAGAATGAGGTCGCTTGGCGTGCGATCAACGAGATAGTTGACGATATTAGGAAGACCGATTTTTGATCTGTCGCCACTCGACAAACAAAAAGGGCCGCGCGAGGCGGCCCTTTTCCTTTTCCCGAGAGGCGCAGGGCTCAGAAGCCCATGCCGCCCATCCCGCCCATGCCGCCGCCCGCAGGCATGGCCGGCGGTGCGGCGTCCCTCGGCAGTTCGGCGACCATGGCTTCGGTCGTCACCAGCAGGCCGGCCACCGAGGCGGCGTCCTGCAACGCGGTGCGCACGACCTTGGCCGGGTCGATGATGCCCTTCTCGATCATGTCCACATAGGTCTCGGACTGGGCGTCGAAGCCGAAGGTCTCGGACTTGTTCTCCAGGATCTTGCCGACCACGATGGAGCCTTCC
>DATMEW010000017.1:0-9647 GCA_035556495.1 Xanthobacteraceae bacterium | reverse complement strand
GAATCCGTCGCTGCACAAGGACTTCTCCATCCTCGTGGTCGATGGCGGCAGCGGCATCGGTAACGGCCGGGTGTTTCCGGCCGGCCCGCTGCGGGCCTCGCTCGACGCCCAGCTCGCCCGGGCGCAGGCGCTGCTGGTGATAGGCGAGGACCGCCACGGCATCGCGGGTTGGGGTGCGGCGTCTGGCGGCCTGCCGGTCTTTCACGGGACGCTGGTGCCGGACGCGGCGGCGCTTGCGGCCCTGAGGGGGCAGCGTCTGCTTGCCTATGCCGGCATCGGCGCGCCCGCGAAATTCTTCGGGACCCTGCATGCGGCCGGTCTCGACGTGGCTGAAACCGCCGCCTTTCCCGATCATCACCGCTTCACCGATGCGGATATCGCGGACCTCCTGCGCCGGGCGGACCGGGGCGGGCTGACGCCCGTTTCCACGGAAAAGGACTGCGTGCGCCTTGCCGGAAATCCGGCTGCGGCGGCGCTGGCGGCCCGGACTCTGGCCTTGCCGGTGACGCTTGCGGTGCAGGAGCAGGACGCCTTTGCCGCGCTCGTCCGCGACGGACTGGGGGCGGCCCGGGCCGGCCGCGTCAGTTCTTGACGCTGCCGGGATAGTTTTTCTGCATGGCGATTTCGATGGAGGCGTAAGCCTCCTGCCGGTCCACATTCCAGTATTTCAGCTCATCCAGCGGGATCGGCGCGCCAGTCACCGCGCAACGCACGAAAGCGCCGGGCCGGACGATGCGGAAATCCCCATCGAGAAACTGGATGTCGGCCTCGCCCGACGAACGATCAAAACGGTTCAGCACGTCGGCTCTCCTGTTCGCACCGGCTCTATGTAGCCCTCCGGCGGCGCCGCGCCAACGGCCGCGTGCCGGCGCCCTGACGCCCCGCCCGCCTTTCTCGGCCCAGCCTCCACGCCCGGTCCTTTCCAACCCTTGACAGGCGCTTTGCAGTAAACGTTATAATGTAACGTTACAGGATAACGATTACGTAGCGGACAAGGGGTTGCAGATGGGGCGGTGGCTTGCCGGTGTTTCGGCTTTGGCGATTGTGAGCGTGACGGGGCCGCAGGGGCAGGCGCAGCAACAGGTGGAACTGCCCGAAATTGTCGTGCGCGCGGCATCGCCCATCGTGCCGCGCCGCGCGCCCACGCAAATCACCGTAAATCCCGTCATCAATCCCGCGCCGCCGGCCGGCGTGCTGCCGATTGCCGACCCGACCTTCGCGCCGGTCACGGTGGTGACGCGCGCGCAGCTCGACCGCAGCGCCGCCACCACGCTGGGCGATGCGCTGTTCGACCGGCCGGGCGTCACCGCCTCCACCTTTGCGCCGGGCGCAGCCAGCCGCCCCGTGATTCGCGGCCTCGACAACAACCGCGTGCGCGTTCAGGAGAACGGCATCGGCGCGATGGACGTCTCCGAGCTTGGTGAGGACCATGCCGTGCCGATCGACCCGCTGGCGGCGCAGCAGGTGGAGGTCGTGCGCGGGCCGGCGACGCTGCGCTATGGCTCGCAGGCCATCGGCGGCGTGGTCGATGTCTCGAACAACCGCATTCCGGACGGCCGGCTGCCCTATGGCGTCCATGGCATGGTG
Organism: Xanthobacteraceae bacterium; assembly: GCA_035556495.1. GTDB lineage: Bacteria > Pseudomonadota > Alphaproteobacteria > Rhizobiales > Xanthobacteraceae > CANKHJ01. The sequence continues at coordinate 8,060 of DATMEW010000017.1, read as the reverse complement.
CAGGGCGCCGGCGTCAGCGTCGACCGTGGCGCGGAAGGCGCGGTGATGCTCGATGCGACGGGCCGCAATTTCGCCGTCCATGCCGATGCCTATGGGCGGACGACGGGAGACTATCGCACGCCGCTGGGCACCCAGCTCAACAGCGCGACGCGCTCCCATGGCCAGGCTCTCGGCGCGTCCTGGTTCACGGACAAGGGCTTCATCGGCTTTGCGGTGTCGAACTTCTCGAGCCTTTATCACGTGCCGGGCATCGAGCCGTCCGCGAGCAACACGCGCATCGATCTCAATCAAGTGAAATTCTCCGGCAAGGGCGAATATCGGCCCGACTCGATGATGGTCGATGCGGTGCGCTACTGGCTCGGCGCGGTGGATTACAAGCACGATGAGAAAGCCGTGATCGGCGGCCTCGACAGCGTTGCCTCCACCTTCCGCAACCGCGAGCAGGAAGGCCGCTTCGAGGTGCAGCTTGCGCCCATCGCGACCGTGCTCGGCCCCATGACCACGGCCCTCGGCGTCCAGCTCGGCCACCAGAAGCTCGGCACCGACGGCGAGGCGCAGGGGCTGCTGGCGCCGGCGCAGACCACCACCGCTGCGGCTTATATCTTCAACGAACATCGCCTGACCGAGACGCTGCGGCTCCAGACCGCCGGGCGCATCGACAGCGTCGGCGTGGACGGCACGGCGATGGTGTTTCCCGCTAATTTCCTGCCGACCGGCGTCGATCCGGACGAGCAGCGCCGCAACCTGCATTTCACCCCGGCCAGCGGCAGCATCGGCCTGCTGAAGGACCTTGGCTGGGGCGTCACGGCGAGCATCACCGGGCAGATCGTGCAGCGCGCGCCGCGGGCGCCGGAGCTGTTCTCGCGCGGCAGTCATGAAGCCACGCAGACTTTCGAAATCGGCAATCCGGACCTGAAGATGGAACAGGCGAGTTCCGTCGAGATCGGGCTGAAGCGGGCGCGCGGAGACTTCCGTTTCGAGGCGAATGCCTATTACACGCGCTACAAGGGCTTCATCTACAAGCGGCTCACCGGCAATCTGTGCGGCGAGGAATTCGACGACTGCGGTGTGGAAGATGAACTGACGCAGGTGGTCTATTCCCAGCAGGACGCGCGCTTCCATGGCGTCGAGATATCGGCGCAATACGATGTCATGCCGCTGGCTGGCGGCATTCTCGGCATCGACGGCCAGTATGACTTCGTCCATGCCACATTCGCGGACGGCACCAACGTGCCGCGCATGCCGCCCCACCGGCTTGGCGGCGGCGTGTCCTGGCGCGATGCGAACTGGTTCATGCGCGTCGGGCTGCTGCATGCCTTTGCGCAGACCTCCATCGCGGCTCACGAGACGCCGACGGCGGGCTATGATCTGCTCAAGGCGGAACTGTCCTATACGCATCACTTCGCGGACCCGCGCCTCGGCCTGAAGGATGCGACCTTCGGCCTTGTCGGCACCAATCTGCTGGATCGGGTGGTGCGCAATCATGTCTCGTTCAACAAGAACGAGGTGGTGCTGCCCGGCGCCAGCGTGAAGGCTTTCGCGCGCGTCACGTTTTGAGGCGCACGGCAAAGCATCTCGTGAAGCGGTCGAAGACGGGAAGATGCGTGTTGTCTGTGATCGCCGGGCTTGTCCCGGCGATATCGATCAGTGACGCACGGCGCTCTTTGGCGGGATGGACGCCTCGGCAGACCAGTAGCGCAGCCGCTCAATTGCCGAACAGGCTGCCCTGTTTCGCTGGTGCATCGGATGACGCCGCTGCCGCCTTGCGCTGCCGCGGCTTTGATGCAGGTGTCGCGGCTGGGCCAACGGGTGGAGACGTATCGCCGCCTTCGGCACGGGCGTTCACCCGGCCGTCGCCGAATTCGATCTGCAAACCCATGCCGGGCGTAACGGCGGCCGCGCGCTGCACGGGATGACCCTCCGCATCGCGGACCAGCGCGAAGCCGCGCGCCAGCACGCCCTGATAGGACAGAGCGGTGAGCAACTGCCCCGTGCGCGCGATATGAAGTTTGCGGGCCTCGACGGTCTGCATCATGGCGCGGCGCGATCTTGCACCAAGCCCTTCGATGCGCTCGCGGGCATTGGCGATGCGCGTCGCATGGGCATTGGCGTTGGCGCGCACGCTGCTGTTCAGCCGTGTGGCCAGCGAGGCGAGACGCTCGCTCCGCTGCGCCACCAGCCGCTGCATCTGCGCCGGCGTCAGCCGCGCGGCGATGCGCTCATAGGCGCGGTGATGGCCTTGCGCATTCGCCACGAGCGCGCGGGGCAGCCGGTCCGATGCCGCGTCCAGCCGCTGGCGCGGAATGGCGAGCAAGCCCTCGGCGCTCGGCAGCGCGCGGCTTGCTGCGCGCAGTTCGGTGCGCCGGGCTTCCATGCCGCGCAGCCAGCAGGTCCGCGCCCGGCGGGCGAGGCTGTCGATCTCCGCCAGCAGATCGGCCCGCACTGGCACGGCCATTTCCGCCGCCGCCGTGGGTGTCGGCGCGCGCTGATCGGCCGCGAAGTCGATCAGCGTCACGTCGGTTTCGTGGCCGATGGCCGAGATCAGCGGAATCATGCTGTCGGCAGCGGCGCGCACCACCGCCTCGTCGTTGAAGGACCACAGGTCCTCCAGCGAGCCGCCGCCGCGGGCGACAATGATGATGTCCGGGCGCGGGATCGGCCCGTCCTGCGGCAGCGCGTTGAAGCCATGGATGGCGGCGGCGACCTGTTCGGCCGAGCCGTCGCCCTGCACCCGCACCGGCCAGACCAGCACATGGCGCGGAAAGCGATCCTCAAGCCGGTGAAGAATATCACGGATCACCGCGCCGGTCGGGGAGGTGACGACGCCGATCACGTCCGGCAGCAGCGGCAGAAGCTGCTTGCGCGCGGGGTCGAACAGGCCCTCGGCCGTGAGCTTGCGCCTGCGCTCCTCCACCAGCGCCATCAGCGCGCCGAGGCCGGCCGGCTCCAGCGTCTCGATGACGATCTGGTATTTCGACTGGCCGGGGAAGGTGGTGATTCGCCCCGTGACGACGACTTCGAGGCCGGCCTCCAGCTTGACCTTGATGCGCGGCGCGGCCGAGCGCCAGACCACGCCGGCGAGACAGGCCCGGTCGTCCTTCAGGTCGAGATAGATATGGCCGCTGGAATGATATTTGACATTGCCGAGTTCGCCCCGCACCCGCACATGGCCGAAGCCGTCCTCGATCGCCCGCTTGAGCGAAGCCGAGAGTTCGGACACCGAAATTTCGATCAGGTTGCCGCGCGGCGGGTCGATGGTCGCCGCGGCGGCGCGGGGTGAGGCCATGGGAAGCGGTCGGCTCCGTGGTTTCGTCGGACGCGGGCATGGGTCATGCCCGGATCGGGCCACCTTATCCGATCCGGCGGCGTTTTTGCGGCCGGATGGCACCGCGCGGGCCGCCGTCCACCGCTTATGCCGTCCGGAGGGCCCGCAGGCGTGGATATCTCGCCCATGCGTTGAAGCGGGGCGGCGCACCGCCTAAACAGGCGGCGGACAACGGGGCTCGGCGATGAATATCCTTCTGATCGGCGGCGGCGGGCGCGAACATGCGCTGGCCTGGAAGATCGCGGCGAGCCCGCTGGTGACGCGGCTGTATTGCGCGCCGGGCAATGCCGGCATCGCCCGCGAGGCGGAGATCGTCGCGCTGGACGTGGCCGACCATGGCGCGGTCATTGCCTTCTGCAAGGACAGGGACATCGCGCTGGTGGTGGTCGGTCCCGAGGCGCCGCTGGTCGCCGGGCTGGTGGATGACCTCGCCGCCGCCGGCATCCGCGCCTTCGGCCCGGGCCGCTTCGCCGCGCAGCTCGAAGGCTCCAAGGGCTTCACCAAGGACCTCTGCCGCGCCCATGGCATCCCGACCGCGGCCTATGAACGCTTCACCGAAGCCGCACCGGCAAAGGACTATATCCGCGCGCAAGGCGCACCCATCGTCGTCAAGGCGGATGGCCTTGCCGCCGGCAAGGGCGTGGTCGTTGCCATGACCCTTGATGAAGCCCTGGCGGCGGTGGACATGATGTTCGCCGGCGACCTGGGCGATGCCGGCGCGGAATTGGTGGTCGAGGAATTTCTCGAAGGCGAGGAAGCGTCTTTCTTCGCGCTGTGCGACGGCGAGACGGCGTTGCCCTTCGGCACCGCGCAGGATCATAAACGGGTGTTCGATGGCGACACCGGGCCGAATACCGGCGGTATGGGCGCTTACTCGCCCGCCCCGGTGATGACGCCGGACCTCGAGCAGCGGGCCATGGACGACATCGTGCTGCCGACCCTTGCCGCGATGCGTGCGGCCGGTGCGCCCTACAAGGGCGTGCTCTATGCCGGCTTGATGCTGACAAAGGACGGCCCCAAGCTGATCGAATACAACGTGCGCTTCGGCGATCCGGAATGCCAGGTGCTGATGCTGCGGCTGGCGTCCGACATCGTGCCGGCGCTGCTCGCGGCCTGCGACGGCCAGCTCGGCCATTTCGACGTGCGCTGGCGGGATGATCCTGCACTGACAGTAGTGATGGCGGCGCAGGGCTATCCCGGCCTTTACGAGAAAGGCAGCGTGATCGGCGGGCTCGATGACGCGGCCGCCTGCGAGGGCGTCGAGATCTTCCATGCCGGTACCGTGGAGCAGGACGGTAAAATCCTCGCCAGCGGCGGCCGTGTGCTGAACGTTTCGGCTTCAGGAAAAACGGTGGCGCAGGCGCAGGCCCGCGCCTATGCGGCGGTGGACATGATCGACTGGCCGCAGGGCTTCTGCCGCCGCGACATCGGCTGGCGCGCGGTCGCGCGGGAAGGCTGACGAACCGCTCGCCGCCCGATCCGAATTTCGCCGCGAGGCGATTCTAATGCGGATGGTCCGCCGACGGCGGAGACGTATTTCGGATCAGCAGATGACCAAGACTTTCGCACTGGCTCTGGGCGGCGGCGGGGCGCGGGGCCTTGCCCATATCCTCGTGGTCGAGGCACTGGAGGAGATGGGCGTGCAACCGGTGGCGATCGCCGGCACCTCCTTCGGCGCGGTGGTGGGCGCGGCCTATGCGGCCGGCATGACCGGACGGGAGATGCGCCGCCATGTGCTCGCGCATGTCCATGACCGTCCCGCGCTGCTGCGCGGCGCGCTGGCCGCGCGGGCGACGCGGCTCTCCGATCTCTGGAGCGGCGGCCTCGGCCACGCGACGCTGCTCGATGCCGAGAAGCTGTGCGCGCGCTTCATGCCCGCCGCGATCCCGGACGACTTCGCGCGGCTGAACATCCCGCTCACGGTGGTCGCCTCGGACCTTTATGCCCGGCGCGACCGGCTGTTCACGCAAGGCCCGCTCTATCCTGCCCTCGCGGCTTCCATCGCCATTCCGGGGCTGATCCGCCCCATCGGCATGGAGGGCCGGGTTCTGGTGGACGGCAACGCCACCAATCCCGTGCCGTTCGACCTGTTGCGGCAGCGCGCGGATGTGGTCGTCGCGGTCGATGTGTCGGGCGCTCCGAGCGATGAGGCGCGTGAGGTGCCCGGCGCATGGGAGAGCTTCTATGCCACCATGCTGGCGATGGCTTATGCCATCACCGCGGAGAAGCTGCGCGCCGCGCCGCCGGACCTCGTGATCCGCCCGAACGTGGCTGGCGTCCGCACCATGGATTTCTTCCGCGCCAGTTCGATCCTGCGGACCGTCGAGCCGGTGAAGCAAGAACTGAAGGACAGGCTCGGCGCGCTGCTGGCCTGATCTGCGCCGGCGTTATTTCCTCACCGTCACCAGCCTTGTCGCGGCATCGATGGACACGATGGCCGGCCGCGCGACCCACCCCCCGCAGCCGAGCGCGCCCTGGCTGAGCGCGGCGTCCAGCCACAGATGATGCCGAAACGCGCGGCAACGTAAACCGTCGAACCGGCAACAATGGCGGCGACGATAGCGAGGCCGATCACGAACCTTGCGAGAAATTTTCCGAACCGCGGGGAATGGTTCCTGTCGTGCCGGCAACTGGATCAGGTTCCCCGGCGGGCCACAAGCCGCCTGCCCGGCCCACGGTTATCCGCGCCGTTCCCGAAAGAAGTCGCGCAGCAGGGTGGCCGCCTCGGTTTCGGCGATGCCGCCATAGACCTCCGGCCGGTGATGGCAGGTCGGCGAGGAAAAGTAGCGCACGCCGCTGTCCACCGCGCCGCCCTTGGGGTCTGCCGCGCCATAATAGAGGCGGCGGATGCGCGCGAAGGAGATCGCGCCGGCGCACATCGGGCAGGGCTCCAGCGTGACATGGAGATCGCAGCCGGTCAGGCGTTCCGATTCAAGGTGCGCGGCGGCCCGGCGGATCGCCAGCAGCTCCGCATGGGCGGTGGGGTCGCGGTCGCGCAAAGTGCGGTTGCCGGCCGCGGCGATCACCGCGCCGTCTTTCACGATCACGCAGCCGACCGGCACCTCGCCGGCTTCTGCGGCGGCGCGGGCCTCGGCCAGTGCGAGATCCATGAAGGAGGGGGCGGGCGGCATGCGGAAATCCTGGGTGTCGTTCGGCGCAGATGTCGTTCGGCGGCCGCCGGGGCTGGGCGGACGATGCCCGCATGCATATAACGAAACCCTGCCCGCGCGATCATCCGCCGGCAGACGAATTGCGGGGCGCTTGTTGCCCCGGCGGCGGTGCGCCGCGGAACGGGATGTATATGACGGATACAGGCAAGGGTAAGAGCGGCGCGCGGCCGGAGGGCGAGCGCGTCGCCAAGGTCATCGCGCGGGCGGGCCTCGGGTCGCGCCGGGATGTGGAGGCATGGATCGCGGAGGGGCGCGTCAGCGTCAATGGCGGGACGATCCGCTCGCCCGCGCTCAACGTCACGCCGCGGGACCGCATCGCCGTGGACGGGCAGCCGTTGCCGAGCCGGGAGCGGACGCGGCTGTTTCTTTATCACAAGCCGCGCGGACTGGTGACGACAAGCCGCGATCCGGAAGGCCGGCGCACGATTTTCGACGCGCTGCCGCCGGACCTGCCGCGCGTGGTCAGCATCGGCCGGCTCGACATCAACACCGAGGGGCTGCTGCTGCTCACCAATGACGGCGGCCTTGCCCGCACGCTGGAACTGCCCGCGACCGGCTGGCTGCGGCGCTACCGGGTCCGTGCCCATGGCGCCGTCACGCAGGCCGATCTCGATGCCCTCAAGGCGGGCGTGACCATTGACGGCATTCATTATGGCGCGATCGACGCGACGCTGGATCGCGAGCAGGGCGCCAACGTCTGGCTGACCTTCGGCATCCGCGAAGGCAAGAATCGCGAGGTGCGCCGGGTGCTGGAGCATCTGGGGCTTCAGGTCGGCCGGCTGATCCGCCTGTCCTACGGGCCGTTCCAGCTCGGCGAGTTGTCGGAAGGCAGCGTGGAGGAGATCCGCAGCCGCGTGTTGCGGGATCAACTCGGCGAAGCGCTGGTGGCGCAGGCGGGCGCGGATTTTTCCGGACCTGCCGGCGCGGGGGAGGAGCGCTCCCGGCCACCGCGCGAGAGCGCCGGGGAAGGCGTGTCCCGGCATGGCGGCGAGCGGCGAGGACAGGCGGCGCAGGCGCGTGGCTCGCAAGCCCGTGGACCGCAGGATCGTGGGCCACAAGATCGGGGGACGCAGGATCGGGGGGCGAGGGACGAGCGGGCGCGGCACCGCGCCGGGCCTGATCGTGCGGAAACCCGTGAACGCCCGCAGCGCGAGCGCCGTCCCGATTCAGCTTCCGCCGCGCGTGGCCAGCGGCCCGTGCGTGGCCGCGACGGGGAGCGTTCGCGGCCGTTCCGCGACGATGCGTCTTCGAGCCGCCGAACGGGGGAGGAAACCCGTTCGCATCGCTCCGCCTCCGCCGCCGGGCGGCCGGCGCAGCGGGGCCGGGATGCCCGAGGGGACGATCATGCATCCCGCGGCGAAGGGCGGTTCGGCCGTCCGCATTCCCAAAGGCCGGATGCGCTGCGGGACGATTTCGAAGGCCGCGCGGCCAACCGTTCCCGCAGCTTCGAACCGCGCGTGCGCGATGGCGTGGCTGACGATGCCACCGAACGCCGCATGGTGCGGGAGCGTCCGCCCGGCAAGCGGGGCGGGGCGTGGCGGATGCGCGTGGATGAAGCGGATGCC
>DATMEW010000016.1:0-3236 GCA_035556495.1 Xanthobacteraceae bacterium | reverse complement strand
CATCGGCATGGCCCTGGCGCAGATCCGCCTGCCCAACCGTCGTCCGATCCACGTCCTGCCCATCGCCTGGTCGGTGGACGGCGCGCGCGGCGTCCATGACCCGCGCTCGATGCGCGGCGGCTCGCTGGGGCTGGACCTGCTGGTCGTCTCCATGTCCGAGGGTTCGTTCAACGCCCTCAGCCACTGCCTCGAACTGGCCCATCTGGACCTTCAGGGCGTGGCCGCCGCGCCCGTCGTCTCCTCCCTCGCCGCGCTGGAAGAGGATGAGATGGAGCTGGGCGCCCTGTGCATCGACATGGGCGGCGGCTCGACCTCGGCGGCGGTGTGGGGCGGGCGCTCCCTGCTGCACATCGAAAGCCTGAACGTCGGCGGCGACCATGTGACCGCTGACATCGCGCGCGGCCTGTCGACCTCGCGCGTCGGCGCCGAACGGCTGAAGACCCTGCACGGCTCGGCAATGGCGTCGGCCAATGAAGACCGCGAAATGCTGGAAGCCCCGCCGCGCGGCGAGGACGCCTCGGCCGGTCCGGTCATCGTCCCGCGCGCCATGCTCAAGACCGTCATCGCCCCGCGCGTCGAAGAGACGCTGGAGCTGCTGCGCGACCGCCTGAAGCACGCCGGCATGGGCCTCGAACCCGGTGCAGGCCTGGTGCTTACCGGCGGCGCCAGCCAGTTGAACGGCGTGCGCGAACTGGCCGTGCGCGTCTTCGACCGCCCGGTCCGTCTGGGCCGCCCGCAACGCGCGCCCCACCTGGCCGACGCCGCCGCCGGCCCGGCCTTCTGCTCGGCCGCCGGCGTCCTGCTGCGCGCCGCTTACGGCCCACGCGAGGCCGTCTCCGCCCGCAAGCTGATGTCCCGCCAGATCACCGCCGCCGACGCGCCCAAGGTGCATCGCGGCGGCATGGTGGCCCGTGCGGCCGGATGGTTGCGGGATAATCTATAGGTCCCCTATAGAGCGGACGCAGGCGACGTGGGACGGAACGCGCAGCGAAAGACGGCGGTAATCTATAAAAAACTGCGGCCTAGCTTGCTGTAGGGCCTGCCGCCTTCGCCGACTCACGTTAATCATGGTAACTCTTCGTTAACGCAGACAGGGTTTTCCTTAACGCGCTCATAACCAATGCGATTCGGCGGGGAGTTCGCATCGGGGACGAAGGGCAGGGTCCTTAGGTCGGAATTTTATAATGTCTCTCTCGCTGGTCAGGCCGGAAGCCACGGAATTGAAGCCCCGCATCGTCGTCTTCGGCGTAGGCGGAGCGGGCGGCAACGCCGTCAACAACATGATCGACTCCGGCCTTGAGGGCGTGGAGTTCGTCGTCGCCAACACCGACGCCCAGCACCTGAGCTTCGCCAAGACCGACCGTCGCATCCAACTGGGCGAGACGATCACGCAAGGGCTGGGCGCGGGCGCCCACCCCGAAGTCGGCATGAACGCCGCCGAGGAGAGCGCGGACGAGATCCACGCGCACCTGGAAGGCGCGCACATGGTCTTCATCACCTGCGGCATGGGCGGCGGCACCGGCACCGGCGCGGCCCCGGTCATCGCCAAATGCGCGCGTGATCGCGGCATCCTGACCGTCGGCGTGGTGACCAAGCCCTTCACCTTCGAAGGCCGCCACCGGATGCGCCTGGCCGACGCCGGCGTGGCCGAGCTGCAGCGTTACGTCGACACCCTGATCGTCATCCCGAACCAGAACCTGTTCCGCGTCGCCAACGAGCGCACGACCTTCGCCGACGCGTTCGCCATGGCCGACCAGGTGCTGTATTCCGGCGTCGCCTGCATCACCGACCTGATGGTCAAGGAAGGGCTGATCAATCTCGACTTCGCCGACGTCCGCGCCGTCATGCGGGAGATGGGCAAGGCGATGATGGGCACCGGCGAGGCGTCCGGCGACAAGCGCGCCGCCAATGCCGCCGAGGCCGCGATCGCCAATCCGCTGATCGACGATTCGTCGATGAAGGGCGCCAAGGGCCTGCTGGTGTCGATCACCGGCGGCAAGGACCTGACGCTCTACGAGGTCGACGAAGCCGCGACGCGCATTCGCGAGGAGGTCGACGAGGACGCCAACATCATCGTCGGCGCCACCTTCGACGAGGGTCTCGAAGGCATCATCCGAGTCTCCGTGGTGGCGACCGGGATCGACAGCGCGCAGATCGCCGCCAATGGCGGCCGCGCGGCCGAACATCGCATCGAGACGCGGCCGGCCGATCTCGCGGTCAAGCCGCGGGTCGAGGCGCGGCTTGCCGACCGCATCGAGCGCGATCTGGCGAAGACCGCCACCATTGCCCGGCCCCCGGTTCATGCTCCGGTGCTGCAGCAGCAGCCGCAGCCCGCTGCCGCCCCGATGGCACCGCCGCCCGCCGCCGAGGCGGCCGGGCATGCCGCGGTGGCCGCCGCGTTGATGCCGGCGACGGCGATCGAGGATGTGTCGATCCGTCCGATCCCGCCGAAGCCGACCCTGTTCGAGCCGCCGGCCGAGATGCAGGCGCCCGTCGCGGTCGAACCGCCGCTGGCGGAAGCCTTCATCCCGCCCGAGGCGGAGCCGGTGATGCGCCGTCCGCGCATGCCGCGGGTCGACGAATTGCCGCTCCCGGCGCAGGCGCAGATCAACGCCCAGATGCGGGCGCAGCGCGGCGAGGCCGAGGCGGAGCATCCGGAGCGGCGTCGCATGGGGTTGATGCAGCGGCTTGCCGCGGTCGGCCTCGGGCGCCGCGAGGAGCCGGCGATGGAGCCGCCGATGCCGGTCGCCTCGCGCCCGGTCGCCTATCCGCCGCGCCAGACCGCGCGGGTTCCGGAAAGCCGCCCCGGCGAGCCGGTCTCCGAATATGCCCGAAGGTCAGGTCCGCAGGGTCTCGACCCGCACGGCCGTCCCGCCCCCACCCACACCCCGCCGGAGGATGATCAGCTCGATATTCCGGCGTTCCTGCGCCGACAGGCAAACTGACCCTCGGTCATGACCCTGCCAGCCCCGGCCGAAAGGCCGGGGCTTTTCGTTTAATATGTTGTTAATATTGAATTATCTTTTAAGCGCGGGAGCGTGTCCGCAGCGGTGGCCGGGAGGCGCCGGAATGCCGCCAAATTCGGGCAAATGCGGCGAAATCGAGTAACAGTTGGTAACACAACGTCAGTTGGCGTCGCCGCCATCCTCCCTTATCCCCTTCATATCAAAGGGCAGAAGGTTGCCGCGAGGCAGCATCCTACCTTTGCGAGGCCGAAGGCCGAGGCGGAAATGCCG
>DATMEW010000015.1:0-2487 GCA_035556495.1 Xanthobacteraceae bacterium | reverse complement strand
TCGTGGTTGTCCGCCGCCGCCTCGCGACGGCAACGGAAGCGCATCTTCCGGCGAGGGAAGACGCGCGCGCCCTGCGGCGCTCCGTGCTGCGGCTCTTGGACTGACCTGACTGCTGTGCCGGGGTCGTAGTGCCCGTGGCCTCGGCAGGGGTGGTCCGGGTCCGGCGGGCTGCGAGCCGCCGTCGCGGAAAGCCGCGTCGACAGGGCCGCATCTCCGGCCCCGACCCCGTGCGCCGCGCCGGCCGCCTGCCGATGCGCCGTCCGGGCTGCTCCGCCATCAAGACGCCTCTAGATGGCGCCCCCCGACCAGCAGGACACCGATAGGACTATAATCATTTAGGAATAAAGTCAAGAAACCTTCCGTGCCCTTCCGGCTGCGGGATCGCAAGGGATAGCAAGGGCCCGGGAGACATCGGAAAGACATCGGGAAGGATCGGAAAGGCTCGGGAAGAGGCTGAGGCGTGGTCCGGCGCACCGCGGCCCGGCTCCTCTGCGCGGGAGAGCCTTTATCTTCATCTTCCTGTCATCTCCCCGATGGCGAGGTATCTCTCTGTCATGGCGAGGCGGTGCGCCTCGGACCGCGACGGCCCCGGTGTCTCAGGTGGACAATCCGAGGCGGGTCGAGGCGATATAGAGCGCCAGCACGGCGGCGTTCGAGACATTGAGGCTTTTGATCGCGCCCGGCAGGTCGATGCGGGCAAGCGCGTCGCAGGTGGTGCGAGTCAATTGTCGCAGGCCCTTGCCTTCCGCGCCGAGCACCAGCGCCAGCGGCGCCCGCAGCGCGGTGTCGGCGAGCACCCCGTCGCCCTCGCTGTCGAGACCGACGAGCAGGAATCCGCGGGCCTTGAGCTCTTCGAGGCCGCGCGCCAGATTCTGAATGGTGACCAGCGGCACATGCTCGATGGCTCCCGTCGCGGCCTTTGCCAGCGCGCCGTGCGCGTCGGGGCTGTGGCGTTGCGTGGTGACGATGGCGGTGACGCCGAATGCCGAGGCGGAACGGAAAATCGCGCCGACATTATGCGGGTCGGTGATCTGGTCGAGAATCAACACCAGCCCGGTCGCGGGCAGATCCGCAACGGCCGGCGAGGGCAGCGGATCGGCCTCGATATAGAGACCCTGATGGACCGCATCCGCCGGCAGCCGCGCGTCGATGTCGCCGGGCCGGACGATTTCGGGTGCGCGCGAGGGCGTCACGTTCTCCTCGGCGAGCCGCCGCGCGGCATTCTCGGTGGCGAGGAACTTGTGGATGCGGCGCGCGGGATTTTGTAACGCAGCCTTCACGGTGTGCCAGCCGTAGAGCACGACCGGCCCGTCGGGCGAGCCGAGGTCGGCAGGACGCAAAGCGTCGCGCCGCGCCTGCTCGAACCGCTCGCGCCGGCGCCGGTGCTCGTGGGTTTCGCCGGGCTTGACGACCGGATTGGCGATCGGTTTGGCGCCTGGAGCGGGGAGGTGTCTGGACCCGCTGGCGGGTTTTCGCGGCGAACGCTGCGGTGGCGCATGTTTTTTCGGCATGGCGCCATTCCTTAGCCGGCGTGGCCGCCGGTGCAAGGGAATCCTGTCCAAAGGAAACCTGCTTAAGGGAGACCTGTCCGCGGAAAGCCTGCCGATGGCAGCCGGCGCTGACGCGCCGAAACGCGGCTGCTCTGGCAGGCTGGGAAATCTTCGCTATATCGGGGCGTCCGTCATTGACTTTGTCGGGCCGGCTCGCCCATAAAGCCGTCCGATCCGACGGCCTGCGAGCGGCGCTTTATCTTTCGGGATCAATGCGGTGTGACGGCTAAAGGGGGAATGTCCCGAGTGGCAAAGGGGGCGGACTGTAAATCCGCTGGCTATGCCTTCGTAGGTTCGAGTCCTACTTCCCCCACCAGCCACGCCTTCGGTTTGCAAGCGGTTTTCGAGCAGCTTGCAAGCGGCGTGGCGGCGGTGAGGCTGGTTCTGCGGCGATGGGCTGTCCGGGCCCGCCGTGGCGGCCGGGGCCGGTTCGGCCCGGTCGGAGGCCGGGCGAGGCGAATGGTCTGCGGGTGTAGCTCAATGGTAGAGCAGCAGCCTTCCAAGCTGAATACGAGGGTTCGATTCCCTTCACCCGCTCCATTTCGTTGAAATCCCGACATCGAATTTTCATATAGGGCCGAAGGGCTCATCGGAGCCAAACCGGGCCGCTGTCCTGCGGCCGTCAAACGAGAGAACAGAGAGAGCGCAGACCAAAATGGCGAAAGAGAAATTCAACCGCAGCAAGCCACACTGCAACATCGGCACGATTGGTCACGTTGACCATGGCAAGACGTCGTTGACGGCTGCGATCACGAAGGTTCTGGCGGAGGCTGGCGGGGCGAGCTTCACGGCTTACGACCAGATCGACAAGGCTCCGGAGGAGAAGGCGCGCGGCATCACGATTTCGACGTCGCACGTCGAATACGAGACGCCGAACCGTCACTACGCGCATGTCGACTGCCCCGGCCACGCCGACTACGTGAAGAACATGATCACC
>DATMEW010000014.1:0-11491 GCA_035556495.1 Xanthobacteraceae bacterium | reverse complement strand
GCGGCCATGGTGCCGCCGGGATGAATCAGCTAGAAGCGGTTAGTTTGTGCAACTTCGCATGCGAGCCGCGCGGGACGACTTTCCTTGGCAGACGATAACGATCCTCAGGGCGGGGCCGACAATCCGTCCGATGTGCGTCCGGTCTCGATCACGGACGAGATGAAGCGCAGCTATCTCGATTACGCCATGAGCGTGATCGTGGCGCGGGCGCTGCCGGACGCGCGCGACGGCCTCAAGCCGGTGCATCGGCGCATTCTCTTCTCGATGCACGAGAACGGCTACGAATGGAACAAGCCGTATCGCAAGTCCGCCCGCGTCGTCGGCGATGTCATCGGTAAGTATCATCCGCACGGCGACCAGTCGATCTACGACGCGCTGGTACGCATGGCGCAGGACTTCTCGATGCGTCTGCCGCTGGTGGACGGGCAGGGCAACTTCGGCTCCATCGACGGCGATCCCGCCGCGGCCATGCGCTACACCGAAGTGCGGCTCGAAAAGGTCGCCAATGCGCTGCTTGAGGATATCGACAAGGACACCGTCAATTTCCAGGACAACTATGACGGTTCCGAGCGCGAGCCGTCCGTTCTGCCGGCGCGGTTTCCGAACCTGCTGGTCAACGGCGCCGGCGGCATCGCCGTCGGCATGGCGACCAACATTCCGCCGCACAATCTCGGCGAGGTGATCGACGGCTGTATCGCGCTGATCGACGATCCGGCACTGGGCATCGACGACCTGATGCAGATCATCCCCGGCCCGGATTTCCCGACCGGCGGCATCATCCTCGGCCGCGCCGGCATCCGCGCGGCGTTCCATCTCGGTCGCGGCTCCATCGCCATGCGCGGCAAGGTTTCCTTCGAGCGTCTGCGCGGCGAGCGCGAGGCCATCATCATCACCGAGATTCCATATCAGGTGAACAAGGCGACGATGGTGGAGCGCATCGGAGAACTGGTGCGCGAAAAGAAAATCGAGGGCATTTCCGCCCTGCGCGACGAGTCCGACCGCGACGGCTACCGTGTCGTCGTCGAGGTGAAGCGCGACGCGGTGCCCGATGTCGTTCTGAACCAGCTTTATCGTTTCACGCCGTTGCAGACGAGCTTCGGCGCCAACGTCGTGGCTTTGGATGGCGGCCGCCCGCGGGTGATGACGCTGAAGGATCTGCTGGGCAGCTTCATCGCGTTCCGCGAGGAAGTTGTGTCCCGGCGCACGAAGTTCCTGCTGAACAAGGCGCGGGACCGCGCCCATATCCTCGTCGGCCTCGCCATCGCCGTCGCCAATATCGACGAGGTCATCCGCCTGATCCGGGCGTCGAAGGACGCCGGCGAGGCGCGCGAGGCGCTGATGGCGCGGGAATGGCCCGCCGCCACCGTGGCGAGCCTGATCGCGCTGATCGACGATCCCCGCCACGGCATGAGCGCGGACGATACGGCGCGGCTGTCCGCCGAGCAGGCGAAGGCGATCCTCGACCTGCGGCTCCAGCGGCTCACCGCGCTCGGCCGCGACGAGATCGAGAACGAACTCGACAAGCTTGCCGCCGAGATCACGGACTATCTCGACATCCTGCGCTCTCGCGCGCGCATCCAGTCCATCGTCAAGGACGAGATGAAGGCCGTCCGCGACGAATTCGCAACGCCTCGCCGCACGGTGATCCTCGATCAGGAAGGCGAGATCGAGGACGAGGACCTGATCGACAATCTCGACATGGTCGTGACCGTCTCTCATGCCGGCTATATCAAGCGCGTGCCGCTGTCGGCTTATCGGGCGCAGCGGCGCGGCGGCAAGGGCCGCTCCGGCATGCAGACCCGCGACGAGGATTTCGTCACGAAGCTGTTCTCGGCGCGCAATCTCACGCCGGTGCTGTTCTTTTCCTCTCTCGGTAAGGTCTACAAGCAGAAGGTCTGGCGCCTGCCTGAAGCCGCGCCCCAGGCGCGCGGCAAGGCGCTCATCAACATCCTGCCGCTGGAGCAGGGCGAGCGCATCACCACCATCATGCCGCTGCCCGAGGACGAAAAGACCTGGGGCGATCTCGATGTGATGTTCGCCAGCACGCGGGGCACCGTCCGCCGCAACAAGCTGTCCGATTTCGTCGATGTGCGCCGCTCCGGCATCATTGCAATGAAGCTCGACGAGGGTGAGGCCATCGTCGATGTGCAGATTTGCACGGATCGCGACGACGTGTTGCTGACCACGGCGGAAGGCCAGTGCATCCGCTTCGCGGTGGACGAGGTGCGCGTGTTCCAGAGCCGCTCGTCCATGGGCGTGCGCGGCATCGCGCTCGCGGACGGGGACCGGGTGATCTCGCTGACCATCCTGCGCCATCTCGATGTCAGCGCCGACGAGCGCGCCGCCTATCTCAAGCGCGCCATCGCTATTCGCCGCGGCCTCGGCGATGCGGAGGATGCCGTCGCCATCGAAAGCGAGGAGGGCGCGAGCGAAGGAAACGGCATCGATCTGACCGAGCAGCGCTATATCGAGATGTCGGCGGCGGAGCAGTTCGTGCTGACCGTGTCAGAGCGCGGCTACGGCAAGCGGACCTCGGCTTATGAATACCGCGTCACCGGCCGTGGCGGCAAAGGCATCGTAGCCATGGATATCTGGGAGCGGGGTAGGACGATCAAGCCGAAGATCGGCAAGCTCGTTGCGTCCTTCCCCGTGGAGGAAAGCGACCAGATCATGCTGGTGACGAATGGCGGCCAGTTGATCCGCTGCCCGGTGGACGGCATCCGCATCGCGGGACGCGGCACCCAGGGCGTCATCGTGTTCGACACGGCGGACGACGAGCAGGTGGTGTCGGTCGAACGGCTCTCGGAAGATGAGGCGGAGGATGATGCCTGAGGCAGCGGCCTCTCCCCGGCCCACGGCGTGCGCTCGGCGCCGCCGCGGTGCCATTCCGGCGCTGGTCTCCGGCCAGTTCGACCGGGGCAGCCGCCCTTGCGAGCCGGAAGGCGGCGAGCTAGGGTCCGGTCCTGTTCGTTGAATCAGACCCCGCCAGTTATCCTTTTGTTTAAGCGTGATCTTTTCCGAAAGCCGGTTCCCGTTTTTCGAGATCATGCTCCAGACCCGCAGCCATGACGCATTCAGCCCAGCGCCTTGCCCTTGTCGCGGGGTCCTTCGATCCCATCACCAACGGGCATCTCGACATCCTGCGCCAGGCGGCGCGGATCGCGGACGGGCTCGTGGTGGCCATCGGCGTGCATCCCGGCAAGACCCCGCTGTTCAGCGTCGCGGACCGCATCGCCATGATCGAGCAGACGGGCGGCCCGGTGGCCGCTGAGGCCGGGGTGTCGCTGCGCTGCGTCACCTTCGACGATCTGGTGGTCTCGGCCGCGGTCCGCGAAGGCGCGTCGCTGCTGGTGCGCGGCCTGCGGGACGGGGCGGATTTCGACTATGAAATCCAGATGGCCGGCATGAACGGCGTCATGGCTCCCGATGTCCAGACCGTGTTTCTCCCGGCTTCGCCGGCGTTTCGCCCGATCTCGTCCACATTGGTGCGCCAGATAGCGTCCATGGGCGGCGACGTCGCCCCATTCGTGCCGGCGGCGGTGGCCGCCCGGCTGAAGGATCGCTTCGCCGGCAAGTTCAACTGAAAAATGGCCGGCTGACAGACAGGAGAGTCCATGTTCCGCAGGACCGCGAGTTCGCTTTTCCTCGCCGCAGCGCTGGCGCTCACCGCTGGCGCCGCCGCGCCCGCCCTCGGTCAGTCGGCCGATCTGGTCAACCCGGCGGCCTTGCGGGATCGTGCGCCGGACACCTTCAAGGTCCGTTTCGATACGACCAAGGGCGTGTTCGTCGTGCAGGTGAACCGCGCCTGGGCGCCCCAGGGGGCGGATCGCTTCTATAACCTCGTGAAGAACGGTTTCTACGACGACGTTCGCTTCTTCCGCGTGATCTCCGGCTTCATGGTGCAGTTCGGCATTCATGGCGACCCGAAGATCGCCGCGCCGTGGCGCGAGGCGCGCATCCAGGACGACCCCGTGACCCAGAGCAACAAGCGTGGCTTCCTCACTTACGCCATGGCCGGGCCGAACACCCGGACCACGCAGCTTTTCATCAATTTCGGCGATAATTCCTCGCTGGACCGGCAGGGGTTCTCGCCGTTCGGGCAGGTGATCTCCGGCATGGATGTGGTGGACAAGCTCAATCCGGAATATGGCGAGGGCGCGCCGCGCGGTCGCGGGCCGGACCAGGGGCGTCTCCAGAAGGAGGGCAACGCCTATCTGAAGAAGGATTTCTCGCGGATGGACTACATCAGGAAGGCCACCATCGAGAAGTAAAACCGTCGGCGGGCGTCTGCCTGCCGATCGCATTCATCGAGGCCCATCGGGGCCGCTCAAAAAGGATATGCTTTATGGCCAAGCCGGAAGACACCCTCACGCTGGAAACCACCCAGGGTAATGTCGTGATCGAGATGCGCCCGGACCTCGCGCCCGGCCATGTCGCCCGCATCAAGGAACTGGTGAAGGAGGGCTTTTACGACGGCATCGTGTTCCATCGCGTGATCGACGGCTTCATGGCCCAGACCGGCTGCCCGCAGGGCACCGGCACGGGCGGCTCCGGCCAGAAGCTCAAGGCCGAGTTCAATGCCGAGCCGCATGTGCGCGGCACGGTGTCGATGGCGCGCGCGGCGAACCCGGATTCCGGCGACAGCCAGTTCTTCATCTGCTTCGACGATGCCCGCTTCCTCGACAAGCAATATACCGCGTGGGGCAAGGTCATCGAAGGCATGGAGAATGTCGACAAGATCAAGCGCGGCGAGCCCGTGCAGAATCCGGACAAGATCGTCAAGGCGACGATGGGCGCCTAACGCGCTTTTTGCGATAAGCTGATATCATCGCGGTCCGCGGCCTCTCCGGTCGCGGGCCGTTTTCATGAATGGCGCTTGCGCCGGACTCTCGAGCGTCAGCCGATGCGCACTGACCTGTTCGATTTCGACCTGCCGCCGGAGCGGATCGCGCTGCGGCCGGCCGAGCCGCGCGACGCGGCGCGAATGCTGGTGGTGCGGCCCGGCGAGACGCCGCCGTGGCAGGACCGCACGGTGCGGGACCTGCCGGATTTCCTCCGGCCGGGCGACGCGCTGGTGGTGAACGACACCCGGGTGATCCCCGCGCGGCTCAAGGGCCGCCGCGCCGGGCGGGGCGAAGCGTCGCCGCGCATCGAGGCGACGCTGCACCAGCGGCTGGACGGCTCGCGCTGGCGCGCCTTCGTGCGTCCCGCCAAGCGGCTGGAGCCCGGCGATGTGATCCGCTTCGGGGAGGAGGGGCGCGTCTGCTTCCTCGGGGAGCTGGACGCGACCGTCGAGGAGAAAGGCGAGGGCGGCGAGGTGACGCTCGCCTTCGCGTTTCACGGCGCGGTGCTGGACGACGCCATCGCCGAGCGGGGCGAGATGCCGCTGCCGCCCTATATCGCGTCGAAACGGCCGACCGACGAGCGCGACCGGGCCGATTATCAGACCGTCTTCGCGAAGGAGGACGGCTCCGTTGCCGCGCCCACGGCGGGCCTGCATTTCACCCCCGCGATGCTGGACGGCCTCGCCGCGCGCGGCGTCTCCCTGCACAAGGTCACGCTCCATGTCGGAGCCGGCACCTTCCTGCCGGTGAAGGCGGACGACACGGGGGAGCATCGGATGCACGCGGAAAACGGCCATGTCGATGCCGCCACCGCCGATGCGCTCAACGCCGTGCGGCAGGCGGGCGGGCGCATCGTCGCGGTCGGCACCACCTCGCTGCGGCTGCTGGAAAGCGCGGCCGGCGAGGACGGCATCATCCGCCCATTCTCCGCGCCGACATCCATCTTCATCACGCCGGGCTATCGCTTCCGCGCGGTGGACATGCTGATGACCAATTTCCACCTGCCGCGCTCGACCCTGTTCATGCTGGTCGCGGCTTTCGCCGGGCTCGACACCATGCAGGCGGCCTACCGCCACGCGGTGGCGGACAACTATCGCTTCTATTCCTATGGCGACGCCTGCTTGCTGTTCAAGGCATGAGCGGGCGTCCAATTATTTTCCCTTATTCAAGACAGCGTTGCAGATTGTGTCCCAGACCTTTTCCTTTTCATTGCTGAAAACCGACGGCGCGGCGCGGCGCGGCGAGATTTCCACCCCGCGCGGCATGATCCGCACGCCGGCCTTCATGCCGGTCGGCACCCAGGCGACAGTGAAGGGCGTGCTGCCGGAAGCCGTCCGCGCGACCGGCGCGGACATCCTGCTCGGCAACACCTATCATCTGATGCTGCGGCCCGGCGCGGAGCGCATCGCGGCGCTGGGGGGCCTGCATCACTTCATGCGCTGGCCCCATCCGATCCTGACCGACAGCGGCGGCTTTCAGGTCATGTCGCTGGCGGCGCTGCGCAAGATCACGGAGCAGGGCGTCGTCTTCAAGTCGCATATCGACGGCGCGATGGTGCAGCTTCCGCCGGAGCGCTCCATCGAGGTGCAGATGCTGCTCGGCTCCGACATCGTCATGCAGCTCGACGAATGCGTGAAGCTGCCGGCGCCCGTGGCCGAGATGGAGCGGGCGATGCGGCTGTCCCTGCGCTGGGCCGAAAGATGCAAACGGACGTTCGAGGCGTCGCCGCCCGGACATGCCCTGTTCGGCATCGTGCAGGGCGGCGACGATATCCCGCTGCGGCAGCAGAGCGCGGCGGGGCTGGTCGATCTCGGCTTCGACGGTTATGCCATCGGCGGCCTTGCCGTGGGCGAGCCGCAGCAGGTCATGCTGGAGATGATCGAAGCAGTCGTGCCCGTGCTGCCGCAGGACCGGCCGCGCTACCTGATGGGCGTCGGCACGCCGGACGATCTTCTGGAGAGTATCGCGCGCGGCGTCGATATGTTCGATTGCGTGATGCCGACGCGCAATGGCCGCCATGGCGTCGCCTTCACCCGCCACGGCACCGTGGCGATCCGCAATGCCCGTCATGCCGACGACCCGCGTCCGCTGGACGCGGAGAGTTCGTGCCCCGAGGCGCGGAATTACTCCCGTGCCTATCTCCATCATCTCATCAAGGCCAACGAGATGGTGGGCGCGACGCTGCTGTCCACCATCAACATCGCTTATTATCAGGAGCTGATGGACGGCGCCCGGCAGGCCATCGCGGCCGGACGGTTCGCGGATTTCATGGCGGAAACCAAGGCCGGATGGGCGCAGGGGGATATTGCGGCCCTTTAGCCAACCCCTCGACGCCGCAGAACTAAAATGCAAAATAATCTCACTCAATCAGGAAGGGTTCAAATATGATGACAAAATCAGGCATTCCTGCGCGCGCTCTGCGGACCATCGGCCGTCGTTCCGTTCTCGGCGCCGCCGCGATGCTGGCGGGCGTGTCGCTGCTGGCCGTGGCGCCGGGCGCTCGGGCTCAAAGCTATCCGGACCGTCCGGTCCGCGTCGTGCTGCCTTTCGCCGCCGGCGGCGTCGCCGATGCGACTGCGCGCGTGGTTGCCGAGAAGCTCAGCGACAAGCTCGGCCAGCGTTTTGTCATCGAGAACACGCCCGGCCCCGGCGGCATGGCGGCTGCCCGAGCGGCGCTGTCCGGCGGGAAGGATGGCTATACCCTTGCCATGCTGACCAACGGCACGGCCGTCAGCGTTCCGCTGTTCAAGAATCTGTCGTTCGATCCCGCCAAGGATTTCACGCCGATTTCCAATCTCGGCAATTTCGACTTCATCTTCGCGACCGGCCTTGACTCCGGCTTCAAGACGCTGGGAGACTTCATCAAGGCCGCGAAGGAAAAGCCCGGCAGCATCAATGTCGGCACCATTGCCGTCGGCAGCACGCAGAACCTGTCGGCCGAGTTGCTGAAGACGACCGCCGGGATCAATTTTCAGATCGTTCCTTACAAGGGCACGCCGGACCTGATTGTCGGCACGATCCGCAATGACGTCCAGTTGATGGTCGATTCCTTTGCGGCCATGCGCTCGCCGCTGCTGGACAAGAAACTGATGGCCCTTGGTTCGTCCGGCGCTGTGCGCTCGCCTGTCACGCCGGACTATCCGACCATGAAGGAAGGCGGCGCGGGAGAGTTCGATGTGTCGTCCTGGAATGCGCTCTATGCGCCTGCGGGGACCCCGGACAGCGTGATCCAGACGCTGAACAAGGCGATCCGCGAAGTGCTGGCGGAAGAAGAGGTGAAGAAGCGGCTGATGGATCTCGGCATCGAGGCCAAGGCTTCGAGCCCTGAGGAACTCGCCGCGCGGATGCAGGCCGACATCGAGAAATGGGGCAAGGTCATCAAGGACGCCAAGATCGCCCAGCAGTAAGCGGCGATCTCCGGAAGGGCGGCCTGGTGCCGCCCTTCTTTTTTGCGTGACGTCAGGCAAGCCTGAAGCCGGATAGCAGACGCCATGTGGTCCACACCGGTCGATCTCTATTGCGAGCGGACCGATGTCTCCTTCTGGTCCGAGCCGCTCAACGCGCTCACCAATGTGGCGTTTCTGATAGCGGCCTATGCGGCATTCCGCATCTGGCGAGCCCAGCCTGCGCGCGACACCCCGGCGCTTCTGCTGATTGGCGTCGTCGTTCTGGTTGGGTTTGGCTCGTTCGCGTTTCACACGCTTGCGACACGCGGCGCGTCGCTGTTCGATGTCATTCCCATCGCCGTTTTCATCTATGGCTATCTCGCGCTCGCGCTGCGGCGTTTCTTTCGGCTGCCGTTGCTCTGGGTGGCGATCGTGCTTGTCGGCTTCGCCGGCGCTTCGATGGTGACGGGGCGGGTGCTTCCCGCGGGATTCCTGAACGGCTCGGGCGGTTATCTGCCCGCGCTCGCGGCCATGGTCGTGGTGGGGCTGCTGTTGCGCGCGCTCGATACGGGTCGCAGGGTGCTGGTGGCGGCGCTGGTATTCAGCGCGTCCATCGCACTGAGAGCGATGGATCACGACCTGTGCGAGGCTTTCCCCGTCGGCACACATATCGGCTGGCACTGTCTCAATGCGGTCGTTCTCTTTCTGCTGCTGCGTGCGGCCATTCTGCATCCGCCGATGCGTGCGAGCGAACCATAGTCGGACGACGGTCATGCATGCGCCCAGCAGAAAGGCGCGGCGCATCGCCACGCTGGCAGGATCACCTGCTGTGCGTTTTTTATTTTTTCCCCAAAGAGCGAATGTTAATCTTCCGGAAGCGAATCACGGAGAGGCCATATGAACGTCGTCGTGTTTGCGTCGCGCAAGGGGGGCTCCGGCAAGAGCACATTGGCCGCCCATGTGGCGTCCTGTGCGCAGAAGGTTTCGGAGCGCGTGCTGCTGATCGATGCCGATCCTCAAGGCTCGCTCAGCCTGTGGCATCAGCTTCGCGGCGATGCTGCGCCGGAACTCAAGGTCGCGACCCGTGGCGTTTCGGAGCTTGTGGAAAGCGCGCGCCGGCGCGGGGTCGAATGGGTCTTCATTGACACGCCGCCGAATTCCTCCGCCGTCGTGAGCGACGCCATCAAGGCGGCGAGCATGCTCGTCATTCCGACGCGGCCGTCCGTGTTCGATGTCGCCAGTGTCCGGGAGACCATCGAGATCGCCCGGGAGCTTGGGACGCCTTATGCGGTCGTCATCAATGGCGCGCCGGCGCGTCGCGAGGATGTCGATGCGCCGCTGGTCACCCTGACGCGGCATACTCTGGAGGAATTGCGCGCTCCGGTCTGGGGCGGGCAGATCACCAACAGGGCGGACATGATTCTGGCGCTGGCAGAAGGCGAAGGCGCGCGCGAATATCGCGAGAAGTCCCGCGCAGCCGAGGAAGTGGCGCGCCTCTGGTCGGCCATTTCCAAGTCGGTGAAGGCGATCAGCCAGCAGACCGCGCCACAGGCCGGGGCGCTGCACCGCCAGGCCGCCTGAGCGGCCGTATCTCCGGGCGCCGGCACGATCCGCCCGGGGGAGCCGGCCTCTCACGCCGGCCCATGTCACGGCACCGGTGTGCCGGAGGCATGGCGCGAGATGGCTTCGTAAAGCTGATTTTCTGTCCGGGTAACTTTTCGGCTTTGATGAGATCGGAGCTGGGCATCGGGCCCGCTGACGCAGGCTTGCTGACGTTCTGTCTTCACGCGATTTCGTATCCACTCCTTCAGAAGGCGCCGCGGCAGTTGCCACTGGCCGGGTGCGACCCCGGCCACAGCAGGGTTCGGCATCCTTGAAGCTGCTTCCTCGATTCACGATCCTGACCATGCGCCGCAAGGCCATCGTTTGCTGATGGCTTTCGTTGCCGGTGGGGTTATGGACGTCTCGGCTGCGTCGATTGCGTCATGAGTAAATCCGCCAGCGTGTCGGAAGTCTCGCACCGCGCGCCGGCGTGATAAGGATAACCCATGGTTGCATGGCTGGCGGATAGCAGGGCGCTGTCCGACGCGAATGTCGCTGCCGGATCGTCTTCCGGATAGCGTTGCATCATGTGTCATGCCTCTAGCCGCCCGAGGCCAATACGATATGATGAATGGCGCTCAGCCTTGCAAAATCAGAGCGCATCACAGGGAGGAATGAATGAACCGGCTTATTCGACCGGCGCTGGCTGTGCTGGCATCCGTTATCCTGACGGGCTTTGCGAGCGCCCAGACCTTCCCGACAAAGGAGATTCGTCTTGTCTGCGGTTTTGTCGCAGGCAGCGGCGCGGACATCATCCATCGCTATTTTGCCAGCAAATTGCAGCAGGTGAGCGGTCATTCCTTCATCGTGGAGAATCGCCCCGGAGCGGCCGGGAATGTCGCCAGCAGCTATGCTGCCAAAGCGCCGCCCGACGGACATACCGTCTATCTTGTCGGGGGCAGCTCGCTCGCATCGGTTCCGCATCTTTTCAAGCAGCCGGTTGTCGATCCCCTGAAAGATTTCGATTCGATCGGCACCATCCTCAAGCAGGGCTGGGTCCTTCTGGTCGATGCAAAAAGCCCGCACAAGAACCTGTCGGAGCTTACGCAGCATCTGAAGACGAAAGGGGCCAAGGCATCCTATTCATCCGCGACCACCATCGGAACAGTCATGGCCGAGCTGTATAAGCAGAGAGCCGGGCTCGACATGGTGCAGGTCAACTACAAGACCATCGCGGATTCCCTGAACGATGCGTTGGATGGCCGCATCGACGCCGTTTTCGGAGACCCCGCCTTTGCCATCGCCCAGACGAAAGCAGGCCGTTTGCGGCCGCTGGCGATCAGCTCGGGAGAGCGGATGAAAGCCATGGCGGATCTGCCGACCATGGCCGAGGGTGGCGTGCAGGGCGTCGATCTTATGACGTGGTGGATCACGGTTGTTCCGGCCGGCACGCCGCAGGGCCCGAAAGATCAGCTCAAGAAATGGTTCGATCAGGTTCTGAAGATGCCGGAAACGGTTGAGTTCCTGTCGAACATTGGAACCGACGTATTCATGAGCGAGCCCAAGGAGGCCCATGATTTTCTCGTGAGTGAAATCAAGGGCTGGGGCGAGAATATCCGCCTGGCCAAGATTCCCGCCAACTAGGATTCCTGCCAACCAGGATGTCCGCCAACTCGATCTCTACACCCCGCGGTCCGGCAGGACTGCGGGTTTTCTCTA
>DATMEW010000013.1:0-5757 GCA_035556495.1 Xanthobacteraceae bacterium | reverse complement strand
CACACCTGGCTGCCGGACGCCCATGTGGAGGCACCGACGGCGGGGTCCGTGGTGCTGGCCGCGATCCTGCTGAAGATGGGCGGCTATGGCTTCCTGCGTTTCTCGCTGCCGATGTTCCCGCTGGCCTCCCACGACTTCGCGCCGCTGGTGCTGTGGCTGTCGGTCATCGCCATCGTCTACACCTCGCTGGTGGCGCTGGTGCAGGAGGACATGAAGAAACTGATCGCCTATTCCTCCGTCGCTCATATGGGCTTCGTGACCATGGGCATTTTCACCGCGACCACGCAGGGTGTCGCCGGCGGCGTCTTCCAGATGATCTCCCACGGCATCGTGTCCGGCGCGCTGTTCCTCTGCGTCGGCGTGATCTACGACCGGCTGCACACCCGGGAGATCGCGGCCTATGGCGGCCTCGTGAACCGCATGCCGTTTTATGCCTTCGCCTTCATGGTCTTCACCATGGCGAATGTCGGCCTGCCGGGCACGTCCGGCTTCGTCGGGGAGTTCCTGACGCTGATCGGCGCCTTCAGGGCGAATGTTCCCGTTGCCTTCGCCGCCACGCTGGGCATCATCCTGTCCGCCGCCTATGCCCTGTGGCTTTATCGCAAGGTGGTGTTCGGCAAGCTCGACAAGCCCAGCCTTGCCGGCATCCGGGATATCGATGCCCGCGAAATCCTGATCCTCGCGCCGCTAGTGGTGCTCACGATCCTGTTCGGCGTCTATCCGGCGCCGGTACTGAATATGTCGGCGGCTTCCGTCGCCAACCTGATCGAAGCCTACAACAAGGCGCTTGCCGCGGCCCAGACCGCCGCGCTGATGGTGCAGTGACATGACCTCCGCATTCGACTTTTCAATGCTGACGCCGCTGCTCCCGGAACTGGTGCTGGTGGTCGGCGCCATGGCGCTGCTGATGATCGGCGCCTTCCGCGGCGAGCGGGCGGCGACGGCCGTGAATGTGCTGGCGCTGTTCGTGCTGGTCGCCGCCGGCGCGCTGCTGGTGTGGTGGATTCCTGCCGGCCGCCTCGTCGGCTTCGGCGGCAGCTTCATCCTGGATGATTTCGCGCGGTTCCTGAAGCTCCTGATCCTGATCGGCTCGGCCGCGGCGCTGCTGATGTCGCTGGACTGGCTGCGCAGCGCCGGCGAGAACAAGTTCGAATATGCGGTCCTGATCCTGCTCTCGACCGCCGGCATGCTGGTGCTCACCTCCGCCGGCGACCTGATCGCGCTTTATCTCGGCTTGGAGCTGATGAGCCTCGCGCTCTATGTCATGGCCGCGTTCCATCGCGACAATGTCCGCGCCAGCGAGGCGGGCCTGAAGTATTTCGTGCTCGGCGCGCTGTCCTCCGGCATGCTGCTTTACGGCGCGTCGCTGGTCTATGGCTTCACCGGCACGGTGTCCTTCGCGGGCATCGCGAAGGTCGTCACCGAGCCGAGTCTCGGCCTGGTCTTCGGTCTCGTGTTCCTGTTCGCCGGCTTCTGCTTCAAGATTTCCGCCGTGCCGTTCCATATGTGGACGCCGGACGTTTATGAGGGCGCGCCGACGCCGGTGACGGCTTTCTTCGCCGCTGCGCCGAAGGTGGCGGGCATGGCCATGTTCGTCCGCGTCGCGGTCACGGCCTTCCCGGAGATCGTGCCGCAGTGGCAGCAGATCGTCGTCTTTGTCGCCATCGCGTCCATGGCGCTGGGCTCGTTTGCCGCGATCGGCCAGACCAACATCAAGCGGCTGATGGCCTATTCCTCCATCGGCCATATGGGTTTCGCGCTGGTCGGCCTCGCCGCCGGCACGGCGGAGGGTGTGCAGGGCGTGCTCGTCTATATGGCGATCTATGTCGTCATGAGCCTCGGGACTTTCACCTGCATCCTGGCGATGCGGCGGGACGGGCTCGCGGTCGAGCGGATTTCGGATCTTGCCGGCCTCTCGCGCACCAGGCCGGCGCTGGCGTTCTTCTTCGCGCTGCTGATGTTCTCGCTCGCGGGCATTCCGCCGCTGGCGGGCTTCTTCGGCAAATTCTACGTCTTCATCGCCGCGGTGCAGGCGGGGCTTTACGTGCTTGCGGTGCTCGGCGTCGTCACCAGCGTGGTTGGCGCCTACTATTATCTCGCCATCGTGCGGACGATGTATTTCGACGAGCCGGCGCCCGGGTTTGACCGGATGCCGTTCGAGCTCAAAGCCGTGCTGGCCGTCACCGGCCTCTTCAACCTGCTGTTCATCGTTTATCCCGGCCCGCTGGTCGCGGCCGCGACGACCGCGGCGAAGTCCCTGTTCTGATGGCCTTCGTCCTGGGCCCGGCTGCCTGCGCCGCCGGTTTCGGGCTCGCAGCTTTCGACGCCATCGGTTCGACCAATGCCGAGGGGCTGGCGCGCGCGCGTGCCGGCGAGCGGGGGCCGCTCTGGCTGGTGACGGCGCATCAGTTCGCCGGCCATGGCCGGCGGGGGCGGCGCTGGGAGGGGCCTCCGGGCAATCTGGCGGCGACGGTCCTGCGCACGCTCGCGGTGCCGCCATCGGTCGCCGCCACGCTCGGCTTCGTGGCGGGTTTGGCGCTGGCCGATGCGCTGGAGGCCGTCGGCGCGAAAGCCGATGTCATTCTCGACGGCGGCGGGCAGGGCGTCCGGCGCTTTGCCCTGAAATGGCCGAATGACGTGCTGGCCGACGGCGCCAAGCTCGCCGGCATCCTGCTGGAGACCGTGGCGCAGCCGGACGGGTCGCTGGCCATCGCGGTCGGCATCGGAGTGAATGTCGCGGCCGCGCCCGAGGGCCTGCCTTATCCCGTCACCTCGCTGGCGCGGCTCGGCCTTGCCGTCGATGCCGAGACGCTGTTTCTACATCTGACCGATGCGTGGCTGGTGCGGGAGAGCGAATGGGACGAAGGGCGGGGCCTGCCGGCGACGCGCGAGCAATGGCTGGCGCGCTGCATGGGGATCGGCCAGCGTGTCGTCGTGAGAACCGGAGACCGCGTGACCCGCGGCATTCTCACCACGCTGGATGACGAGGGCCGTCTGGTGATCGAGGACGAGCAGGGCCGTGCCATTGCCATCTCCGCGGGCGAGGTGCATTTCGGCGTGGCGGCAACGGAAGGAGAGGGATCGGCATGAGCCAGCGCGGCGACGAGTTCGTATTCGCGCCGCTCGGCGGCGTCGGCGAGATCGGCATGAACCTGTCGATCTACGGCCTCGGCGAAGCGCGGCGGCGGCAGTGGATCGCCGTGGATGTCGGCGTGTCCTTCGCGGATGACAGCCTGCCGGGCGTCGATCTGGTGCTGCCGGACATTCGCTTTCTCGTGGAGGAGCGCAAAAACCTCAAGGGCATCATCGTCACCCATGGCCATGAGGACCATTTCGGCGCGCTGATCGACCTGTGGCCGCAGCTCAAGGTGCCGGTCTATATGACGCCGTTCACGGCGGCGCTGTTCGAGGCCAAGCGGCTGAGCGAGCCCGGCGCGCCGGAGATCCCCGTGACCGTCGTTCCGCTGGGGAGCCGCTTCACGCTGGGCGATTTCGACATCGAGCTGGTGTCGATGGCACATTCGATCCCCGAGTCCAACGGCCTGATCCTGCGCACGCGCCACGGCACGGCGTTCCACACCGGCGACTGGAAGATCGATCCCTATCCCGTCATCGAGCCCAGGACCGACGAGGCCAAGCTGCGCGCGCTCGGTGACGAGGGCTGCGCCGTCCTGATCGGCGATTCCACCAACGCCGTCCGCGACGGCCGCTCGCCGTCGGAGACGGACGTGGCGCGCACGCTGGCGGAGCTTATCGCCAATGCGCCCCATCGCGTGGCGGTCACGACTTTTGCCTCGAATGTCGCGCGCATCCGCGCCGTGGCGGAAGCGGCCGCCGCCTGCGGCCGCGAGGTCGTGCTGGTCGGCCGCGCCATGGAGCGCGTCGCGCAGGTGGCCCGCGAGACAGGGTATCTCGACGGCATCGGGGCGTTCCGCCCGCAGAATGCCTATGGCTATCTGCCGCCGGACAAGGTCGTGGCGCTCTGCACCGGCAGCCAGGGCGAACCGCGCGCCGCGCTGGCGCGTATCGCGGAGGACCAGCATCCGGACGTGACGCTCGCGAAGGGGGACCGCGTCATCTTCTCCTCCCGCACCATTCCGGGCAACGAGAAGGCGATCAATCGCGTCGTCAACGGCCTCATCACCCAGGGCATCGAGGTCATCACCGACCGGACCCATCTCGTTCATGTCTCCGGCCACCCGCGCCGCGCGGAACTGCTCGATCTGATCGGCTGGGTGCGGCCGCGGACGCTGATCCCGGTCCATGGCGAGGCGCTGCATCTGCACGAGCACGGCCAACTCGCCCGCGGCGCCGGCGTGCCTCATGTGGTGATTTCGCGGAACGGCGACCTCATCCGGCTCGGCCCCGGCCAGCCGGAGATCGTGGACGAGGTGCCCAGCGGACGGCTCTACAAGGACGGCGCGCTGCTGGTCGGCGCCGCGGAGCGTACCGTGGCGGACCGGCGGCGCCTGAGCTTCGGCGGCGTGATTTCCGTTGCGCTGGCGATCACCGAGCGGGGTGAACTGGTGTCGGGGCCGGAGATCGAATTGTCCGGCATTCCGGAGCGGGACGCGCAGGGGCGCGACATCGGCGATCAGGTTCTGGATGCCGTGACCGAGGCGTTCAACTCCATGCCCAAGCCGCGCCGGCGCGACCCGGACAGCGTGGAGGAAGCCATCCGCCGCGCCGCACGCGCCGCCGTGTCGCAGGCATGGCGCAAGAAGCCGTTCTGCCATGCCCAGGTTCTTGTCGTATGACATCGGCGTTGCGGGGGAACGCGATGATCGGAAAGCTGAACCATGTCGCCCTTGCCGTGCCTGACGTGAAAGCGGCCGCCGCGATCTACCGCGACCTTCTGGGCACGACCGTCTCGGAACCTGTGCCGCAGCCCGAGCATGGCGTGACCACCGTGTTCGTGTCGCTGCCGAATACCAAAATCGAACTGCTCGAACCGTTGGGAGAACATTCGCCGATCGCGAATTTCCTCGCGCGCCATCCGGATGGCGGCATGCACCATATCTGTTATGAGGTGGTGGACATTCTGGCGGCGCGGGACAGCCTGTCGGCGGCCGGCGCGCGGGTGCTGGGAAGCGGCGAGCCGAGCCTTGGCGCCCACGGAAAGCCGGTGCTGTTCCTGCACCCCAAGGATTTCAGCGGTACGCTGATCGAACTCGAACAGGTCTAGGCCATGTCGCTGACGACGTCTTTCGCCATCTATTTCCTGATCTGGTGGCTCGTGCTGTTCACGGTTCTGCCGTGGGGCGTCCGCAGTCAGGAAGAGATCGGAGACGTTTCCCACGGCAGCGATCCCGGCGCGCCGGCCGTCCCCGCGCTCGGCCGCAAGCTGCTCTGGACCACAGGCGTCGCGGCTTTGGTCTTTGCCGTGTTCTATGTTGTCTACGTGTCGAAGGTGATCTCGCTGGAAGGGCTGCTGACGCTCGGCGGCTGGCTGAACTGACGGCGCGGCTCTGACACCGAATACGGGGCGTGACGGCACTGGCGACACGGCGTCTCGGCCGTGCGCGTCCGTGGCTGGTTTAACTCTCCATCATGCTCCGGAATGGGCGCACCCGCGCGCGACGCTGCCTGTCGTCGTGGGCGTTGGCCCTCGGAGAGGGCTGCGTGGTCTGCTGGAACAGGCGGGTGATCAAAGCAGACGATAAAAAAAGGGCAGGGCGACTTCGCCCTGCCCTAACTGATACAGTTTCCATCGACCCGTCATTCCCGGCGTTTTTTTATTTGCCGGGACGGCAGCAG
>DATMEW010000012.1:0-2869 GCA_035556495.1 Xanthobacteraceae bacterium | reverse complement strand
CGATCGCCTGGCCGAAGTGGTTGCCCGCCACCCGGACCGCTTCGCCGCCTTCGCCGCACTGCCGACCGCGCAGCCCGAGGCCGCCGCCGACGAGCTCGAACGCGCCGTCGGCATGGGCTTCAAGGGCGCGATGCTGCACGGACTCGCCAATGGCGAATTTCTCGACAAGCCGAAATTCTGGCCGATCTTCGCGCGTGCCGAAGCGCTCGACGTGCCGATCTACCTGCATCCGTCACTGCCGCATCCGGCGGTGACCGAGGCATATTATCAGGACTACGCCAAGGACTTCCCCACCGTGGTGCGCCCGGCCTGGGGCTTCACGGTCGAAACCGGAACGCAGGCCATCCGGCTGGTTCTCTCGGGAATATTCGAGAAGCATCCGAAGCTGAAGATCATCCTTGGCCATCTCGGCGAGACGTTGCCGTTCCTGATGTGGCGCATCGACCAGGCGCTGGCGCGACCAGGGCAGAAGTCGCTGAGTTTCCGCGATGTGTTCTGCTCAAATTTCTGGGTAACGACGAGCGGCTTCTTTTCCGACCCGGCGCTCTTGTGCACGGTGATGGAGATGGGCGCCGATCGCGTTCTGTTCGCGGTCGACTGGCCCTATGCCGACAACACCGAGGCCGTGCGCTGGCTCGACGATGCGCCGCTGTCCGGCGCCGACAAGGCCAAGATCTTCAGCGGTAATACGCGCCGCCTGCTGCGCATGTAGGACGGCGACGCAACGGCGGATGGGTGGCGGTGCGTGAACGGGCGCGCCGCTGCGTCCGGATCCGGCGCGATACGGCGTCCGTCGCGCTGCAGCGATGTCCGGCCTGAGGTCATCGGGCCGGATGAGCTCGCCTTGGCCGCGCGCTCCCGAGGCTCGTTGCCGCAGATATAAGCCGCCGCGGCACCCGGAGCGTGCCGGCCCGCATGCGCGCGGCGGTCCCGGCTTTTTCCCTGCCGCGCTGCCCAGTCCGTGCCCAGCCCGTGTCTTGGCCGCAAGATGGCCGACGAAGCATGGCCAATCATGCAAAAACGACTTCCGGCACGGCTGCGACGTTGCTAGAAAGCCGCGGGCCTGTAGCTCAATGGTTAGAGCCGAGTGCTCATAACACTCTGGTTCCCGGTTCAAGTCCGGGCAGGCCCACCACACTATCCGAAGTTTGTTTCGGAGCGGCAGCGAGCCGGAATGCGACAGGGCAGCGCCGCGCGAGCGTCGGCCCTCACACCCGTATCAAAAAAGATTGCCTCGGCTACCGTGCATCGCGTTCGTCGGTGTACCAGGATGGCTTTTCCGGGTAGTGCGGGCCGTCGTAGATCTCGACGACGATCGTTTCCTCGTGGGCGACGGCTGGCCCGTGCACATTCCCTTTCGGGTTGCAGTAGAAGCAGCCCGGCGTCAGAACCACATTGGTCGAGGTGTATTCATACCGGCCTTTCAGGCAGAACATGAACTGGTTCGAGGCGTGGTAATGCGGTTGCGGGATGCCTGCGCCCTTATCGAACTTGATCAGCGCGATGGACGCACCGCTCTCCTCGTTGCGCCACAGCATCTTCTCGTGGATGCCTTTCAGCGATTTCTCGCGCCACGGCATGGCGTCCGACTGGATCAGAAGTTCGTCAAGGCCCGGAGCCCCGTCTGGCAATTCTGTCATCGTGTCCTCGTCGTGTCGTTGTCGGATTGAATGCGGTGTCATTCAATGGTCGTGCACGGATGGCGGCCCGCGCAGCCGCGAACCGAAGAGCTGTTCGGCGTTCGTCTTCCTGATTTTTTTCTGCAGAGCAGAGCTCAGTTCGGCGATGTCGTGTGATGCTGAGGGTGCGCCCATCGGGAACGGCCAGTCGCTGCCCAGCAGAATGCGGTCGTCGCCGACCACGTCGATGATCGTGCGCAGGAATGCAGGAGAGTGCACGAGGCTGTCGACGTGGAAACGTCGGACGGCGTCCGCCGGCGCA
This sequence comes from Xanthobacteraceae bacterium, assembly GCA_035556495.1. Lineage (GTDB taxonomy): Bacteria > Pseudomonadota > Alphaproteobacteria > Rhizobiales > Xanthobacteraceae > CANKHJ01. The sequence continues at coordinate 928 of DATMEW010000012.1, read as the reverse complement.
AGATCGAGTTCTGCGATACCCGGACGGTTGGTGAGCATTCCCCTTTGCCAACGTCCGCTCAGTGCGGCAAGGCAGCCGCCGCCATGGGCGAGGATGACCTGCAAGTCGGGGAAACGATGCATGACGCCCGAGAATATGAGATTGGCGGCAGCAATCGTCGTCTCGACGGGATTGCCGAGCAGGTTGCTCAGATAGAACGCATCGAGCCGCCGGTCCGGCGACGAGCCGGGATGGATAAACAGCGGCAGCCTTGCGTCGGCAAGCACACGCCAGAGTGCATCGTAGCGTTCGGATGAGTAGGCGAGGGCGCCGAGTTCGGTTCCGGCCACGACGCCGGCCCATTCGTCGCCGAGTTCTAAGGCGGTGTCGGCGGCAAGCTCCGGGTTTTCGATGGGAAGATAGGCGAACGGACGAAGTGTCGGATGATGCGCCTGGCATGCCGAAAGCAGGCTGTCATTGACGAGGCGCGTATAGGAAGCCTGCTCGTCGGAGCGGAGATCGGGCCGGAACAGCGGCGGCGGGACCGACACGATGGCGCCGTTGAGATGGTCGGAGCTGATCCGGTCGATCAGGCGCCCAACATCGGAAAGCGGTTGCAGCGGGACGCCATGACTGCAGATGCGGAGCGTCGTTGCATCCGCGCGCATTCCGTAAAGTCCGCGTGTGCCGGCCTCGTGGATGGCCGGCGGAATGATGTGGACGTGGACGTCCCAGCCGCCTGTTGTTTTGTTTGCCTCGATGCGAGCGGGGCCATCTTTGTCGGCGGGGTGAACGTTTGACATTGGATCTCCGCGCGGTGCTGGCGTCGATCAGACCGTCCAGGTGACCGATTTGAGTTCGATCAGGCGGGACAGATAGGTGACATTCGATTTGTTGGTCAGGCGATGCACAGCCCGCATCTCATTCATGAAGACGAACGAGCCGCTCG
>DATMEW010000011.1:0-36274 GCA_035556495.1 Xanthobacteraceae bacterium | reverse complement strand
CCGTCTATCTTCGGTTCCGCGACAAAGGCGATGGGCTCGTCGAGCTTGAGGAAACGCGCGATCCGCGCGGCAAATTCCGTCACGTCCTCGTCGGCAAAGGCATTGTCCAGCGACAGCATCGGCACCGCATGGCGGACCTTCGCAAAGCGGCCGCTGGGCGCCGCGCCGACTTTCTTCGAAGGCGAATCCTTGCGGATCAGTTCGGGAAAGCGCGCCTCGATCTCGCCGTTGCGCCGGCGCAACTCGTCATATGCGGCGTCGGAGATGCTCGGCGCATCGTTCTGATAATAGCGCGTGTCATGGGCGGCGATCTCGCGCGCGAGCCGCCGTAATTCCGTCACCGCCTGCGCTTCGGTCAGGTCCTCGACCGCGATGGCACTGGTGTCCGGCCGCGCCATGCTCGCTCACCCCGCCGCCGATTTCAGCAGCCGGTCCGCAGCCGCGCGGGCCTCGCTGGTGATCTCCGCGCCCGCCAGCATCCGCGCGATTTCCTCGCGCCGGCCGTCCGCCGCCACTTCCGTCACGCTGGTCGCCACCCGCTTGCCCCTGGCCAGCGCATCCTTGCTGATGAGGTAGTGACGATCCGCCCGCGCGGCGACCTGCGGCGCGTGGGTCACGGTCACGACCTGAGTCTTGCGCGCGAGCCGCGCCAGCCGCACGCCGATGGCGTCCGCCACCGCCCCGCCGACGCCGGTGTCGATCTCGTCGAAGATCAGCGTTGGCGCGGAGCCGCGATCCGCCAGCACGACCTTGAGAGCCAGAAGGAAGCGCGACAGCTCGCCGCCGGACGCAACCTTCATCATCGGGCCGGGCCGCGTGCCGGGATTGGTCTGCACCCAGAATTCGACACGGTCGATGCCGTGAGGGCCTGCCGCCTCCGGCGAGGACACGATCTCGGTGATGAATCTCGCCCGGTCGAGCTTGAGCGGGGCCAGCTCGGCATTCACCGCCTTGTCGAGGCGGGTCGCAGCCTTGCGCCGTCCTGCGGAAAGCGCCTGCGCCGCCGCGACGGACTGTCTGACCGCCTCGGCCGCGGCCTGCTCCAGCTCCGCCAGTTTCTCGGTGCCGGCCTCGATCAGATCGAGATCGCTGCGATAGCGCGCCGCCAGCGCGGCAAGGTCATCCACCGACACGCTGTATTTTCGCCCCGCGGCGCGCAATGCGAACAGCCGTTCCTCGGATCGCTCCAGTTCGCGGGGATCATAGTCGGTGGCGCGCAGGGCTTCCTCGATCTGCGTCCGCGCCTCGTCGATGGAGACCAGTGCGATATCGAGCGCCTTCACCGCCGGTTCGAGCAGCGCCGGCATCTGCGCCGCGCGGCGGTCGATCTTGCGCAGCGCGGCGAGCAGCATCGGCCCCGGCGCGCGGGCGCCGGCCAGTTGCCCGAAGGCTTCGCGCAAATCCTCGGCAATCTTCTCGGACTGCATCATGACTGCGCGCCGCTCCGCCAGCAGCCGCTCCTCATCCGGCTCCGGCTTCAGGACATCGAGCTCCTCCGCCGCGTGGCGCAGCCAGTCGGCCTCCTTCATGGCCCGTTCGATCCCGGCGCGATGGGCCTCCACCGCCTCTTCGCAGCGGCGGCGCTCAGTCCAGAGCTGCTCGACCCGCGCCGCCTCCGCCTCCAGCCCGCCGAATGCGTCCAGCAGGCGGCGGTGGGTCGCCATGTCGATCAGCGCCCGCTCGTCATGCTGGCCGTGAATCTCGACCAGCGCGGCGCCGACATTGCGCATCACCTGCGCGCTCACCGGCTGGTCGTTAATGAAGGCGCGGGTGCGCCCGTCCGCCAACTGCACGCGGCGCAGGATCACCTCGTCGTCGGCCGGCAGATCGGCGGCGCGCAGCAGGTCCCGCACCGGGTGCCTCACCGCGACATCGAAGGCGGCGATCACCTGCCCCTGCTCCGTGCCGTGCCGGACCAGCGTGGCGTCGCCGCGCCCGCCCAGCGCCAGCGCGAAAGCATCGAGCAGAATCGACTTGCCCGCACCGGTCTCGCCGGTGAGCACGGCAAGGCCCGACGACAGATCGAGGTCGAGACGTTCGATCAGGACGATATCGCGGATCGACAGCCGGGAGAGCATGACGTGATTCAGGCCGTTTCGGACAAATCACCCTGGCGCGGGCGCGGGATTCCCTGCAACCATAGCATCGAAAAGGCAATGGCCGGGACAGGCCCGGCCATTCATTCACGCTAATTTCCATCAAGGCCGGGCCGCCTTCACCCCAGGCCGACCCGCTTGAACGCCCGGCTGATCCAGGAACTCCGGTTCTCGCTCGGCTCCACGCCGCCGCCCTTCACCAGCGCATAGGCATCCTTGTACCAGGAACTGTCCGGGAAGTTGTGGCCGAGGACCGCCGCCGCCGTCTGCGCCTCCGGCACGATGCCGAGACTCATATAGGCCTCGGTGAGGCGCATGAGCGCCTCCTCGACATGCCGCGTGGTCTGATACTGGGTGACAACTGTTTTAAACCGGTTGATCGCGCCGGTATATTCGCGCCGCTCCATGTAATAGCGGCCGATCATCATTTCCCGTGCGGCGAGCTGATCGCGGGCGATCTGCATCTTCTGCTTGGCGGATGCGGCATATTCCGTGTCCGGATATTTGCGCACGACCTCGTTCAGTTCGGTCAGGGCCTTTTCCGTTTGCTCCTGATCGCGGGTCGGATCGGGAATCCGGTCGTAATAGGACGAGCCAACGATGAACTGGGCATAGGCTGCATCGGGACTGCCGGGATGGAGCCGGAGATAGCGCTGCCCGGCCGAGATGGACTCGTCGTATTTGCCGGCCTCGTAATTCGTGAAGGCGGTCATGAGCAGCGACTTACGCGCCCAGTCCGAATACGGATGCTGGCGGTCCACTTCCTCGAATTTCTTGGCGGCGCCGCGCAGGTCCTTCTTTTCGTTCAGAAGAAAGACGCCTTCATTGTAGAGCTTGTCCGCAGGTTCGTCGGCCGGGGTGTCCTTGTCGCCGAAGAAGCTACAGGCGCCGAGCGACGCCGCCACGAGGACCAACGCGGCCATGCGACGGCCGCCTGCACGAATTCCCGGCACGATTCTGCTCGCTGTCGTCATTCGCTCGTTCCAACCTCATCTGTCGCCTGCTGACGCGCGGCCCTCAAGCCGAACCTTCGCGGCAACATCCCGTGCCGCCGGCGGCCAGACTGCTTACCCGATCGGCCGAAGAGATTCCATGCGCTCGCGCATCCGCGATCTGCCGCAATCTCCGCCGCTCCGGCCAGCCCCCACCTCGCCCCGCCATCCTCGCCGTGGTTATGGGGACATTCGGCCTGCAATATGGCGAAGCGGGCCGGCAAGGTGGGGAATGTGACGGATCGATGCGCCAGGGGATCAGGCAACTTCCGGCCGGAAAACCGGGGCCGCCAGCGCGGTGCCGACTTCGGCATGGCCGCGGATGTTGCTGCGGGCGCGCCGGTCGGCCGTCGCCGTTTCGGTGATCGTCCAGGCGCTGCGATCCGCCAGCAGGGCTGTGACCGCGGCATGGTTCAGACGATGACCGCCACGGAAGGAGCGATAGGTCGCCAGCAGCGGCGGGCCGGCCAGCGCCAGATCGCCGATGGCGTCGAGCGCCTTGTGGCGCACGAATTCGTCGGCATAGCGCAGGCCCTCGACGTTGAGCACGCGGGTCTTGTCCACAACCACGGTATTGTCGAGCGAAGCGCCGCGGGCATAGCCAGCGGCCCATAGCCGCGAAACGTCGTCCATGAAGCCGAACGTCCGCGCCCGCGCGATTTCCTTGCGGAACACCTCGGGCGTCACGTCGAAAGCCACCGCCTGGCGGCCGATGACGGGATTGTTGAAAGCGATTTCCGTCTCGATCCGGAAACCGCCGGCATTCGGCAGGAATTCGCAGAACGCGCCATCCTCGCGCGTCACGCGCACCGGCTTGAGCACGCGGATGAAGCGGCGCGAGGCGCTCTGGACCCGGACGCCGGCCCGATCGATCATCGCGACGAAAGCGGCGGCGCTGCCGTCCATGATCGGCATCTCGGGGCCGTCCACCTCGATCAGCACATTGTCGATGGCAAGTCCGCGCAACGCCGCCAGCACATGCTCGGTGGTCGCGCAGAGCGCGCCGTGGCGGTCGCCGAGAACGGTGGCCAGTTCGGTCGCCGAGACGGCGTCCGCGCGAATCTCGATCTGCTGGTCCGGCAGTCCGGCGCGGCCAGTCCGCAGCAGCCGGTAGCCGCTGTCGATATCTGCCGGGTGGAGCGTGAGAGTCACCGCCGCGTCCGAATGGACGCCGGAACCGAAAATCTGCACCAGTTCCGCGAGCGTGGTCTGCCGACCTGAAATCATTACGAACTTGTCCATCTTGCGGGAACCGGGCGGCTCCTCGCTCGGCCCCTGCGCCGGACCATTGCTGGGCCGGCTCTTCTGCTGCGCCCGATCATCGTGCGGCCGGCGCCGGGGACATCCCCCCGTATCTCCGGCAGATCCGGTTCAGCGCCCCGAAACCCTTGCCTCGCCAGTTACATAACGGCGGTCCCGCAATGCACCAACTCACTCTTTTTTACGGACTGTAACCTTGATCCTGCCGCGAAACCGCCGCATCCGGGCCGAACGGGCGGCAGCGAGCGCAGCCGTCCCGCCTCCCGCCTGCGGCAAATCGCAAGATGCGCGGAATTTCTTAAATATTTCAAAGCGCAAACAAAAAAGCCCCGGCATCCGCCGGGGCTTTTCGAGGACTGCGAAAAACGGACGGCGTCAGTTCGCCTGCCGCCGCAGGAACGCCGGAATGTCGAGCTGGTCGTCATCGGCGTGATGGTTATGCACAGGAGCCGGCCGGCCATGGTGGTCGAGGCCCTGAGGCGCACCGTGGGGCGCGCCATGGGCCCCGCCGTGCGGCATCGCATAGGGTGCGGGCTGCGCGGGCGGACGCTTGGCATATTCCGAGACCGGCGGGGCCGCTTCGGACGCACGCATGGCCGGCCGCGGGGCGGCGGGGGCCATTGCCGGAGCCTGACGGACCGGCTGCGGCGTGGCGGCCGCGCCTTCCTCGTCCTCCTCGCGGCGGCCGAGGCCGACCGAGGCCAGCCGCTGCAACAGGCCCATGCGCCGCTTCTCGGGATGTTCCGCTGCCGGCTGGACGCCCTGCCGCTCGCGCAACTGGTTCTGGCCGGGGATCGGCAGTTCGTCGATACGCGGCATGCGCAGGCCGCGACCGCCACGCTCGGCAGCCGGCGGAATGAACGTCTCGGCGGGGGGCGCCTCCTGGATCGCAGGGGGAAGGTCCGAAGACATTTCCGGGAACAGGGACGGCTTCGGCGGGATCGGGCGGATGGTCACGTCTTCCGCGACCACCGGCCGCGCGACAGACGTGGTGGCCGCTGCGATCGCCGCTCTGGCAGCGCTCTCGATGGCATCGGCGGCCTGCGGCGCGGGGGCGCGCGTAGCAGCAGCCGCGGCACCCTGCGCCTGCGCGGCTTCCAGATGCGCAAGACGCTGGGCCGTGCGCTGGCTGTCGCTGCGCAGCTTGCTGGTGACTTCGGCAATCCGGGCTTCGGGGCCGGCGCTCGGCTCGATGCCGGCGATCGCGTCGATGCCGGTCGCCACCACCGAGACACGGATGACGCCTTCGAGATTCTCGTCGAAGGTCGCACCGACGATGATGTTGGCGTCGGAGTCGACTTCCTCGCGGATGCGGGTCGCGGCCTCGTCCACCTCATACAGCGTCAGGTCGCGGCCGCCGGTGATGGACACGAGCAGGCCGCGCGCGCCCTTCATGGAGGAATCGTCGATCAGCGGATTGGCGATCGCTGCCTCGGCGGCGGTGATCGCGCGCTTCTCGCCGGAGGCTTCGCCGGTGCCCATCATCGCCTTGCCCATCTCGCGCATCACGGCGCGGACGTCGGCGAAGTCGAGGTTGATCAGACCTTCCTTGACCATCAGGTCGGTGATGCAGCCGACGCCCGAATAGAGCACCTGGTCGGCCATCGCGAAGGCGTCCGCGAAGGTGGTCTTCTCATTGGCGACCCGGAACAGATTCTGGTTCGGGATGATCAGCAGCGTGTCGACGCACTTCTGCAATTCGGTGATGCCGGCATCGGCATAGCGCATGCGGCGCTGGCCCTCGAAATGGAACGGCTTGGTGACGACGCCGACCGTGAGGATGCCCGCCTCCTTCGCCGCGCGGGCGATGACGGGGGCAGCGCCCGTGCCGGTGCCGCCGCCCATGCCGGCGGTGACGAACACCATGTGCGAGCCGGTCAGATGATCGCGGATCTCGTCGATCACTTCCTCCGCCGCCGCGCGGCCGATTTCCGGCTGCGAACCCGCACCCAGACCTTCCGTGACCTGAATCCCCATCTGGATGATGCGCTCGGCCTTGGACATGGTCAGCGCCTGCGCGTCGGTATTGGCGACGACGAATTCGACGCCCTCCAGCCCGCAGGTGATCATGTTGTTGACCGCGTTGCCGCCGGCGCCGCCCACGCCGAAGACGGTGATTTTCGGCTTCAGCTCGTGGATATCCGGAATCTTCAGGTTGATCGTCATGGGTGCCTCTTCATGATTGCTTGGGCGCGGTCACGCCGTGGTGTCGGCCGGTCCGCCACCGGCCTTTCGAATGATCCTCTGGAGGTCTGGCCGCGCATCAGAAGCTGTCACGCAGCCAGTGCCCGACCCGAGAGAAATAACCTCCTGTTCCCGTCATCAACTGCCGCGGACGGCGCTGCTCGAAATGTTCGAGACTCACCGCCTGCGGATAGACCAGAAGACCCGCCATCGCCGCGAAGGCGGGTCCCTTGGCTTCCTCGGGAAGCCCCGTCACGCCGCGCGGCCTGCCGATCCGCACCGGACGGCCAAGAACCTGCGCTGCGAGATCGCTCAACCCCGTGAGCTGACTGGCGCCGCCGGTGAGGACGACGCGCCCGCGCGGTTCCGCCGCGAAGGGCGAAGCCGCCAGCCTGTCGCGAACCATTTCGAGGATTTCCTCGACCCGCGGCTTGATGATGCGCACGAGGCTCGCCCGCGAGACGAAATGCGGCGGCTCGTGCTCTTCTCCGACAGCGGGGACGCTGATCATGTCGCGCTCGTCCGAAACGCCGGCAAGAACGCTGCCATACAGGGTCTTGATTCGCTCAGCATCGACGATACGCGCATTGAGTCCGCGCGCAACGTCCATTGTCACGTGCCGGCCGCCGAGAGCAAAGCCGTCATGATGGATGAAGCGGCCGCCGGTGAAGACCGCCATGCTCGTGGTGCCGGCGCCGAGGTCGATCAGCGCCGCGCCGAGATCGGCCTCGTCATCCGCGAGGGACGACAGCCCGGACGCATAAGGCGTCGAAACCATCGCCTCTACCGACAGATGGCAGCGCTCCACCGCCAGCATCAGGTTGCGGACCACGGAGATGTCCGTCGTCGCCACATGCATGTCGATGCTGAAATTGCGCCCGACCATGCCGCGCGGATCGCGGATCAGCGGGCCTGAGTCGAGATGGAAGCCCAGCGGCAGCGAATGCAGCAGCGCCCGGCCATGCCGCACGGAGTGACGGCTGCCCGCCGCCAGCACCCGCGAGATATCGCCATCGGCGACAGCGCCGCCGGAAACATCCACCGAGGCGGAGATCAGCTCGCTCCCCGGCCGTCCGGCCGCCACCGAGAGGATGACGGATTCCAGTTGCAGCCCGGCGGAGCGTTCCGCGAGGTCCACGACATGGCGGATGGTCTGCTCGACCGCGCCGAGGTCGCTGACGGCGCCGGCCTTGATCCCATGGGACAGGGTGTGGCCGAAGCCGAGAATCTCGATGCCATGGGTGCGATGGCGCAGCGTCTCCTTCGGCGACTGCGGCCGCAGCCGCGCGATGACGCAGGCGACCTTGTTCGTGCCGATGTCCAGCACCGCCACATGGGCGGTGCGGCGCGGCGACAGCGGCTTCATCTTCGGCGTCACGCCATACGGCAGGCCGCTCATGCGTCGTTGCCCTTCTTCTTGGCTTTAGCTTTCTGGGCATCGAGGCGCGCCTGCGCGGCGGCGTCCGAGAGCCGCACGGTGACGCGATCCGCCAGACGCAGATCAACCGTCAGGATATCGCGGGACAGCAGTTGCTTGTCCCGGTCCAGTTCCACGAGATGTTCCAGCGCGCGGTCCGGCTCGACCTCAGGCAGGCGGATGTCCAGACCGTTGCTCAGGCGCAGGTTCCAGCGCCGCTCGGCGACGAAGACGGAGGCTTTCACCTGCTCGCGCAGCTCGGCCGGCAGCCGGTCAAGCATCGCCAGGAAGCCTTCCGCCCGCTCCGCCGCGCCCTTGCCGACGACCAGCGGCAGGCGATGGAACCGGCGGGCGACATAGGGTTCGAGCACCGCGCCGTCGTGGGCGATGACGGAAAGCCGGCCCTCATGCTGCCACAGCGCGAAGGGCTTGCGCTCGACGATGCTGACCTGAAGCTGATCCGGAAACAGCTTGAGCACGGTGGCGTCGGCGATCCAGGGATTGGCCTTGAGTCGCTCGCGCGCGGCGTTGACGTCAAGGAACAGCAGCGAGGAGCGGCCGGTGACGCCGGCCGTCGCGAGGATTTCCTCCCGCGTGATCTGCCGGTTGCCGGACAGGGCTACGGCAACGATGCGGAAGCCGGCGGCATTGGCCAGCGCGTCGCGAACATCGTGAAAGCCGGTCACGACCGTCTCGACATGACCGCCGCGCACGACGCCATAAGCGACGCTGCCAAGGACGATGGCGGCGGCGGCGGCAACGCCGAGGCCGCGCGGCGCGCGAAACACCAGCATGGGACCCAGCCAGCGCCGCAGCATCCGCTCGAACGGGGTGACCTCACGCCGGCGCGCCTGGAGCCGCTGCGCCGCCGCCCGCCGCGCCCGCATGCCGGCGAGCGCCCGCGCGAGGGCCGCGCGGCCAGCGTCAAGCTGTTCCCGCGTCAGGAGGAACACGCCCCGAAGCACCAGCCAGAACATGGGGCGCTGCGAGACCCGGCGTTGTTTCACCGTTTCAGCGAGGCGTCCTCGACCATCCATCGGACCAGCTCATCGAAACTCACGCCCGCGTGCATCGCGAGCTCCGGGACAAGGGAAGTTTCCGTCATGCCCGGCTGCGTGTTCACTTCCAGGCAATAGAGCCCGCCCGTGCCCTCGATCCGGTCGTCGTAACGGAAGTCGGCGCGGCTGACGCCGCGGCAGCCGAGCGCCCGATGTGCCGTAAGGGTCAGTCTTCGGACCTCTTGGTAAACATTTGGTAAAATTTTAGCGGGTAACTCGTGGCGGGAGCCGCCCGGCGCATATTTCGCCTCGTAGTCGTAAAACTTTACCGTCGGCACGATCTCGATAACGTCCAGCGCCTCGTCCCGCATCACGGCGCAGGTCAGCTCCTTGCCGGGAATGTAGGTCTCCACCAGCATCTGCTCGCCATGGGCCCAGTCGTCCCGGAACAGCTCCTGCGGCGGGTGCTCCTGCCCTTCGGGAACGATGAAGACGCCGACGCTGGAGCCTTCCGCCACCGGCTTGATGACATAGGGCGGCGCCATGACATGGGCCTTGGCCGCCTCGAAGCGGGACACCGTGACGCCTTCGGGCACCGGCACGCCGGCGGCCTTGAGCTGGACCTTGGCGACATCCTTCTGCATCGCCAGCGCCGAAGCCATTACGCCGGAATGGCTGTAGGGAATGCCGAGGATTTCGAGCAGGCCCTGAATGGTGCCGTCCTCGCCGGGAACGCCATGAAGGAGGTTCAGCGCGGCATCGGGCCGGACCGCCGACAGGACGGCCGCGATATCCCGGCCGACATCGATCCGCGTGACGGCGAAGCCCTGCCGCTCCAGCGCATCGGCGCAAGCCTTGCCCGAGCGCAGCGAAATCTCCCGCTCCGCCGACCAGCCGCCCATCAGGACGGCGACATGCCTGCCTGTCATCGTCACTCCCAGCCCGCGAATCACCTGTTGCGAGACTGCCCCAGCCGAGTCGGGAATTCATCTCCCGCGACGGCCGCAGGCTGCATTTCGGATGGGTGTGACTCGAAAGCCGCCGCCCATGGTGCGGCGGCCACGCGGGCGCGTCAGTCGCGGGTGCGCAGGCCGATGCGCTTGATCTCCCAGTCGAGCTGCACGCCGGAGTTTTCGCGGACCCGCGCGCGCACCATCTCGCCGAGGTCCTCGATCTCGGCCGCAGTCGCGCCGCCGAGATTGATGAGGAAGTTGCAATGCAGTTCGGAGACCTGCGCGTTGCCGTTCACCAGCCCGCGACAACCGGCGGCGTCGATGAGCTGCCACGCCTTGCCGCCGGGCGGGTTCTTGAAGGTGGAGCCGCCGGTGCGGCTTTTGATCGGCTGGGTCGCCTCGCGCGATTCCGTGATCTTCTCCATCTCGGCGGCAATCTCCGCCGGATCGCCAGGGCGGCCCTGATACAGCGCCTCGGTGAAGATGATGTCGTCCGGCGCGCCGCTGTGGCGATAGGCATAGCCGAGGTCGGCATTGCTGAAGACGCGCACATTGCCCGCCGCATCCACGCCCCGCGCCTCGATCAGCACGTCTTTGGTCTCTGTGCCGTAGCAGCCGGCATTCATGCGCAGCGCGCCGCCGATGCCGCCCGGAATGCCGCGATAGAACACAAGGCCGGCAATACCGGCTTCCTGCGCGGCGCGCGCGACGCGCACATCCGGCACCGCCGCGCCGGCGCGGACGCGATGGCCGTCCTCGACCTTCACCTCGCCGAAGCCGCGGCCGAGGCGGATGGTAACGCCGGGAATGCCGCCGTCGCGCACGATGAGATTCGAGCCGAGGCCGATGACCGTGACGGGAATGCCCGCCGGCAGGTTGGCGCGGAAATAGCTGAGGTCCGCCTCGTCCTGCGGCGTGAACAGCACGTCCGCCGGCCCGCCGACGCGGAACCAGGTCAGGTCCGCCAGCGACTGTCCGCCGACGAGACGGCCGCGCAGGTCAGGCATGGCGGCGGCAAGGGTTTCAGCGAGGTACTGCAAAATGAGGTCCGAAGGTTGATGCGGAGGCGAACGGAGAAGCCCCTGCCTTATGCCGCCGCATCCAGCGCTGCAAGTTCGCCCGGCAGCGCATAGGCCCATTGGGTGATGTTGCCGGCGCCGAGGCACACGACGATATCGCCCGGCCGCGCGAGCCGGCGGACGATCTGCGCCAGCTCCTGCGGCCCGCCCAGCGGCACGACCTGGCGATGGCCGCGCGCCCGCATCGCCTGCACCAGATGGTCGCGGTCGATGCCCTCGATCGGCGCTTCGCCGGCGGCATAGACATCCGCCACGATCACCGTGTCGGCATCATTGAAGCAGGTCGAGAACGGCTCGAACAGCGATTGCAGGCGGGTGTAGCGATGGGGCTGCACCACGGCGATGACCTGCCCGCTGGAGGATTCCCGCGCGGCGCGCAGCACGGCCGCGATCTCCACCGGGTGATGGCCATAGTCGTCGATCACGGCGACGCCGTTCCATTCGCCGGTGCGGGTGAAGCGCCGCTTCACGCCGCCGAAGGCGGCCAGCGCCTGGCGGATCTGTGCATCCGGGATGCCAAGCTCACGGGCGACGATGATTGCCGAGGTCGCGTTCAGCGCGTTGTGGCGGCCCGGCATCGGCAGCACCAGCTTGTCGATCCGGTGAACTACCTCGCCGTCGCGGTCGCGGAAGATCACGGAGAATTCCGACTTGCCGTTCACATGGGTGAGATTGGCGAGGCGCACGTCGGCCTGCGGATTTTCGCCATAGGTGACGATGCGCCGGTCCTCGATGCGACCGACCACGCGCTGCACGATGGGATGGTCGGTGCACATCACCGCGAAGCCGTAGAACGGCACGTTCTCGACGAAGTCGCGGAAGGCGTCCTGCACGGCGGCGAAGGTCTTGAAGTGGTCGAGATGCTCGGCGTCGATATTGGTGACGATGGCGATATCCGCCGGCAGCTTGAGGAAGGTGCCGTCGGACTCGTCCGCCTCCACCACCATCCAGTCCCCGGCGCCGAGGCGGGCATTGGTGCCATAGGCGTTGATGATGCCGCCGTTGATGACGGTGGGGTCGAGATTGCCGGCGTCGAGCAGCGTGGCAACCATGGAGGTCGTCGTGGTCTTGCCATGGGTGCCGGCGACGGCGACGCAGCTTTTCAGCCGCATCAGTTCCGCCAGCATCTCGGCGCGGCGCACCACCGGGCGGCGCTGGGCGCGGGCGGCGGCAAGCTCCGGGTTGTCGCGCTTGATGGCGGACGAGACGACGATGACATCCGCGCCGTCGATATTCTTCGCATCATGGCCGACATGGACCGTGATGCCCTTCTCGCGCAGGCGCTTGACGTTGGCGCTGTCGGCAACGTCCGAGCCGGTGACCGTATAGCCGAGGTTGCACAGCACTTCGGCGATGCCGCTCATGCCGATGCCGCCGATGCCGACGAAATGGATCGGGCCGATATTGCGCGGCAGCTTCATCGCCTGTGATCTCCGTATCGGCGGCGGCCGCTCAGCCGCGCCGTGCCTTGGCAAGTGTTCCGTCCATCAGCGCCTGAACCGCGTCGGCCAGCCGCTCGGCGGCATCCGGCGCGGCCACGGTGCGGGCCGCGGCGGCCATGGCCGCGAGACGGTCCGGCGCGCCGGTCAGCCCCGTGAGTTCCGCGGCGACACGGTTCGGCGTGAACGAATCCCGCTCCAAGCGTATAGCGCCCCCAGCCCGTTCCAGCACCCCCGCGTTGGCCGACTGGTCCTGATCCAGCGCCCCGGGCAGCGGCGCGAGAATGGACGGCCGGCCGATGGCGGCGAGTTCCGCCACGGTGGAGGCCCCGGAGCGGGAGACGACGAGATGCGCCGCCGCGATGCGCGCCGGCAGGTCGGTGAAGAACGGCGCGACTTCCGCCGCCACGCCCATCTCGCGGTAGCGTGCGGTGACGCGCGCCACATCCTCCTCCCGCGCCTGCTGGACGACCGCCAGTCGCTGGCGCAGCGCCGGGGCGAGATGGCCGATCGCCGGCGGCACGACATCGGACATCGCCCGCGCGCCCTGGCTGCCGCCGAATACCACCAGCCGGAGCGGTCCGTCCGCCTGCGGCGGGTCGTAAGGCGTGGCGGCCGCGGCCAGCACCATCGGACGCAGAGGATTGCCGGTATGCACCGCCTTGGCGGCCAGCGCCGGCGCGGCGTCGAGCACGCCGGCAAAGCCGGTGGCGATCCGCGTCACGCGGGAGGCGAGAAGCCGGTTGGCCCGGCCCATGACGGCATTCTGTTCGTGGATCAGCGTGGGGATGCCGCGCAGCGTCGCCACCAGTAGCGGCGGCGCGCTGGGATAGCCGCCGAAGCCCACCACGGCCGCCGGCCGCAGGCGGCCGAGCAGCCGCCAGGCATCGACCGCGCCGCCGAGCAGGCTCAGGCCGGTGCGCGCCAGCGCAACGGGATCGCGCCCGCGCACCGTGTCGGAACGGACCACATGGATGTTTCCGGCCGGAAACGCCTTGCCGTATTTCTCCGCCCGCGCATCGGTGGCGAGGTCCACAACGACGCCGCGCTGCGCCAGTGCGGCCGCCAGCGCCTCGGCCGGGAACAGATGGCCCCCGGTCCCGCCAGCGCAGAGCAGCACGAGCGGCATGCGGTCCGGCGCGAGCATCAGGCCGGGCTCCCCGCCGGCACATGGTCCGGATGCGCCATCATCAGCGCGGCGCGGGGCCGCTCGCGGGTCAGCGCCAGGATCATCCCCATGCCATAGGCGATGGAGATCATCGACGAGCCGCCGTAGGAGACGAAGGGCAGCGTCATGCCCTTGGCGGGAATGAGATGCAGGTTCACCGCCATGTTGATGGCGGACTGCGCGCCGAACAGGATGGCGAGGCCGGCGACGGCGAAGCGCGAGAAGGCGTCATGGGCCGTCATCGAGCGCCGCAGCGCGCGCAGCACGATGAAGGCGAACAGGGCGACCAGTGCGAGGCAGAGGACGACGCCGAACTCCTCCGCCGCCACGGCGAAGACGAAGTCCGCGTGGCTGTCCGGCAGGCTGCGCTTGATGGTGCCCTCGCCGGGGCCCTGCCCAAGCCAGCCGCCGCGCAGGAAGGACTCCACCGACATCTGGATCTGGAAGGTGTCGCCCGAGGCGGGATCGAGGAACTTCTTGATGCGCGCCTCGACGTGATGGATCGTCAGATAGGCGACGAACAGCCCGGCGATGCCGGCGCCGGCCAGCCCGAAGACCCAGATCACGCGCATCCCGGCGAGGAAGAACAGCGCACCCCAGACCAGCGCGATCAGCATGGTCTGGCCGAAGTCGGGTTGCAGCACGAGGCCCGTCACCACCATCGCCAGCAGCGCCAGCGCAATGGAATTCGCCGGCATTTCCGGCCGCGACGCCGACTCGCCGAACAGCCAGGCGATGAGGATGACGAAGGCCGGCTTGAGGAATTCGGACGGCTGGATATTCACGCCCATCAGCACGATCCAGCGCCGCGCGCCCTTCACCTCGGCACCGATGACCATGGTCGCCATCACCATCAGCAGGCTGACGGCGAAGACGATCAGCGCGAGGCGGCGGATCTGCCGCGGCGTGAGGAACGAGGTGCCGATCAGAACGATGAGCGCCGGGATGAGATACAGCACATGCCGGTTCACGAAGTGAAACGGATCGACCCCGATCCGCGCCGCGACCGGCGGGCTCGCCGCCAGCGACAGCACGATGCCGGCCAGCATCAGGGCGATCAGCGCCGCCAGCAGCAGGCGGTCGACCGTCCACCACCAGTCCGCGAAAGGCGTGCGTTCGGCGCGCGAGGCCATGGGAAATCTCCGAAGCGCGGGCTCATGCCGCGCGTCTTCATTCCTGACGCGCCATGGTTGATGCGCCGTTAATGCCGGCGGCTCATCCGTGGAATTACGCTGCCGCCACAGGCCGGAAGCCGGGCAAAGCCGCAACCGCCGCGCGGAACGCCTCGCCCCGGATCTCGAAATTGCGATACTGGTCGAAGGACGCACAGGCCGGGGACAGCAGCACCACAGGCAGCGCCGCCGGGCTCGCCGCAGCGTCTCGGGCGGCGGCCGCAACCGCGCAGTCGAGCGTGCCGCACATCTCGTAAGGCACGACACCGTCCAGCGTCCGGACGAATTCCTCGGCTGCGACGCCGATCAGATATGCCTTGCGCACGCGGGGGAAGAAGCCGCGCAGGCTCTCGATGCCGCCGGTCTTGGGCTGGCCGCCGAGAATCCAGAAAATGTCCTCGAAACAGGCCAGCGCCTTGGCGGCGGAATCCGCGTTGGTGGCCTTGGAGTCGTTGACGAACAGCGCGTGCCCAACATGGCCGAGCTGCTCCATGCGGTGGGCGAGGCCCGGAAAGCTCGCAAGGCCCGTCCGGATCGTCTCCGGCTCGACGCCGAGCGCCAGCACGGCGGCGGCGGCGGCCACGGCATTCTGGGCATTATGAGTGCCGCGCAGCGCGCCGATGCCGTCGAGGTCCGCGATGGGAGCGGCCTGTTCGCCGTCATAGGCCACGATGGTCGTGCCATCCATGAACACGCCCGGCGAGACGAATTCCGAGGCCGAGACGCGGATCGTCTCCGCGCCGGTCTCCTCGCGCCGCTCCGCGGCCGCGCGGGTGAAGTCGTCCTCCACGGCGATCACTGCGATCTGCGCGCGGGCAATCAGCCGTTCCTTCACCGCCGCATAGTGCTCGATGGTGCCATGGCGGTCGAGATGGTCTTCGGTGACGTTGAGCAGGATGCCGACGGTCGCATCGAGACTCGGCGCAAGGTCGATCTGATAGGACGAGCACTCGATCACATAGACCCGCCCCTCTTGCGGCGGCTCCAGCGAAAGCACCGCCGTGCCGATATTGCCGCCCATCTGCACGTCGAGGCCGGCGCTGCGCAGAAGATGCGCCGTCAGCGCCGTGGTGGTGGACTTGCCGTTGGTGCCGGTGATCGCGACCAGCGGCGCATCGATGCCGTTGGCGCGGCGCTCGCGGCAGAACAGCTCGATATCGCCGATCACCTCGACATCGTGCTCGTCCGCCAGCTCCACGGTCCAGTGCGGCTTGGGATGGGTCAGCGGCACGCCGGGCGCAAGCACCAGCGCGGCAACGCTGCCCCAGTCCGCCTGCCGCAGGTCCTGCGTCGGGATGCCGGCCGCCTGCGCGGCGGCGACGCCACCGGCATTATCGTCCCATGCGATCACACGCGCGCCGCCGGCCATGAGCGCGCGGCAGCTTGCAAGGCCCGAGCCGCCGAGGCCGAACACGGCGACGGTCTCGCCGGCGAAAGTCGTGACCGGGATCATCAGCGCAGCTTCAGCGTCGCAAGGCCGGCCAGCGCCAGCACGATGGAGATGATCCAGAACCGGATCACGATCTGCGGTTCGGTCCAGCCGAGCTGCTCGAAGTGATGATGCAGCGGCGCCATCTTGAAGATGCGCTTGCCGGTCAGCTTGAACGAGGCCACCTGCACGATGACGGACACCGCCTCCAGCACGAACAGGCCGCCGATGATGATCAGCGCGATCTCGTGCTTGGTGGCGACAGCGATGGCGCCGATCATGCCACCCAGCGCCAGCGAGCCGGTGTCGCCCATGAAGATCGACGCCGGCGGCGCATTGAACCAGAGAAAGCCAAGGCCGGCACCGATCACCGCGCCGCAGAGCACGGCCAGTTCACCGGTGCCCGGCACGAAATGAATCTGAAGATAGTCGGCATAGACCGTGCTGCCGACGAGATAGGAGATCACGCCGAAACAGCCGGCCGCGATCATCACCGGGCCGATGGCGAGGCCGTCCAGCCCGTCGGTCAGATTCACCGCATTGCCGGCCCCGATGATGACCACCGCGCCGAAGATGACGAAGAACCAGCCGAGATCCAGCAGCAGTTCCTTGAAGAAGGGAAAGGCCAGCGAGGTCGAGAAGGACGTGCGGCCGAGGCTGGCGATGGCGAGGCAGGCGGCAATCGCGATCAGGGCTTCCAGCGCGAGGCGCGCGCGGCCGGAGGAGCCGCCGTGGCTCTGCTTGGTGACTTTCAGATAATCGTCCCAGAAGCCGACCAGGCCGAAGCCCAGCGTGACGCCGAGCACGATCCAGACATAGGGATTGCCGAGATTGGCCCAGAGCAGCGTGGCGACCAGCACGCCGGACAGGATCATCAGGCCGCCCATGGTGGGCGTGCCCTTCTTGGCGAGATGGGATTGCGGGCCGTCGCTGCGGATCGGCTGGCCCCGGCCCTGCTTGACGCGCAGCAGGTTGATCGTCGCCGGCCCGAACAGGAAGACGAAGACCATGGCCGTGAGCATCGCGCCGCCGGTCCGCACCGTGATGTAGCGGAACACGTTGAAGGCGGACACCGTCTCGGTCAGCGCGGAAAGCCAGTACAGCATGTCGGTTCAATCGGGTCAGGACGAGGGAGCCGCATCCGGCGCATCGGGAACGGCGAAACGGCGGGCGAGCGATGCAACCAGCGGCCCCATGCGGGAACTGTTCGACCCCTTCACCATCATCACGTCGCCCGGCTGGAGCGCCTCGCGCAGCCGCGGCTCCAGCGCCGCGGCGGTGTCGGCATAGCCGCCCCGACGGTTCGAGGGAAGAGCCTCCCACATATGCCGCATCAGCGGCCCGGCGCAGAACACCAGATCGACGGCATGTTCCGTCACGGCATTGGCCATGGCGGCGTGCAGGGCGGTGGCATCCTGGCCGAGTTCCAGCATGTCCCCCAGCACGGCGATGCGGCGGCCGCGCCCCTCGGTCTGCGACTGGCCGAGCAGCGCCAGCGCCGCACGCATCGAGGCGGGATTGGCGTTGTAGCTCTCGTCGATCAGCAGCGCCGTGCCGCCGGGCAGATCGAGGGTGATGCGGGTGCCGCGCCCCTTGGCGGGGGCAAGATCCGCCAGCGCGATGGCGGCAAGCGCGAGATCGCCACCAAGCAGCGCCACGGCGGCGAGGACGGCGAGCGAATTCTGCACCTGATGGCGGCCCGGCGCGCCGAGCTTGTAGGTGACATCCGTTCCCAGGATATCGGCCTGGACGGCGGAGCAGTCCGGCCGCAGCGCGCAGCCGACGAGCCGCGCCTGCGCATCCCGGCTTTCGCCGAAACCGACGACTTTCGCCCCCGCGGCTTCGGCCAAGGCCGCCAGCCGCTCGAACTGCGCATTATCGCGGTTCAGCACCGCCACACCGCCGGCTTCGAGCCCTTCGAAAATCTCGCCCTTGGCGTCGGCAATGGCTTCGACCGAGGCGAAGAATTCCAGATGCACCGGCTCGACGGTGGTGATGAGGGCGACATGAGGGCGCACCAGCCGCGCCAGGGGGCCGATCTCGCCGGCATGGTTCATGCCGATCTCGAACACCGCGTAGCGCGCGTCGGCCGGGCAGCGCGCCAGCGACAGCGGCACGCCCCAGTGGTTGTTGTAGGACGCGACGGA
Organism: Xanthobacteraceae bacterium; assembly: GCA_035556495.1. Lineage (GTDB taxonomy): Bacteria > Pseudomonadota > Alphaproteobacteria > Rhizobiales > Xanthobacteraceae > CANKHJ01. The sequence continues at coordinate 17,940 of DATMEW010000011.1, read as the reverse complement.
GGCATGGGTCCGGCCGTCCCGCGACAGGGCCGCGAGCAGCGCTTCCTTGGTGCTGGTCTTGCCGACCGAGCCGGTGACGGCGACGATCCTCGCATCCGTCCGCGCCCGCGCCGCGACCGCCAGCGCCCGCAAGGCTTCCAGCACATCGGCGACCACGAGCAGCGGCGCCTCGTCCGGAAAATCGTCGCGCCGGTCGGCCGAAACAACCGCAAGGCCCGCGCCCGCGCGCACCGCGTCCATCACGAAGTCATGGCCGTCCCGGGCATCGCCCCTGATGGCGAAGAAGGCGTCGCCCGGCCGGATCGTGCGGGTGTCGATGGACAGGCCATCGACCGCGGGCGGCAGCCTGCCGGAGGCATCGGCCTGCATCGCGGCCGCCATGTCCGCCACGGTCCAGAGCGGCGTTTCACCCATCACGCGGTCCCCTTCGCCGCAGCGTCTTTCGCCATGGCCTGTTTCACGGCGGCCAGCACCGCCTCGTGATCGCTGAACGGCAGAACGGCATCGCCGACGATCTGGCCGGTCTCGTGGCCCTTGCCGGCGACCAGCAACACATCGCCGTCGGCCAGACCATCAACCGCGGCGCGGATCGCGGCGGCGCGGTCGCCGATCTCGGTCGCGCCCGGCGCGGCGGCGAGGATGGCGCGGCGGATCGCGGCCGGGTCCTCGCTGCGCGGATTGTCATCGGTCACGATCACGGTATCGGCAAGGCGCGCGGCAATCTCGCCCATCAGCGGCCGCTTGCCGGCATCGCGGTCCCCGCCACAGCCGAACACCACCACCAGCCTGCGGCGCGCATAGGGCCGCAGCGCCTCCAGCGCCTTCACCAGCGCATCGGGCTTGTGGGCGTAATCGATGAACACCGGCGCGCCGCGAAAGACGCCGATCCGCTCCAGCCGGCCCTTGGCGCCGGCGAGCTTGCCGAGGGCGCTGAAGACCGCCTCCGGCGCGCCGCCCGTGGCGATGGCAAGGCCCGCCGCCACCAGCGCATTCTCCACCTGGAACGCGCCCGCGAGCGGCAGCGGCACGGTATAGGTGCGGCCTTCATGGGCCAGCGTCAGGCGCTGGGAGAAGCCGTCCGGCTCGTTTTCCAGCAGGCGGATCGCATCGCCCGAGGCGCCGACCGTCATCACCTCCACGTCGCGGGCGTGGCAGCCGGCGATCACCGCGCCGGAAGCCTCATGATCGGTGGCGATCACGGCAACGCCGCCGGACACCAGCAGCTCGGAGAACAGCCGCAGCTTGGCGGCGAGATACGCCTCCACCGTCGGATGGTAATCGAGATGGTCGCGGCTGAGATTGGTGAAGCCGGCGGCGGCGATCGTCACGCCGTCGAGCCGATGCTGATCCAGGCCATGGGACGAGGCTTCGAGCGCGAGATGGGTGACGCCCTCGCCGGCCAGCCGATCGAGGTCCTTATGCAGTTGCACCGGGTCCGGCGTCGTCAGCGAACCATAGACCTCGCCGCCCGGCGCGACGATGCCGACCGTGCCGATGCTCGCCGCCTTATGGCCGAGCGCGGTCCATATCTGCCGGGTGAAGGCGGCCACGGAGGTCTTGCCGCTGGTGCCGGTGACGGCCGCGATGGTCTCGGGCTGGCGCGGATGGAGCCGCGCCGCCGCCAGCGCCAACGCGCGGCGCGGATTGCTGGCGGTGATGAAGGTGACGTTCCGGGGCAGGCTGTCCGGCCGATGCAGGCCCATCACGGCGACCGCGCCGTTCGCCACGGCCTGATCGACAAATTTCGCACCATCGGTTTTCGCGCCGGCCAGCGCGACGAACACATCGCCCGGCCTCACGCTGCGGCTGTCGGCCGTGATGCCGCCGACCTCGATCGCCGCGGCGCGCGGGTCGAGGTCGCCTTCCACGATGAGATCGCCCAGTTTCATGGCATGCGCTCTCGTATATCGCCGCCGCGTCGCAGAGCGCTAGCGGGTCAGCCCGGCCGACGCAAGAATCTGCCGGTCCGCCGGCGGCAAGTCGAACCGGGGCTGCACGCCCAGCAGCGGCGCGATCCGGGTGATGACCGCGCCGGCCGTCGGCGCCGCGTTCCAGCCGGATGTCGCATAGCCGTGGGTTCCCTCCACCGCCTGTGGCTCGTCGAGCATGATGAGCACGAGGAAGCGCGGCTTGTCGGACGGAAACACGGCCGTGAAACTGTTGAGCAGCTTGGTCTTGGAATAGCGCCCGTTCACCACCTTCTCGGAGGTGCCGGTCTTGCCGCCCACATAATAGCCGGCGATGTCGGCCTTGCGGGCGGAACCCTTCTCGGCGTTGAGGCGCATCAGATAACGCATCTTCTCGCTGGTCTCGGGCTTAATGACCTGCTTGGCCAGCTTCGATGCCTCCTCCTCCGTCCGCCTGAGGAAGGTCGGCGGAATGAGCTTGCCGCCGTTGACCAGCGCGTTGATGGCCGCGACCGCCTGCAACGGGGCCACCGACAATCCATGACCGAAAGCGATGGTGACGGTGTTGAGTTCGCCCCAGCGCTTGGGCACCAGCGGCTCGGCGCTTTCGGGAAGCTCGGTGCGCAGCCGGTCGAGCTGGCCCATCTTCTTCAGAAACGCCTTGTGATGCTCGACGCCCAGGGCCAGCGCGATCCGCGCCGTGCCGATATTCGACGAATAGGTGAAGATTTCCGGCAGCGTCAGCACGCGGCGCTGGGCATGATAATCGTGGATGGCAAAGCGGCCGTAGCGCAGCGGCATCCGCGCATCGAAGCTCGAATTCAGCGTCATCCTGCCGGAATCGAGCCCCATCGCCAGCGTCAGCGCCTTGAAGGTCGAACCCATTTCGAACACGCCGGTGGTCAGCCGGTTGATGCGGGTGGGGTCGTTGGCTTCCTTCGGATTGTTGGAGTCATAGTCCGGCACCGACACCATCGAAACGATCTCGCCGGTGTTGACGTCCACGACGAGGCCCGCCGCCGCCTTGGCCTTGAACTTGTCGCGCGAGACGAGAAGCTCGTCGCGCAGAGCATGCTGAACCCGCAGATCAACGGAGAGTTCGACGGGCTTTTGCAGGCGGTCCACCGCGAAGCCCGCCAGATGCAGGTCCGCCAGCCCGCGCTGGTCGAGCCAGCGCTCCAGCCCGGCGATGCCCTGGTTGTCGATATTCACATGGCCGACGGTGTGGGAGACTTCCGAGCCGTTCGGATACATCCGCCGGTTCTCCGGCAGGAAGCCGAGCCCCGGCAAGCCGAGGCGATGGATCTCGCGGCGCTGCTCCGGCGTGATGTCGCGACGCAGCCAGACGAAGCGGCGCTTGGAACTGAGCCGCTCGCGCGTCTCGCGCGGGTCGAGATCGGGCAGCACCGCCGTGAGCAGTTCGACGGCCTCATCCACATCGACGATGCGGTGCGGCTCGCCGAACAGCGACGGCGTGCGCACGTCCGTCGCGAGCACGAGGCCGTTGCGGTCGAGAATGTCGGGCCGGGCCGTGCCGATGGCGTCGCCGCTCGCGGCGCGGCGCGCGACCTGGCCATCCGCATGCATGCCGAAGAAAATCAGCCGCGCGGAGATCGCACCATAGATCATGCAGAAGGCAAGGATCGCGAGCCCGACACGCGCCCGCGCCTTGACGTTGCGGTCGACATTCGCGCCATAGAGCAGGCGATGCGCGAGGCTGCGGCGCGGCGGTGCGGCGGCCGCCCGCGGAGCCGGTGCCGATGCTGCTGGAGAAGCGTCGTTCATGGCCGTCTCAGGCTGGCGCCGATGCTACCCGTCGGCACCTCCTGCTCCTCGATATATTCGATGATCGATCCGATCGGATCGTCGCTGCCGGGCGGCACCAGCGATGGCGGCCGCGGCGGCAGATTGTCGAGCCCCACGAGCTGGCGCGCATCGGGCGCCTTGAGCGCGAGGTGGCGGCCCGCCAGCGCCTGGATGCGGGTCGGGTTGTCGAGACGGCTCCATTCGGCGCGCAGGGCCGCCGTCGCGTCCCGCTCGCGGCGGATTTCAAGCTGGAGCTTGGCCAGCCGTTCGGCCTCAAGCGTGGAGTCGAACTTGATTTTGTAGACATAGGCCGCCGCCGAAACCAGCACGGCTATGACGAGCAGATTGAGGATGCGAAGAAACGTCACCGCGCCCTCACCACGGCATCGAGGGAAGGAAGGTTCGGCACGCCGGCGAAAGTCTCATCGAGGGCCGGAGCCGCGGTGCGCTCGGCGGCGCGCAGCTTGGCGGACCGCGCGCGGGGATTGGCCGCGATCTCGGCGGCGTCCGCCACCAGCGGCTTGCGGGTGAGCAGCCGAAAGCTCGGCTCCGGTGCCTCCACCTCGGGCATATGCCGCGACACGCCCGCGACCTTGCCGCGGCTCGTCATGAAGGATTTCACGATCCGGTCTTCCAGCGAATGGAACGTCACGACCGCCAGCCGGCCGCCGGGCTTGAGGATGCGCTCGGATGCTTTCAGGGCGGTTTCGATCTCGCCGAGTTCGTCGTTGACGAACATGCGCAGCGCCTGGAACGTCCGGGTCGCCGGGTGAATCTCGTGCGGCTTGGCGCGGACCACCGACCCGACGATATCCGCCAGCCGCCGCGTGGTGAGGATCGGCCCCTCTGCGCGCTCGCGCGTGATGCGCCGGGCGACGGCACGAGCGAAACGTTCCTCGCCCAGTGTCGCGATGATGGCGGCGAGATCGCGCTCGGAGGCATGGGCGACGACATCCGCCGCGTTCGGCCCATCCCCGCCCATGCGCATGTCGAGCGGACCGTCGAAGCGGAAGGAGAAGCCGCGCTCGGCCTGATCGAGCTGCATGGACGACACGCCGAGATCGAAGGCGATGCCGTCCACCGCGCCGCCCGCGAGGCTCTCGGCAATCGTGGCGATATCCGAAAAGGGACCTTCGGCCAGCGTCAGCCGGCCGCCGGATTCCCGGACCAGCGCGGCCCCGCCCAGAATCGCGCTGCGGTCGCGGTCGATGCCGATGACCCGGCAGTCAGCGGCGGCGAGGATCGCGCGGCTGTAGCCGCCGGCCCCGAAAGTCGCGTCGATATAGACGCCGCCGTCGCGGACGGCGAGATAGTCGATGACCTGTGGGGCAAGCACGGGAATGTGGCGGGCAGGTCCGCCGGCAACGATGTCAGAGCCATCGTTGCCGCCCGCCGTCATTCCCGTGCTCCAGACACGCCACGCGCCCCCTGGGAACCGAGTTGCTTCCTGAGCGCGCGCACCTTCTCGGTGGCCTCCGCGAGTTGCGCGCGGAAGCGGCCAGGCTCCCAGATCTGAAATTTGTGGCCGAGGCCCACGAAAGTGACCTCGTCCGCGATGCCCGCATGAAGCTTCAGCGGCTCGGACAGCATCACCCGTCCTTCCCCGTCGATCTTCAGCGTTTCGCTGGTGCCGAACAGCGCCGCAGCGAACTCCTCCCGTTCCTCCGAAAAGGCCGGAAAGCGATCCAGCAGCGTGTCGATCTCCGCCAGCAGCGCATGTCCGCCGGCATCCACCGCCGGCCGGTCCAGCGCCGGATAGCAATAGAGCCCGTCGTGCCCGTCCCGCGCCAGCACGGCCCGGAAAGCCGCCGGCACCGACGCCCGCCCCTTGGCATCGATCCGCAAGGTGAAATTGGACACGAAACGGTCCATCGCGCCCTTCGCTGCTCACGGGGAGATGCACGCGCCCCACGCCGGCATCCACGTCCCACGCCACGCCCGAACGAGCGCGAATGGGATATGATGGGGTAACATGGGCAAAAATGGGCGTCAATGGAAACTCCCCGGCCGGAGCCCTGTCGCGCCGCCGATGGAAAGCCAGTCGTCAAGGGTTGATTAAGGCTAATTGCCCTTAAAGAAGTGTTGAAAGGCGCAAGGCGTCGCGGCTCGCCGGCAGCGCGGATTCCCTCGCCCGACCGCTCCGGTTCCGTCGCCTTCCCTCCGCCCTGAGACAATTTTTGGACCCGCAATCGCCCGGGATGGGGGAACGTCACGGTTGCCGCCGAGTTGTTGACGCATGACGCGGCGCATTCGCGCTGGTCAGACCGTTTTCATTTGAGGAGGTCGTTCATGCTCAAAACATTCGCTCTCGCGACTGCCGTTGGTGGTCTCATGATGTCCGGCGCGCTCGCGCAGTCCGCTCCGCCGGCAGACTCCACCGCGCCGGCGACGCCGCCGGCCGCGATGACGCCGGCCGCCCCGGGCGCTGCCGCAAGCCCGAATTTCATCACCACCCAGACCGCCGACCAGTGGCTGGCGTCGAAATTCATGGGCATGGATGTGATCGGAGCCGATGATCAGAAGATCGGCGACGTGAAGGACATGCTGTTCGATCGGAACGGTCAGGTCCTCGGCTATGTCGTGGGTGTCGGCGGCTTCCTCGGCATGGGCCAGAAGGATGTCGCGCTCGCTCCCGCCTCTTTCCAGGTTCAGCCCGGCAAGGACGCCAACGATACGCACCTGAAGCTTTCCATGACCAAGGAACAGCTCACGCAGGCGGCCGAGTTCAAGCCGTATCAGGCCCCGAAGCCGGCGACTGTCGGCGCCGGTGACCGGCCGGCCGGCGGCGGCATGGGCACTGGCGGGACCGGCACCAGCCGCTAACAGCCGCTGATATCGGTATCGCAAGCAGACGGATGGGGCAGCATTGCCCCGTCCGTTTCGTTATGACCGATGACGATGGACGGGTGGGTTTCTGCTTCGATTTCATCTCTTGCCGCCGATGCCGCCAAGCGCCGTGGTTTGCCTCCTTCACATTGGTGATTGACGCGACAACCTGTTCCGGTGGATGAGTTTGTCAGACGCCGCCGCAAGGCTGCCGTCCGGAAACCGCGCCGCAATGTCCTTCGTTCCCGACTCGTCCCTGGTCGCTGCCGTGCTGCCGTCGCCGAACCATGGCGAACGGCGAGAAGGCGTGGCTGTCGACATGATCCTGCTGCACTACACCGGCATGCCCTCCGCCGAAGCGGCCTTGCAGCGCATGTGCACGGCGGCGAGCGAAGTCTCCGCTCACTATACGGTCTGCGAGGATGGCAAGATCATCCAGCTCGTGCCGGAGGAGCGCCGCGCCTGGCATGCCGGCTCCGGATCATGGGCCGGCGAAACCGACATCAACTCCGTCTCCATCGGCATCGAGATCGTGAATCCCGGCCATGATGGCGGCTATCCGGATTTCCCCTCGCGGCAGATCGCGGCAGTCACCATCCTGTGCCGGGGCATCATGGTTCGGAAGGGTATCGCGCCGGAGCGCGTGCTCGCGCATTCGGACACCGCTCCCGCCCGGAAGCAGGACCCCGGCGAGAAATTTCCCTGGCGCGTGCTGGCGCGGTCCGGCGTCGGCATCTGGGTCGAGCCGGAGCCCATCATCGAACACGGCCCGTTCCATTCGCTGGGCGACAGCGGCCCCGCCGTTGCCGATCTTCAGCGCCAGTTGGCCGGCATCGGCTACGGTCTTGCGGAAACCGCCCGCTACGATGGCGAGACCATGGCCGTGGTGGCCGCCTTCCAGCGGCATTATCGCCCGATGCGGGTGGACGGCATCGCCGATCCCTCCACGCTGCGGACCGTCGCCGCGCGGCTGGCCGCGGCACCGGCCCTTGCGCCGACCGCCACCTGATTCAACTCCCACTTGATTTTACCGGCGCGCGGCCCCATCCCTGCCCTGTCAGTCGGCCGGACGGCCGCTCGCGCAAGCGCCGAAAGGCCGCGCGGGAGGAAAGTCCGGGCTCCAAGGACATGCGGTGCCGGATAACGTCCGGCGGGGGCGACCCCAGGGAAAGCGCCACAGAAAACAGACCGCCCGCGGCCTTCTGGACGTGAGGTAAGGGTGAAACGGTGTGGTAAGAGCGCACCGCGCGGCTGGCAACAGCGGCGGCACGGCAAGCCCCACCGGGAGCAAAACCGAATAGGGACGGCGCGGCGCATCGCGCAAGCGGTGAGCCAGGCGGATGTCCCCGCCAGCCGTCCGGGTAGGTTGCTTGAGGCGCCGGGCAACCGGCGTCCCAGAGGAATGGCCGTCACGTGCGGGCTCGCCCGCGCCATACAAAACCCGGCTTACAGGCCGGCTGATATGTTGAGAGGGCCTGGCGAGAGATCGTCGGGCCCTCGCCATTTCGCCGCCTTGGCGATTGTCATGTTCCCCTGTCATGCCTCTCGCTGCCTTTTCGAGCGCGGCGAAGCCGCGGCTCATCGAAACACCGCGTCGCAATCCGGAGCCGCTGTTTCCCGCGGCATTGACCCCGCCGGTCATTATGCGGATGAAGAAAGCCGTGACGTGGCGCGCCCGCGCGGAATGCGCCATTGGTTCTCGCCTTTATCATTTCTCGTTCGCATCGCTGCTTTATTGCTTCCAATCCGCCCGGCCTTCATGATGAACACTCGCTGGCACTTCTTCATCGACCGGGGCGGCACCTTCACCGACATCGTCGGCCGCCGGCCGGACGGCACGCTGATCGCGCACAAACTGCTGTCCGAAAACCGCGCGGCCTATCGCGACGCCGCCGTGCAGGGCATCCGCGATCTGCTCGGCCTCGCGGCGGGCGAACCCATTGCACATGAGCGCATCGGCGCGATCCGCATGGGCACCACGGTCGCGACCAACGCGCTGCTGGAGCGCAAGGGCGCGCGCGTCCTGCTGCTGGCAACGCGCGGCTTCCGCGACGCCTGGCGCATCGGCTATCAGGCCCGGCCCGACATCTTCGCGCGCAACATCGTCAAGCCCGACATGCTTTACGAGCGTGTCGTCGAGATCGACGAGCGCGTGCGCGCCGACGGCACCGTCGAACGCCCGCTCGACCTTGCCGGCGCCGAAGCTGCCCTCACGGCCGCGAAGAACGACGGCATCGACGCCGTCGCCATCGCCTTCATGCACGGCTATCGCAGCCCCGCACACGAACAGGCCGTGGCGGCGCTGGCGCGCACCATGGGCTTTGCGCAGGTCTCCGTCAGTCACGAAGTCTCGCCGCTCATCAAGCTGGTCTCGCGCGGCGACACCAGCATTGCCGATGCCTATCTCTCGCCGGTGCTGCGCCGCTATGTGCGGCAGGTCCTCGACGAGATCGGCGGCGCGGAAGATGGTGCATCCCCGTCGCTGCTGTTCATGATGTCGTCCGGCGGGCTCACCGCCGCGAACCGCTTTCAGGGCAAGGACGCGATCCTCTCCGGCCCCGCCGGCGGCGTGGTCGGCATGGCGGAAACCGCGAAGGTCGCGGGCTTTTCCCGCGCCATCGGCTTCGACATGGGCGGCACATCCACCGACGTCGCGCATGTGGACAGCGACTACGAACGCGCCTTCGAGACGGAAGTGGCTGGTGTGAGACTCCGTGCTCCGATGATGCGCATCCACACCGTCGCGGCCGGCGGCGGCTCCATCCTCCATGCCGACGAAGCACGGTTCCGCGTCGGCCCGGATTCGGCCGGAGCCGCCCCCGGCCCGATGAGCTATCGCAACGGCGGCCCCCTTACCGTGACCGACGCCAACGTGATGCTCGGCAAGCTCCTCCCGGATGTCTTTCCCGCCATCTTCGGCCCAGATAGGGACCAGCCGCTGGACGCGCAGGCCGTCCACGCCGCCTTCGCGGAGCTTTCCGCGCGCATCGGCAAGCCGGCCGAGGATATTGCGGACGGCTTCATCAGCATCGCCGTCGCCAGCATGGCCAACGCCATCAAGAAGATATCCGTGCAGCGCGGCCATGACGTCACGAACTACGTGCTGAACTGCTTCGGGGGCGCGGGTGGGCAGCATGCCTGTCTGGTCGCCGATGCGCTCGGCATGACCCGCGTGCTGATCCACCCGTTCTCCTCGCTGCTCTCGGCCTACGGCATGGGCCTCGCCGCGCTCCGCGCAGCGCGGCAGCAGACTGTCGGCCTGCCGCTGGAGATCGACGGCCTGTCGCGCTTCCTCGATCTTGCTTCCACCCTCGGCGGCGAGGCCGAAGCAGAACTTGCCGCGCAGGGCATCGCAAAGGATGCGACCCAGATCCGGCGTCACATCCATCTGCGCTATGCCGGCAGCGACACCGCGCTGGAAATCGAAGTCCTTCAGAATGCCGTTGCCGATGCGGCGACCCTCAATGCCTTGCGCGAAACATTCGAAACGCTGCATCGCGCCCGCTTCGGCTTTGTCGATCCGGACAAGCCGCTGGTGATCGAGTCCGTTTCCGTCGAGGCCATCGGCGGCGGCGCGGAGATTGCAGAGCCGGAACTGCCGTTGACGGACACAGCCGCACCAGCCCCGGCCCGGGTCACGCGCTTCTTCTCCAACGGCTGGCACGACGCCGGCGTCTTCATGCGCGAGACGCTGAAGCCCGGCCACCGCCTGTCCGGGCCCGCCATCGTCATCGAACCGCATCAGACCATCGTGGTCGAGCCCGGCTGGCAGGCCGAGATCACCGCCAGAAACCATCTGCTGCTGACGCGCATCGTGCCACGCATCGCCACACAGGCCGCGAGCACCGATGCCGACCCCGTGCTGCTCGAAGTGTTCAACAACCTGTTCATGTCCGTGGCGGAACAGATGGGCGTCGCGTTGCAGAACACGGCCTATTCCGTGAACATCAAGGAGCGGCTGGATTTCTCCTGCGCGGTGTTCGCGGAGGATGCGACGCTCGTGGCCAACGCGCCGCATATGCCGGTGCATCTCGGCTCCATGGACAGTTCCGTGAAAGCCGTGATGCGCGCCAACGACGGCGACATCCATCCCGGCGACGTCTTCGCGATCAACGCGCCTTACAGCGGCGGCACCCACCTGCCGGACATCACCGTCTGCACGCCGGTCTTCGACGATGACGGCCGCCGCATCCTGTTCTGGCTGGCGAGCCGCGGCCATCATGCCGATGTCGGCGGCATCGCACCGGGCTCGATGTCGCCGCGCGCCACCACCATCGAGGAGGAAGGGCTCTATATCGAGAGCTTCCGCCTCGTCGAACGCGGCCGCTTCCGCGAGCAGGCGCTGCACGACCTGCTGGTCGGCGGACGCTATCCCGCGCGCAACCCGACCCAGAACATCAACGACCTCAAGGCCCAGATCGCCGCCAACGCGCGCGGCGCGGCGGAGCTGCGGCGCATGGTGGCGGAGTTCTCGCTGCCGGTCGTGCGCGCCTATATGAGCCATGTGCAGGACAACGCCGCCGAGAGCGTGCGCCGCGTCATCGACCGGTTGCAAAACGGCAGCTTCGCGTATGAGATGGATCAAGGCACCACGATCCGCGTGGCCATCACCGTGGATCGCGACAAGCGCGAGGCAACGGTGGATTTCACCGGCACCTCGCCGCAACAGGCCGACAATTTCAACGCGCCGGAGCCGGTGACGCGCGCTGCGGTGCTCTATGCCTTCCGCGTGATGGTCGGCGACGCCATCCCGATGAATGCCGGCTGTCTACGGCCCATCACCATCGTCATTCCGGAGGGCTCGATGCTGTCGCCGCGCTATCCGGCCGCGGTCGTCGCCGGCAATGTGGAGACCTCGCAGGCGGTGACGAACTGCCTGTTCGGCGCGCTGGGCGCGCTCGCCGCGGCGCAGGGCACGATGAACAACTTCAACTTCGGCAACGCCGCGCATCAGTATTACGAGACCATCTGCTCCGGCGCGCCGGCCGGTCCCGGCTTCGACGGCGCGGACGCCGTGCAGACTCATATGACCAACACGCGGCTGACGGACCCGGAGATTCTGGAGACGCGCTATCCGGTGATGCTGGAGGATTTCCACATCCGCGAAGGCTCCGGCGGGCGCGGCCGGTGGAACGCCGGCGACGGCATCTCGCGCACCGTGCGCTTCCTGGAGCCGATGGATGTCACCATCCTGTCCGGCCATCGCAAGGTGCGGCCGTTCGGCCTCGCCGGCGGCGCGCCAGGTGCGCTCGGCCGCAACACCCTGCGCCGCGCCGATGGCCGGGTCGAGACGCTGCAAGGCTGCGACGCTGTCGCCGTCATGCCGGGCGATGCAGTCACCATCGAGACGCCGACCGGCGGCGGCTATGGCGACCCGCGCAAGCGCGGCACGGCATGATGACGAAGATGGAATAGCCGACAGAAGGCGCACAGCCGGCGGCGCCGGCTCAGGCGGCGCAGTCCCGCTGCAACTCGGTATGGGCCATCACCACACGGTTGCGGCCCGCCGCTTTCGCCTCGTAAAGCGCGACATCCGCGCGTTTGAGCAGACGGTCCACGGTGTCGCCCGGCTGCCAGCGGCTGATGCCGAAGCTGCATGTCACCGTCATGGAGCCCTCCGGCCCGTCCAGCGCCGGCACATTGGGCATGTGGCGCAGCCGGTTGGCGAGCGCGATCGTGTCCGCCTCGGACATTCCCTCGGCCAGCACGGCGAATTCCTCGCCGCCGAGACGGCCGATCAGTTGCACCTGGGACGCCGCGCTCTGGGCGACGGCGCGCAGCACCATGTCGCCGACATCGTGGCCAAACAGATCGTTGATGCGCTTGAAGTGATCGATATCCATCATCATCGCGGAAAGCTGGCTGCCGGCCCTGGCGCGGCCGCATGCCTCATTGGCCTTCTCGAAGAAGGCGCGGCGGTTCAGCACGCCGGTCAGCGCGTCGGTGGTCGCCAGCATGATGAGATCGCGCTGCATCGCGTTCAGCCGCTCGGCCACCCGCAGGCGCGCGTAAAGCTCCTCCGGCACCGGCGGCTTGCCGATGAAATCGTCCGCGCCGCAATCCAGCGCCTCGATCACATTGCGCCAGTCCTGGCTGGAGGACATCATCAGCACATAAATGGAGCGGCGGTTGTTCGCGACCAGCCGCACCTCCCAGCAGAGCTCAACGCCGGACATGGACAGCGGCGCGGCGCTGGTGATGACGGCGGCGACCGACGGATCACTCTTGATGCGGGCGAGAGCTTCGACACCGTCGAGCATGGGGATCACGTCATGCCCCCGTGCCTCGAGAATGCGCGTGACGGCCTTGAGCACGGTGCGGCTCGAATCCACCAATACGACGCGCATATGCAGACCTCCCGACTCTCCCCTGCGATGTTCTAGCCGCCGCGGTCTGAACGGGGAATTTACATTTGGAACCCGCTCGCACCGCAGCAAACAAACCGTTAACGGGATTGCCGCGATCCGGGCACAGTCCCGCGCCGGCGGCTGGCCATGAGGCACCGCCGGCGGCGCTCAATCCTCGCCGGCAATAGCGGAAATCAAGCCCTCGTAGACTTCCTGGTCGGCATAGCCGCGGGACAGCCGCGTCGCCGGCGCAGGGCGGGCCGAGCGGATCGAGCCGGTCACGAGCGGCTCGCCGCCCCGCCTGGCATATTGCGCACGGGCGCGCGCCGCGACCACTTCGCCATCCACCGCTTTGGGATTGCACGCGGCCCGGCCGGAGTTGCGCCGCATCAGGTCCACATGGATGTGGTCGTAATGAAAGACATTGGAGCCGGGCGCGAGCACGGTGGCGAATTGCGCGCAGGCCCCGCCCTGCACGTCGCGCAGGAAGCCCTGCTCCTCCGGCAGGCCGCGCCAGCCGCCCTTCACCGTCACCTTGCGGCCGTCCGCGAAGGCAAAGGAAGCGACATCCAGCGCGTTGCCGAAGGCATGTTCGGAAATCCGCGCGCCGGGCTGGCCGTTCATCCCGCGGCAGGAGTACGAGGAAATCTGCCGGATCTCGACCACCTGCTGGCCGAACCATTTCAGCGCCGCCGGTTGCACCACCGTCGCCAGCCACTGATCCAGCGCGGACACCATCGGACAGGCCAGCGTCGCCGCGGGCTGCACCCGCGTCGGCAGCAGCGCTCCGGTATATTGCGGGGCCGAGGCCGGCCCCAGCCGGGCGGGCGCAGGATCGAAGGCGCGCGGATCGACACGTCCGCCTGCGCCCTCGGCGGGCGTCCGATACGGCGCGCGATAATCATACGGCGCGGAGGCTTCCGCGATTTCGCCGTCGGACGGCGCGGCTGCGGATGGCGCGGGCGGCCGCAGCGACAGCGGCGCAGGGCCTTCGGCCGGCGCCGGCATCGTGTCCCGCTGCTGATAGCCGGCTGACGGCTGATATCCGGAACCGTCGTTCACCGGCCAGCGCGGCATCGCCTGCGCCGGCAGCGCGCCGCGCGGAATGCCACCGGGCGGCCGCGGCGCTTCGGCAAAGCCGAGCGCGGACTGCCCGCCGATGGCCGCCACTTTCAGGGGAAACTCGGCGCCGCACACACCGGGGCCGTCGATGCGCGCGACACGCACGACGCCGGCGCCTTCCTTCACGGCGCCGGATTTCAGGCATTGCAGCTCGGCCTCGCGCCGCCACACCTCCCGCTCGGCGAAGAAGGTTCGCCCGCAGCCGGACAGGACGACGAGAACCAGCGAGCCCGCGATGGACCAACGGAGACTACGCGACATAAGCGGACAATGTCGCCGTTTTCTTTAAGAAGGTTTCAATGATATCGAGGGAACCCGACTGTACGGCCTCGCTGCCTGCATGCATGGTTAAGGGAATGTAACGACGTGCAACCTTCCGCGATTTCCCATGAGGCCGCCATGCTGTCCGTGATCGAACTGATACGCGCCATCGAGAGCGGAGCGCTCTCGCCCGGCGCGGTCATCGACCGCTGCGCGGAAGCCATCGCGGCCCGCGAAGCCGCGATCGGCGCCTTCACCTGCCTCGACATCGGCGCGGCGCGCGCAGCCGCCGCCACGGCCAAGGGTCCGCTTGCCGGAATCCCCGTCGGGGTGAAGGATATTTTCGACACCGCCGATTTCCCGACCGAGTTCGGCTCGCCGATCTATGCAGGCCACCATTCGCGCGGCGACGCTTCGCTGGTCGCGCTGATGCGCCGCGCCGGATGCACCGTGCTCGGCAAGACGGTGACGACCGAGTTTGCTTACTTCACACCGCGCGGCACCCGCAATCCGCACAATCCCGGCCATACGCCCGGCGGCTCGTCCTCCGGCTCGGCGGCGGCGGTGGCCGCCGGCATGGTGCCCCTCGCCACCGGCAGCCAGACCGGCGGCTCGATCATCCGGCCCGCCGCCTATTGCAGCGTCGCCGGCTTCAAGCCCTCCTTCAGGCTGCTGCCGACCGTGGGCATGAAGCCGTTCTCATGGTCGCTCGACACTGCCGGCCTGTTCGCCGCGAGCGTGGCAGACGTCGCCTATGCGATGGCCGCGATCTCGGGCCGCGACCTTCGCGTGGATCATCAAGTCTTTGATGCGCCCACCATCGCCGTGCTCGACATGCACCACTGGACCGAGGCCAGCGACGCGATGAAGGATGCGGTCTCGCGCGCGGCCCGCGCAGCGGAAGCGGCCGGCGCGACAGTGACCACGCTGCGCCTGCCCGACGCCGTTGCCGACCTTGCCGGGACCCAGCAGGCGATCCAGAACCACGAAGCCGCACAGGCGCTCGCCTATGAATACGATACCCATCGCGACCAGCTCAGCGACACGTTGCGCGCGCTGATCGAGAAAGGCATGGCCATCACGCCGGACGGCTATGACAGCGCACGACGCAAGGCGCAGCACGCACGGCGCGCCTTCGCTGCGCTCGAAGGCGCCGATATCATTCTCGCGCCTTCGGCCACGGGCATCGCGCCGGAGGGGCTCTCCAGCACCGGCTCACCGGTTTTCAACTGGCTGTGGACATTGCTCGGCACGCCCTGCGTGAACGTGCCCGGCCTTGCCGACAGCAACGGCATGCCGCTCGGCGTGCAGGTCATCGCGCGCTTCGGCAGGGATCATACGGCGTTGCAGGCCGGGCATTTCCTTGAACATGCCATCCGCCGATCCGCGTAACGGATGATGGTCATTACAACCATCGGATGCGTCCCATATCCCGACGCAGCAAATCGCCGCGCGCGACAACAGCAAACAATCGCCGCTGTCAAGACGTTGACGTCGCCGCCGCTACGCCTGATAGATTCGCCTCCATCAACATCGGAGGGGGTCGATGATGAATCTGACGTTGAAATTCGGAACGCTGGCCACATGCGCCGCCTTCGTGTTCCTCGGCGCCATCCTGCTCGGCATGATCTAGCACGGCGGCGTCCGGCCCGGGCGACGGGCCATCGACGATACAGGACGATACGGCACGGGACAGCGCCGCGGTCCTTTCAGCAGAATGCCTTCGAGGCGTCCGCGCTACGCCTCAGTCACCGCTCTTGATAGCTCGGGCCTCATCGCGAAAGAACGCAGATCGAAGCCGCTCGGATTCTGGAAGACCGCGAGATCGAACTCGGGCAGCAATGCCAGCAGATGGTCGAAGATGTCCGACTGAATCCGTTCGTAGTCCGCCCAGGCCGTCGTGTTGGTGAAGCAGTAGATTTCCAGCGGAAGCCCCTCGGGGCCGGGCTGCAACTGGCGCACCAGCAGGGTCATGTGCTGATGCAGACCGGGATGCGCACGCAGATAGGCGTCCACATAAGCCCGGAACGTGCCGACATTGGTGATGCGCCGCGTGTTGGCGCCGATGCCGGCGCTGTCTCCCAGCTTTCCGTTCCACTCCCGCAATTCGTCGCGCTTGCGCTGGAGATAGGATTCCAGATGACGGAAGCGGCCCAGCCGCTCGATTTCGTCCGCGCCAAGGAAGCGAATGCGGGTCTGGTCGAGATAGATCGCGCGCTTGATGCGCCGGCCGCCGGATTCCTGCATGCCGCGCCAGTTCTTGAACGATTCAGTGACCAGCTTGCGGATGGGAATGGCGCTGACGGTGTTGTCCCAGTTGCGCACGCGCACGGTATGCAGCGCGATCTCGATGACATCGCCATCGGCATTCAGCGACGGCATCTCGATCCAGTCGCCGACCCGCACCATGTCCGTCGATGAAATCTGGATGCCGGCGACGAGCGAGAGCAGCGTATCCTGAAAAACCAGGATGAGGACGGCCGCCATCGCGCCGAGGCCGGACAGCAGGATCAGCGGCGAGCGATCCATCAGCGTCGCCAGCATCAGAACCGCGGCGATGACATAGATCGCGATCTTCGCGATCTGGATATAGCCCTTGATTGGCTTGAGCCGGGCCTGCGGCCGGCGGCGATACAGCGTATCCGCGACATTCAGCGCCGCAGCCAGCGCCATCGCCAGCGTGAGAATGATGAAGGCGGTGGCGACATTCCTGATCACCGTCGCGGCGGCGTCGTGCATCCCCGGAACGAGCGCGATACCCGCCGCCACCACGAAGGCCGGCATGATGTTGGCGAGACGCTCGACCACGCCCTGGCGGCGGATGTCGTCGTCGCGGCCGAACTTGGTCCAGCCGAGAAAATGATTGATCAGCCGGATCAGGATCTTCTTGACCACGAAATTGGCGAGAAGCGCCGCCAGCGCCAGCACCACCAATCCGAAGAAAGTGTAAAGCGCGGGATAAGCCGCAAGAAATTCCAGAAAGGTCTCTGTCATGAACTGCCGTTTGAAAGGATCGAAGCAATCGCGAAGCCGCGCATGCCTAGAGCATGATCCCGAAAAGTGGAAACCGGTTTTCGGACAAGATCATGCTCCAACAAAGAGCATGATCCCGAAAGGTGGGAGTCGGTTCTCGGACAAGATCATGCTCGAACGAAAAGAGGACCGACGGGTCTGATTCAACAAAATCGGATCAGACCCTAAGCAATGAGATTTGTCATCCCTGTGGCAGACCTGCCTGTCTTGCCTGTGGCGGACCTGCCTGTGGCGGATTTGCGGCAGATCGCCACATGCGCCGGGCTCAGGCCCGCAGGCGGGTGTCCGGCACGGCCGGCGCGCCGGCGACAAGGGTGCGCCGGTCCTGCCCCAGCCACAGCGAAACGCCGATTTCGCGCCCGCTGCCCTCCTCCGGCGGAAGGCTCTGCTGGAGGCGCATCTCCAGCCCCGCCGCCTCGATCCAGTGCGCCACCGCCTCCGCGCCGAAGCCGAGCCGGCGATGCTCCTGCTCGTCGCGCAGGAAGTCGAGATTATGGGGCGCGAAATCGACGATCAGCAGCCGCCCGCCCGGGCGCAGCATGCGCGCGGCCTCCTGCACCGCCCGCGCACTGTCATCGAGGAAGTGCAGCACCTGATGCACGATGACGACGTCGAAGGCATCCGGCGGCACGGCGATG
>DATMEW010000010.1:0-16986 GCA_035556495.1 Xanthobacteraceae bacterium | reverse complement strand
ATGTCGCCGTAGCGCGTCGCGAGGTCGATGCTTCTGATGCGGCGGCCGTCGCGTTCCGCGCTGCGCAGCACCGCGCCGAGCACGACCGTGATGCCGGCCTTGCGGATGGCTTCTTCCGTCCAGCGGCCCAGCGCCACCTCGTCGTAATAGACGATGGTGGTGACCGGGCCGTGGCGGCGGTAGATCAGCCCCGGTTCCTTTTCGAGGTCGCGGAGCAGGTCCTCGGCCATGCCATAGGTGAACTGGTGGCCATGGGTGCCGTTGGCGAACAGGCCGCAGAAGGTGCCGATGATGGAATTCACCATCTGCCCGCCAAGGGTCGGCAGGCCGTCCACCAGCACCACCTTGCGGCCGAGCTTGGCGGCCTCCAGCGCGGCGGAAGCGCCGGCCGCGCCCGCGCCGATGACGCAGATGTCGGCCGAGACATGCTGGATGTTGTCGCCCGCCGGCCGCCGCACGATGCGCGTCTGCGTGGCGACGTGGTCTGCTGCGGTCCCGGCCATGTCTGCTCCCTCTCGGTTTTGCGCGCGCCCGGCACAGCCTATCAGGCGAGGCGGGCGTCCTCCAGAATCATCTCCGCATCATCTCCGCGCCCTTCCCGGCGATCGTCACGAGGCAAGCCCGGCGGCGCTGTCACCGCCGCATGGGGTGGCCCACCGGCGAATGGGCAAGGATGTTCTTTTCAAAGCATCGGAGTTTCGGCAGACTATGCGGCAATTCGCGCGGACGACGCGAACCGCAGGGGAGGACGAATGATGAGACGCATGATCGGCATCGCTGCCGCCGGCGCGATGCTTCTGTCCGCGGGCCTGGCCAGGGCCGACACCATCAAGGTCGGGCTGGTCGCCTCTTTCACCGGTGCATTCTCCACATGGGGGCCGCAGTTCCGGATGGGCGTGGACGCTTATCAGGCGCTGAACGGCAAGACGGTCAAAGGACCGGACGGCACGGTCCACACCATCGAATTCGTCTATCGCGACGCCGCCAGCGCGGGGCCGGACAAGGTCCGGCAGCTTGCCGAGGAACTCGTGCTGCGTGAGCGCGTGAAGTTTCTGACGGGGCTGGAACTGTCGCCCTATGCCATGGCGATGGGCGAACTGGCGCAGCAGGCCAAGGTGCCGGTCATCCTGATGAATGCCGCCACGGCGTCGATCACGCGGATGTCGCCGTATTTCGTGCGCGTCAGCATGACCATTCCCCAGCACGGCGCGGCGGCGGGCCGCTGGGCCGCGAGAAACGGGCTGAAGAAGGTCTATACCATCGTCAGCGACTATGCGCCGGGCTACGACGCAGAAGCCTATTTCCACAAGGAATTCAAGGCCGGCGGCGGCGAGATCGTCGGCTCCGCGCGCACGCCCCAGCAGGAAACCAATTACGCCGCCTATATGGAGCGCGTGCTTCAGGCCAAGCCCGATGCGCTGTTCATGTTCCAGCCGGCCGGCTCGCCGTCCATCGCTTTCGTGAAGGCGTATGTGGAGCGCGGGCTGAAGGCGGCGGGCATCAGGCTGGTCGGCACCGGCGAGACGCCGCAGATCTTCCTGCCACAGTTCAGCGACGACGTGATCGGCACCGTGACCGCCTATCACTACACCGAGACCAACACCAATCCGGAAAATGTGAAGCTCCGGGAGCAGGTCACCAAGATGCATGGCGAGAAGGCCATGCCCGATCTCGCCACCGTGGCGGCCTGGGACGGCACGGACCTGATCTATCAGGCGGTGGCGGCGCTCGGCGTGCTGCCGGACGGGATCAAGTATATCGACTTCATGAAGGGCAAGGAACTCAAGAGCCCGCGCGGCCCGATCAAGATCGATCCGGAGGAGCGCGACATCATCCAGAACATCTACATCCGCGAGGTCCAGAAGCATGACGGCAGGCTCGTCAATGTGGATATCGCCACCGAGGAGATGGTGAAGGACCCATGGAAGATCGACAATCCGGTGAAGAAATGAGGCTTGCGAAGCGCATGTCGCTTTTGGGTTCTGCTGCATCGCTGCCGCCGATCGGATCGGGGCGAACCACACCGGGGCGAACCGGGCCGGGACGGACCATACCTGCGCAGACCGTATCGGAGCGGGCCGCGCGCCCGCCCCGCGCGCCCGCCCCGCTTTCATCATACGGTTCTTCCTCCTGATGCTTTCCTTCACGGCGACGCTGCTTCTCGACGGCATTTCCTACGGGATGATCCTGTTCATCATCTCGGTGGGGCTGACCATCACCATGGGCCTGATGCGGGTGGTGAATCTCGCCCATGGCTCCTTCGCGATGATCGGCGGCTATGTCGCCGGCTACTGCACCCAGCGCGGCATGAATTTCTATGCGGCGCTGGCCTTCGCGGCGATCATTCCCGGCATTCTCGGCGGCCTGGCGGAGGTGACGCTGTATCGTCCGCTCTACCGCAAGGGCGAATTGTCCCAGGTGCTGCTCACCATCGGCATCGTTTTCGTGACGACCGCCGCCGTCAGCGAGATCTTCGGGGCATTTCCTTATCCGGTGCAGTTTCCGGACTATCTGGTGCGGCCGGTGGATATCGGCTTCCGGACCTATCCGGCCTATCGCCTGTTTCTGATCGGCGTCGGCGCGGCGATCGCGCTGGTGCTGTGGCTGGTGATCGAGAACTCGGTCTATGGCGCCAAGCTGCGCGCCGCCGTCGACAATCCCCACATGGCGCGCGCCGTCGGCATGAACGTGAACCTGCTGTTCACCGGCACTTTCGTCGTCGGCTGCGCGCTGGCGGGCCTCGGCGGCGCGGTCGGGGCGGGGATCATGTCGCTGGAGCCATCCTATGCGCTGAAATATGTCGTGCTGTTCCTGGTGGTCGTGATCGTCGGCGGCGAGGGCAGCTTCAAGGGTTCCTTCGTCGCGGCGATGGCGCTCGGCATCATCGACACCCTCGGCAAATACTTCTTCACCCAGGCCGCGCCCTATCTGCTTTACGCGGCGGTCTTCGTTCTCCTGCTGTGGCGGCCGCAGGGCCTGCTGCCGCCCAAATCGGCGACCTGAGCGATGTCGGCTTCCGAGACCAGCCCCGCCGCCGCGCCGGCGTCCAAACTCCCCGAGGGGTTCACCGCGGTGCCACCCGCGCCGGGGCGCGACGGTCCGGGGCTTGCCGGCCTCGGCCGGCTGTCACTGGTCGGCCATGCGGTGCCATGGCTGATCGCCATCGCCTTCTTCTTCATTGCGGAAGGCTATCTCAGCATGGGCACGCAGATCCTGATCTGGATTTTGTTTGCCCTCTCGCTCGACCTCGCGCTCGGCTATGCCGGCATCGTCACGCTGGGCCACGCCGCCTTCTTCGGCCTCGGGGCCTATGCCGCCGGCATCTTCTCCATCCATGTGTCGTCGGACCCGATCATCGGCCATCTCGTCGCCATCGGCGTCGCGGCCCTGTTCGGGCTCATCAGCGGCGCGCTGATCCTGCACACCACCGGCGTCACCTTCCTGATGCTGACCCTCGCCATCGTCTCGGTGCTGTTCGAATACGGCAACCAGGCCCGCGGCCTCACCGGCGGCGACGACGGCCTTCAGGGCATCAAGATCGATCCGATCTTCGGGCTGTTCGAATTCAACATCTTCGGGCAGACCGCGTATGTCTATGCGCTGGTCGTGCTGTTCCTGTGGTTCCTGGTGGCGTGGCGGGTGGTGCATTCGCCGTTCGGCCGTTCGCTGGACGGCATCCGGCAGAATGCGCGGCGCATGCGCGCCATCGGCACGCCGGTGTGGTGGCGGCTGCTCGCGGTCTACACCCTGTCGGCGGCGATGGCGGGTTCGGCCGGCGCGCTGTCGGCGCATGCGACGCGCTTCGTCGGCCTCTCGGTGCTGACGCTGCTGACCTCCGGCATCGTCACCGTGATGCTGATCCTCGGCGGCACGCGGCGATTGTACGGCGCCTTCGTCGGCGCGACGATCTATTTCGTGGTGCAGGACTATACGGCCAAGCTCAGCCCGTATTTCTGGGAATTCGTCGTCGGCGGCATGCTCATCGCGACGGTACTGTTCCTTGAGGGCGGGCTGATGGACCTTGGCCGGGTCGCCCGCAAGGGCTGGGCGCGGCTGCGCGGGCACCGGGCGGAGGGGCCATGATGATAGCGCCACATGCCGCGACGCAGACCGCCATGCCGCAGGCCGCCATGCCGGCGGCGACAGGCCCGGTGCTGTCGGTCAAAGGGCTGACCAAGAGCTTCGGCGCCATCGTCGTGGCGCAGGACATCAACCTCGATCTCGCAGCCGGCGCGCGGGTCGGTCTGATCGGCCCGAACGGCGCCGGCAAGACCACCTTCGTCAACCTGCTCACGGGCTTCCTGACGCCGGACGCCGGCACCATCGAACTGGCCGGAGAGGCCATCGAAGGCGTGGTGCCGGAACAGCGGGTCCGCCGCGGGCTCGCCCGCACCCACCAGATCAACACGCTGCTGACCGAGGATACCGTCACCGAGAATGTCGCCATCGCCGTGGCGGAGCGGGAGAAATATGCCTGGCGGATGCTGCGCTATACGCCGCAATGGCGGCGCTGCGTGGCGGAAGCGCGGCAGCGGCTCGCCGATATCGGCCTTGCCGCGGTGCTGGACCGGCGTGTGTCGGAGCTGCCTTACGGCCAGCAGCGCCTGCTCGAAATCGCCATCGCGCTGGCCCTGAACCCTCGCGTGCTGCTGCTGGACGAGCCGGCGGCGGGGATTCCCTCCTCGGACACGCATATCATCCACGACGTGATCGAAAGGCTTCCGCCGCAGATCGCCATCATCATCATCGAGCATGACATGGACGTGATCTTCCGCTTCGCGCGGGAGATCGTCGTGCTGGTGCAGGGCCGCGTGCTGACGCGCGGCGCGCCGGCGGCTATCGCGGAAGATCCGCAGGTGCGCGCGGTCTATCTCGGGCGGACGGTGGTATGAGCGGCGAGCGGATCATGGACGGCGGCAGCGACACGGACCGAAAAAGCCTCGGCCTGGCGGTGGACGGGCTGGTGGCCGGCTATGGCGAGACCGTGGTGCTGGACGGCATCGGCCTCGATGTCGCGGCCGGGGACACGCTGGCGGTGCTCGGCCGCAACGGCGTCGGCAAGACCACGCTGCTGACGACGCTGATGGGCAT
Organism: Xanthobacteraceae bacterium; assembly: GCA_035556495.1. GTDB lineage: Bacteria > Pseudomonadota > Alphaproteobacteria > Rhizobiales > Xanthobacteraceae > CANKHJ01. Next base: position 11,895 of record DATMEW010000010.1, on the reverse strand, counting down.
CACCACGCGCCATGCCGGCACCATCCGCCTCGGCGGCGCGGCCATCGAGGCGCTGCCGATCCACCGCCGCGTCCGGATGGGCCTCGGCTATGTGCCGCAGGAGCGCGAGATCTTCAAATCCCTCACCGTCGAGGAGAATCTTGCCGTCTCCGTGCTGCCGGGCGGCTGGAGCATCGAGGAGGTCTATGGCCTGTTCCCGCGCCTCAAGGAGCGCCGCGGCAACACCGGCAACCGCCTCTCCGGCGGCGAGCAGCAGATGCTGGCGATGGGCCGGGCGCTGGTCGGCGCGCCGAAGGTGCTGCTGCTGGACGAGCCGCTGGAGGGACTGGCTCCGGTCGTGGTGGAAACGCTGATCGAGGCTTTGCAGCGCATCCATGAACAGGCCGGCCTGACGATCGTGCTGGTGGAGCAGAAGGCCGAGATCGCCCTGTCCATGACCCGCAACGCGGTGGTGCTCGATCGGGGCAAGGTGGTCTGGAGCGGCACCAGCGCCGCCCTCAAGGCCGACGAGGCGGCGCAGGCCAGCCTCCTCGGCGTTGCAGGAAAGCATTGACGCTGCCGCCCCGCCGTTGCGCGGAACCGCCGCCCTGACGCAGCACCGGGCGGCCCGCCGGCGTCCGGCCTTGATCGCGGCGGCAAATCGCCCCATCTGATGGCCCGTCAGTCCATCAGAAACCGGGACGTTGCCGTGACCACTGCCGACACCCAGCCGGAAAGCCGCCCCTTCGAGGCCGATGTCGCCCGCTTGCTGCATCTCATGGTCCATTCGGTCTATTCGGACCGGGACATTTTCATTCGCGAGTTGATCTCCAACGCCGCCGATGCCTGCGAGAAGCTGCGCTACGAGGCGCTCTCCGCGCCGGAGCTGCTGGGCGACGATCCCCAGCCGCGCATCGTCATCACCCTTGATGCGGAGAACAAGCGGCTGATCGTCGCCGACAACGGCATCGGCATGAGCCATGACGAGATGGTCGAGGCGCTGGGCACCATCGCCCGCTCCGGCACCCGCGCCTTCATGGAGCGGCTGGAGGCGGTGAAGGGCGACAAGGACGGTGGCAACGGTGATTCGGGGCGGGCGGCGCTGATCGGCCAGTTCGGCGTTGGCTTCTATTCCGCTTTCATGGTCGCGGACCGCGTGGAGGTCGTCTCCCGCCGTGCCGGCATGGACGCGGCGTGGCTCTGGTCCTCGGACGGCAAGGGCGCTTTCACCATGGCGTCCGCCGCCCTTGAGGATGCGCCGGCGCGCGGGACGCGCGTCGTGCTGCATCTGATGGAGGATGCGGCGGACTATGCCGAGCGCTTCAAGCTGGAGCGCATCGTCAAGGCGCAGTCCGGCCATGTGCCGGTGCCGATCTCCATCGTCGAGAAGCCCGGCGCGGAGCCGCAGGAAGTCGCGGACGGCGCGGCGCTCTGGACGCGGCCGCGCAGCGAGATCACGCCGGAGGCCTACACGGATTTCTATCGCAGCGTCGCCGGCCAGTTCGACGAGCCGGCGATGACCCTGCATCTGCGCGCCGAGGGCCGCCATGACTATACGGCGCTGGTCTTCGTGCCCGGCTCGCGGCCGTTCGACCTGTCCGACCCGGACCGCAAGGGCCGCGTGAAGCTCTATGTTCGCCGCGTCTTCATCACCGACGATGCGGATATCCTGCCGCGCTACCTGCGCTTCGTGCGCGGCGTCGTGGATTCGGCGGACCTGCCGCTGAACGTCTCCCGCGAGATGATCCAGGACAGCCCGATCCTGACCGCGATCCGCAAAGGCGTGACCAGTCGCGTGCTGGGCGATCTCGACAAGCTCGCGGACAAGGAGCCGGAGAGCTATGCGAAAATCTGGGAGACCTTCGGGGCGGTCATCAAGGAAGGGCTTTACGAGGATTTCGAGCGGCGCGAGCAGTTGCTCGGCCTCGCGCGATTCAAGTCCACGGCGGAGCCGGACGGCTGGCGCAGCCTGAAGGACTATGTCGGCGCGCTGAAGGACAACCAGACCGCGATCTATTACCTCGCCGGCGACGACGTCGAGCGGCTGAGGACCTCGCCGCATCTGGAAGGCTTCCGCGCCCGCGGCGTCGAGGTGCTGCTGCTGCCGGACCCGGTGGACAGCTTCTGGGTCACGTCCGCGCCGTCCTTCGAGGGCAAGCCCTTCAAATCCGTGACGCAAGGCGCGGCGGACCTCGCGCTGATCCCGCTGCTCGATGCGCAGGGCGAATCAAAGGCCGAAACGGAACCGGCGGTCGCTGCCTTCATCGGCTATGTGAAGCAGACATTGGGCGACGCGGTGGCGGATGTGCGCGCATCCGACCGGCTGACCACCAGCGCGGTCTGCCTCGTCGCGCCGGATTTCGGACCGGACCGGCAGCTCGAACGGCTGCTGGCCAGCGCCGGCGGCGGCGCGTCCGCCGGCAAGCCGATCCTGGAAATCAACCCCGCCCATGATCTCGTCAAGGCGCTGGCGGCCCTGCCGGACAGCGACGACGCTTTCCGGCAGGACGCCGCGCAGTTGCTGTTCGACGAGGCGCGGGTGCTGGACGGCGAACGCCCGGCCGACCCGAAAGCCTTCTCGGAAAGGCTCGGCCGCATCGTTCTTCGCGGCCTGCAAGCAGCGCCATCCTGAGGGCGGCTGTTCCCAACTCCGGACCAGCGAAAGGGCCGCAATGGCGCCGATCATTTCCGTCTCGCATCTGTCGAAGACCTATGCCTCGGGTTTCTCCGCGTTGAGAGATGTCAATCTCGACATCGAGCGCGGCGAGATCTTCGCCCTGCTCGGGCCGAACGGCGCAGGGAAAACGACGCTCATCAGCATCATCTGCGGCATCGTCAATCCGACGTCCGGCACCGTGCTGGTCGATGGCCACGACATTGTCCGCGACTATCGCGCCGCGCGCGGCCGGATCGGCCTCGTGCCGCAGGAACTGACGGCCGATGCCTTCGAGACCGTCTGGGCGACGGTGAGCTTCAGCCGCGGCCTGTTCGGCAAGCCGAAGAATCCGGCCCATATCGAGAAAGTGCTGCGCGATCTTTCGCTGTGGGACAAGAGGGACAGCAAGATCATGGCGCTGTCCGGCGGCATGAAGCGCCGGGTGCTGATCGCCAAGGCGTTGGCTCACGAGCCGGAGGTGCTGTTTCTCGACGAACCCACGGCCGGTGTGGACGTGCAACTGCGCCAGTCCATGTGGGAGACCGTGCGCGAACTGCGCCGCGCCGGCGTCACCATCATCCTGACGACCCACTATATCGAAGAGGCGCAGACCATGGCGGATCGCATCGGCGTGATCCGCCAGGGCGAGATCATCCTGGTCGAGCGCAAGGCGGAACTGATGCGCAAGCTCGGCCGCAAGCGGCTGGTGCTGGAATTGCAGACGCCGCTTGCGCAACTGCCGGAAACCCTTGCGGCGGACCATCTCGAACTTGCCGCAGACGGCCATGAGCTGATCTACACCTATGACGCCCAGGAGCGCCGCACCGGCATCGCCTCGCTGCTGGACGATCTCACCCGCTCCGGCATCGGCTTCAAGGACCTCCACACCACCGAAAGCTCCCTGGAAGAAATTTTCGTCGATCTGGTGGGGCGTCAATCATGATCGGCACGATGAACACCTTCATGAATCCCCGCGCGGTCTGGGCGATCTATCGCTTCGAGATGGCGCGCACCTTCCGCACGCTGCTGCAAAGCATCGTCTCGCCGGTCATCTCGACATCGCTGTATTTCGTGGTGTTCGGCGCAGCCATCGGCTCGCGCATCGCGGAGATCGACGGCATCGCCTATGGCGCTTTCATCGTGCCGGGCCTCATCATGCTGATGCTGCTGACCCAGAGCACGGCGAATGCGTCCTTCGGCATCTATTTCCAAAAATTCACCGGCACGATCTACGAGATATTGTCCGCGCCGATTTCGCCCTTCGAGATCGTGCTCGGCTATGTCGGCGCGGCGGCCACCAAATCCGTCATTCTCGGCCTCATCATCCTCGCGACCTCGGCCTTGTTCGTGCCGCTCGAAATCCGCCATCCGGTCTGGATGCTGGGCTTTCTCGTCATGACGGCGGTGACGTTCAGCCTGTTCGGCTTCATCATCGGCATCTGGGCCGACGGCTTCGAAAAGCTGCAATTCATTCCGCTGCTCATCATCACGCCACTGACCTTCCTTGGCGGCACGTTCTATTCCATCGATGTGCTGCCGCCGTTCTGGCGCACGGTCGCGCTGTTCAACCCGGTCGTCTATCTCATCAGCGGTTTCCGCTGGAGCTTCTTCGAGAGCTCGGATGTCGGCATCGGGATCAGCCTCGGCATGACGGCGCTGTTCATGGCCGTCTGCCTCGCCGTCGTGTGGTGGATCTTCCGCACCGGCTATCGGCTCAAGACCTGAGCCCCGCCGGCCGCGGGGACTTCAGTAATGCGGCGGGGGCGGCTCCGGCGCTGCTGTGGCGCGGCTTTCAGCCTGCTGGAGGCGCTCGGTCAGCATCTCGACCGTGCGTTTCAGGATGTCGATCTGCGCCCATTGGGCCGTGAGGGACTGATTCAGCTCCTCGATGGTCCGGTCCTGAAACGCGATGCGGATTTCGAGGAGATCGATCCGGCTGTCCGGATCGTCCGGTGTGTCGTTTCGGCCGGGAGCGGACATGCGTTCGTGATCTCCATCTGCCGGCGGACCTTGGGCCGCTCTCAATAGGCGATCCCGTGCCGGAATGCGAGCGGAGAGCGCCCTGCGGCAGATTTCCCCTTCGGGAGCGCATCTTAACCATTTTGCCCCCCGGAACGGGGGATTGGCCGGCCGGTTCCTTCAAATCTAATCAAAATATCCAGATCGGCTGGACGACAGGAATTTTATGAAGACGGAAGCCGCAGGCGGGCGTCATCGGCGAGGGCGTCCAGACGGACGCGGCTTGTCCCGTGGTGTTGCCGTTTGTGTTGGCGCGGCTGTTCTGCTCGCGCTTTCCGGCCCGGCGCTGGCCCGGTCGGCGGCGCAGCCCGGCGTCCATGCTGCCTCCGCCGGCGCTGCGCAGCAGGCCGGGCAACCGGCGACGAGCCGCGACCTTCTGCATCGTGAGCATGCCTTTCTCGATGGCGTCGAGGCGGAGATGCTGGCCGGCGATCCACACGCCGCGGCGCGCCGCCTCGCCTCCGTCGAATATGATACCGCGTCGGGCTTCATCCGGGCGCGATTCCTGCTGGGCATGGCCTATCGGCGCATGGCGCAGCCGCAGCGCGCCGTGCCGATCTTCCGGGAGATTCTGGCCGCGCATCCGGGCTTCCCGCGCGTGCGGCTGGAACTGGCGCAGGCGCTGGCGGAGGCCGGCGAATACGAGTCCGCCCGCTTCCACATCCAGCACGTCATCGCCGCCGGCGTGGACGACACCGTGGAGGGCCGCCTGCGCGCGATGGACCGCAGCCTGCTCGCGATGCGGCCCTGGCAGTTCTCCGCGCATGTCTCGGTCGCGCCCTCGACCAACATCAACAGCGGCACCAGCGCGACCAGCTTCACGGTCGGCGGCCTGCCTTTCGTGCCGGCCAACCGGCAGAAGTCCGGCGTCGGGCTGCGCTACGGCGCCGATCTCGGCTATCGCCACGAACTGGGCGGGCCGCTCAGCCTGCTGTTCGCCGGCGGCTTCGCCCAGACCGACCATCAGCACGTCGTCTACGATCACACCTATGGCTATGTATCGGCCGGGCCGCAGATCAGCCTGCGCACCGGCCGGGTCGGGCTGGACTTCTCCTACGGCCGCTCGCTGGAGGGCGGCCGCCTTGCCGTCAGCACCTTCGGCGCGACGGCCTATACACGTGTAGCCCTGACGCCGCAGACGCGCATCGACCTCTCAGTGGGAGTCTTCGAGGACACCCACGACTTCCGCCCCTATTACAACGGGCATCGGCTGTCGTTGCAGGGCAAGCTCGACCGCTTCCTGTCCTCGACGAGCTTCGTGCGCCTGATCGCCGGCTATGGCCGCACCAGCACGGAGGCGCTGCATTTCCGCTCGAATGCCTTCACGGGCGGTCTCGGCTGGTACAACGAATTCCGCTGGGGCCTGACCGGCTATGCCGAGGTCACCTACCGGCATGCGCCATTCGTCCATGTCTTTCCCGGCCTGAACGCGCCGCGTCTCGATCGCGGCGTGGTCGGCCGGCTCGTCATCACCAAGCGGGATCTGGATCTGTGGGGCTTTGCGCCGCAGGTCGAACTCTCGCTCGCGCGCACGTGGAGCAACATGCCGCTCTACGCCTACGACAACCGCACGGTGAACATGCGGCTGATCAAGGATTTCTAGAACCGAGTGTACAGGGGGTTGAACATGAGAACGACGTTCAGGATCGCAGCGGGAGCTTCGCTGCTGGCGCTGGCGCTGGCCGGCTGCCAGACGACCGGAGCCAAGGACGAGCCTCCGGCGCAGGGTGGCGGCGGTGGCGGCGGGGGCGGCCCCAACCTGGCGGCGGCGCAGAATGCCAACGGCAATTCCTATTTGCGGCTGGACCGGCAGGACTTCAAAGCCAACACCCGGACGACGCTCAACTATAGCGATGCGGATGGCACCGCGCTGGCCGTGGTCCTGTCCGCCGACAAGAACACCCTCTACTACGACGCCAAGGAAAAGCTCGAAAAGGTCACGGCGCCGGACGAATTCCAGATCAAGGCATCGGCGGCGCTCGCCAAACAGGGAAATTCGTTCGATTTTTCCATTGGAACCTATGAATCGGCCAACACCTATTACGGCAACAACGCCGCGAATCCGAAGGGCACGATTGCCGACCCCTATGAGGGCGTCTATCTCGCCAACAAGGTGTCCGGCTTCACGCCGCAACATGCCCTCGTCGGCCGCATGGACTCCGGCTACAATGAGAATGCGGATGTCTTCCACCAACTGTCCGGCCATTTCCATGCCGGCCCCGTGACGCAGGGCGCGCTCAGCGGTCAGGCCAGCTACGAAGGCGGCGCCATGGGCTATTTCAAGGAAGACGGCGCGGGCGGCACGTTGGCGGCCGGCTTCAAGATGGATGCCGACTTCGGCGCGGGGACCTTCAACTCCCAGTTCAGCAACATTCAGACGAACCAGGTCGGCAGCGCGTTCAACGGCGCGAACGCGGCTTTCACCGGCGCTATCCAGGGCTCCCATTTCGCCTCGACCTCCGGCGGCATCAAGGATGCCGGCGGCGCCGATTTCACCATCAGGGCAGGCACGGTCTCGGGCAGCTTCTACGGGCCGAACGCGGCCGAAGCCGCGGGCGTCATCGCCGCCGATGGCACGACGCCCGGCGGCAAGGTGATGGAGATCGACGCCATGTTCGCCGGCGGCAGGAAATAACACTCCGCCAGCTTGCGGCGGAGAGGAGACAGACGAGACGGTCCGGTGCAAGCCGGGCCGTTCTCATGAACCGGTCGCTGTTGGCGTTTCAGGCGAGGTGCCGCAGGGGCTAGGGTCTGATCCAACTTCGTTGAATCAGACCCGTCGGCTATCTTTTTGTTTGAGCATGATCTTTTCCGAAAACCGGTTCCCGCTTTTCGGGATCATGCTCTAGACCAGCCCGCGCCGCATCGCTTCCACGGCGGCTTCCGCACGCGAGGAAATGTTGAGCTTGCGGTAGATCGACTTCACATGGTCGGCCACGGTGTGGTCGCTGATCTTGAGGATGCGGGCGGCTTCGCCGACCGTGAGGCCACGGCCGAGCAGGCTCAGCACCTCGCTTTCGCGGACCGTCAGCGACGGGCCGTCGAGTTTCGATCCCGCCGGCTCCGTCCGCAGCCGTTGCAGGATCCGGCGGGCAATGGAAGGTGACAGCGGCGGCTCGCCACGCTCGATGCGGGTGAGGCTGGCGATCAGGCCGGCCTCGTCCTGATCCTTCAGAAGATAGCCCTGCGCGCCCGCGCCCAGCGCCTCGAAAAGGTGGGCGTCATCGTCATAGATGGTCGTCACGATGCTCACGATGCGCGGGTCGCGGCTGGCCAGCGCGCGGATGAGATCTGCGCCCGAGCCGTCCGGCAGGTTCAGGTCGATCAGCGCGATCAGCGGCGGCGCCCCCTCTTTGGGGAGATAGGTCCGCAGCCAGTCGCGGCAGGGCGCCAGATGCGAGAAGGATGTCACCACGACGCCGGGAAAGGCGTGCCCCAGCGCGGCGACGAGCCACTCCCGGGTCTCGGCGATATCCTCCACCACGATGGCGGAACGCGGCGCAGGCTGGGTGCCGGACAGCGTCATGGCAGGGCGTCGGCCGTTGCGGCCGAGATCGGCAGCGTCAGCGTGATGCGGGTGCCGGGCATGCCCTTGTCGAACGCGATGTGTCCGCCGATGGCGCGGACCCGGTCGTGCAGGTTGCGCAGGCCATGGCCGCCGGTGCGCGCCTGCGCCGGCAGGCCGACGCCGTCGTCCCGGATCATCGCTTCGATGTGATTGTCCTGGTGCAGGGCTGACACCTCGATCCTGCTGGCGCGCGCATGTTTCAGCACGTTGCTGACGGCTTCGCGTAGCGCGGATCGGAGCGCCTTGTACACCGGATATTCGACCATCGTGCCGGCCGTTGTGTCCGGCATCTCCCAGTCGAGGACAACGCCCGCGCGCTGGCAGCGCTGCCGGGTTTCGTGGCGCAGGTCCGCAAGGACATCGGCCAGCGGCAGCCGGGTGCCGGTGAGACCGCTGACGATGGTGCGGATATCCGTCAGCGCATCGCGCATCGCCCCCTGGGACTGGGCGAGGTCGGCGCCATGCAGGCCGGAGAGCAGCCGCGCGCCGACATCGTCATGCAGGTCCTGGGCGATGCGCTTGCGCTCCTCGGCGACGCCGCGTTCATAGGCCGCGCGGTTCTCGCTGGCATGGGACATCAGCGAGACGAGCTGGCGCGCCAACTGGAGATGCTGGCTGCTGAACAGGCTGCGCCCGCCAAACGGGTGGCGCAGGATCAGCGGCGGCGTGTCGGCCGTGGCCGGCAGCGCCAGTTCGAGGCCGTCGCGCAGCAGCGCGGGGTCGGGCACCGGTGCCGTGGCGGGGGCGATCTCCAGCGGATCGAACAGCCGTTTCAGCAGGTCCAGCCAGCGCTCCTCGCGCACCGCGCGCGAGCGGCCGAAGGCCACCTCGATCACGGCATTGAACAATTCATGTTCCGGCATGGTCTGGCGCGCCACCATGCGCCGCCACAGCGCATCGCGCAGCGGCAGATAGCCGAAGCCCACGGCGAGCAGCGCGATGCCGAGGGAGGGGCCGTGGTCGAAATGCAGGAGCAGGATCAGCCCGGCATCGAGGATGATCATCATGGCCAGCGCGCCGGCATAGAACAGGATGCGGAATGCCCAGGAGTCGAGATCGAACAGGCGGTAGCGGCCGAGGCCGAGCGCCACGCCGGCGTGGATCAGCAGGAAGAACACGAAGGCATAGGCCTGTTCCAGCGCCGGCAGCCCGCGCAGCAGCACCGGCGCGATGACGGTGAGGATGAAGGCCCCGGCGCCGATGACGACGGAAAGCCCGAGCCAGCGCAGGGCGGCGCGCGCCCGCGGATCGCCCCGCGTCACGCCCCACTGGATGGCGATGGCGATCACGATGGCGAGCATCAGCAGGGCGGTCGGCAACTGGCTGCCGAGGGCGGGGGAGGGGGCGATGCGCAGAATGTCCGCTGCGAGCCACGGAAAGAACACGGCCGGGATCGCGAGCAGGCCGGCCGGTGTTACGATCGGCTTCGGATAGGAGAGAAACAGCGCCGTCATCGCGATGCCGAAGCTGATGGCGCCGAAATGGTTGAAAGCCGAAAGCGCGCGGAAAAGCCCGCCGTCGATCGCGAGTTCCCGGCTGCTGTAGATCGCGGCGGCATGGGCGGAGATCATCAGGCTCACGCTCGCCAGCGCGAACAGCCGCGTGGCGCGGTCCTGCGGGCGCAGCGCCCAGACCCAGCCGCCGATCAGCACGCCGCCGATGCCGACCAGCAACTGCACCCAGAAGGGAGTCGGGAGATCGAGGACCGGCCTGCCGGCCTGTGGAACGATCGGCAGGTTCTGCTCCACGCCGGCGGGATGTTCGAAGCCGAGCGTGACGGGGCCGCCCCGCATCGCCGCCGCGAGTGTCGTCTGCCGCTGCATGAAGGCTGCGGCCCGTTCATAGGTTTCAAAGAAGTCGGGTTCTTCGATCAGATCGTCGGATTCGAGAATGGTGGCCGGCCCGCCGGCGGATGCGAGGCCCGTTGCGCGGACGGGAACCGGCAGGCTCCGCGAGGGTCCCTGCGCATCGACGGCGATGGCGTGCACCGTCCCGTCCACCGCGCGCAGGGTGATGCCCAGCCACGGCTGGCTCACGGCGATCCAGATCGTGAGCAGCGCGCCGGCGAGGGTCGCCGCCACGACGCAGGCCATTGCGAAACCCGCGGATTTCACGCTCACCTTATGTCCCCCCGCCGCGCCGCGTGGTCCGCGCGACGTCTCCCCGGATGTGGGGATTATAGCCTGTCGCGGGCGCGCGGATAATCGGTAGTTTTCGGCGCAGGACGCATATCAGCGTGACGGATGGCTGACAGGAGCCCGTGCGGCGCACCGGCTCACGCCGCCTCGACGCTGGAGAGGAAACGGCGCACCTCGCCTTCGAGACTCTCGGCTTCCTGCGAGAGGATGTCCGCCAGCGCCTTCACGTCCGCCGCCGTGGCGCGGGCGTTGGTGGTGGCGTCGGCGACACGGCTCATGGACTCGGCGCCGTTGCGCGCCTCGCTCGACGCCCGGTTGACGCCGGCGGCGATGGACATCACCGCCGCATTCTGCTGCTCGACCGTGGAGGAGACCGCCGAGGCGATCATCGACATTTCCTCGATGATGGTGTTGACCGTCTCGATGGCGCGGGAGGCGTCACCGACCGCGGACTGGATCGCGCTGACCTGGCTTGCGATCTCCTGGGTGGCCTTGCCGGTCTGACCGGCTAGCGACTTCACTTCGGCCGCGACGACCGCGAAGCCCTTGCCGGTCTCGCCGGCGCGGGCGGCCTCGATCGTGGCGTTCAGCGCCAGCAGGTTGGTCTGGCCGGCGATGGCCTGGATCAGGCCGACCACCTCGCCGATGCGGCTTGCCGCGCCGTTGAGGTCGGACATGGTGGAGGCCGTGCTGTGGGCTTCCTCCACGGCGCGCCGCGCCACTTCGGTGGAGCGCAGCGCCTGGGCGGAAATCTCGGAAATGGACGCGGCCAGTTCCTCCACCGAACTTGCCGCCTCGGTGACGTTGCCGGAGGCGATATCGACACGGCGCTCGGCGGTGCGGGCTTCGTCGGAGACGGTGTCGGCCGCGCCGTTGAGCTGGGACGAGGCGGTTTCAAGGCGGGCTGCGGTGGAGCGCACCTTGGCGAGCACCTGTTCGATGGATTGCTGGAAATCCGTGATCGTGGCGGCGACGCTCTCGCTGCGCTGCTCGCGCGCGGCGCTGTCCTCGGCCTGCACATGGGCGAGCGCCTGGCGCTCGATCATGGTGTCGCGGAAGACGATCACCGTCCGCGCCATCTCGCCGATCTCGTCACGGGCGCCGGTCCGGGGAATCTCGATCGAGGTCTCGCCGCCGGCGAGCCGGATCATGGCCCGGCTGAGATCGCTGAGCGAGCGCGTGATGCCGCGTGCGATCAGCCAACTGAAGGCGAGCCCCAGGATGGCCGCGGCAAGGCCGGCGCCGACGATGATCGCGCGCGTCCAGTTCCGGGCGGAGGCGGCATCGGCCGCCGCGCCGGCGGCCTGCTGCCGTGCGGTCCGGACGACCCTGTCCACATGGGGAGCAAGGCTCTGGCTCTCTGCCGCGATTGTCATGCTGCCGCGGCGAACCTTGTCGAGACGGTCCGCCCATTGCTGGAACGTCGCCCCGTAGTGCTCGACCTGCTGGCTGAGTTGCTGGCGCTGCTGCGGCGATCCGCCGACGCCGTCGAGGGCGAGCCGGAAATGCTCGATCTCCTCCATCATGCGGCGGTG
>DATMEW010000009.1:0-29200 GCA_035556495.1 Xanthobacteraceae bacterium | reverse complement strand
CATTTCCTCGGGCAGGATGCGGCGCTCGATCACCTCGATGCCGCGGCGGCGGGCGAGTTCGATCACCGTCTGGCGCGTGATGCCGTCGAGGAAGCAATCCGCGATGGGCGTGTGGATCTTGCCGTCCTTGATGAAGAAGATGTTGGCGCCGGTGCATTCGGCGACGCGGCCTTCCCAGTCCAGCATCAGCGCGTCGGCATAGCCGCGGCGCTCGGCCCGGTGCTTGGAGATCGTGCAGATCATGTAAAGGCCGGCGGCCTTGGCATGGACCGGCGCGGTGCGCGGGTCGGGCCGGCGATATTCCGCAAGGTCGAGCCGGATGCCCTTGAGCCGCTGCTCCGGATCGAAATAGCTCGGCCAGTCCCAGCAGGCGATGGCGAGGTGAATGGTGTTGTCCTGCGCGGACACGCCCATCATCTCCGACCCGCGCCAGGAAACGGCCCGGATGTAGCAGTCGGTCAGGTTGTTCCTGGTGAGAAGCTCGGCCTTGGCGCGGTCGATCTCGGCCACCGAATAGGGAATCTCGAAATCGAGAATCCCGGCGGAGCGGTGCAGGCGATCCGAATGCGCGGTGCCCTTGAAGATGTGGCCGGCATAGGCGCGCTCGCCCTCGAACACGCAGCTCCCGTAGTGCAGGCCATGGGACAGCACATGCAACTGGGCATCGGCCCATTGCACCCACCGGCCATCGTACCAGATGGTGCCGTCGATCTTGTCGAAAGAGATTCCCATGGTCGTTCTCCTGGGAGCCGTCAGGCCCTTCTTGTCCTTGCTGCCCGATTTGTCGGCGTCGGGCCGACACTGTCAATTCCCTAGTCGTTCAGAGCGGTGAGCAGCTTTCAAGCCGTCCCGCATCCCGGTATTGTCAGGCCCATGGCTCCGATGGATTCCCGAAGATCGCCGGCCGCACCGGCGCTCTGGAATGTTCCGTGGAAATCCGGTCGGCTTATGACATAGACTCTGTCTGTGACTCTGTCCGCTCCGCACGATCGTTTCGTCGGAGCTTCCTCGTTGGTAACAATCGAAATAAAATATGTCAATATGGCTGACATAAAAATTCTTGATCCGGATGGCGAACCGGTCCCCCAGCAGCCGATCTGGGACATCATCGAGCTTCTGTTCTTTGCCTATCGGGATTTCGTCGGCGACCCGGACGGGGTGCTGGCTGGCCTTGATTTTGGCCGGGCGCATCATCGGGTCCTGCATTTCGTGACCCGCAACCCCGGCATGAAGGTCGCGGAGCTGCTCGACCTGCTCAAGATCACCAAACAGTCGCTCGGGCGGGTGCTCAAGCAACTGATAGACGAGGGTTATGTCATCCAGCGGGAAGGGGCGGCGGATCGCCGTCAGCGACTTCTTTATGTGACCGAGAAGGGCAGCACGCTGGCGATGAAGCTCGCCGGCCTGCAAACCCGGCGGATTTCCCGCGCCCTTGCCGAGATGGGTCCGGAGGGCCATGCTTCGGCGGTGCGCTTCCTCACGGCGATGATCGACGAGCCGGATCGCGCCGGCATGCAGCGGCTCATCGCGCGCGCCGAACGTGCGCAATCCGGTTGAAGGCGGTTCCATGCCCGGACAGACCGCGGCGGCGGTAACGGACGATTCTCCCCATCTGCTGGTGGTCGATGACGACCGCCGGATCCGGCAGTTGCTCTCCCGCTTCCTGATGGCGGAGGGCTATCGCGTCACCACCGCGGAGAGCGCGGCCGAGGCGCGGGCCAGCCTCAAGGGGCTGAGTTTCGACCTGCTGATTCTCGACGTGATGATGCCCGGCGAGACCGGCTTCGAACTGGCCCGGGCGCTGCGGACGGAGTCGAACGTGCCGATCCTGATGCTGACAGCGCGGGACGAGGCCGAGAGCCGGATCGAGGGGCTTGAGATCGGCGCGGACGACTATGTCGCCAAGCCGTTCGAGCCGCGCGAGTTGTCCCTGCGCATCGGCAGCATTCTGCGCCGGGTCCGCCCGCCCGCGGCGCCGCCTGCGGAAAGCATCCGGTTCGGCCGCTATGTGTTTCATATCGCCCGCGGCGAACTGCGCGATTGCGAGGCGGAGGGCGACGAGGCCATCGTCCACCTGACCGACCGCGAGAAGGAGATGCTCGGCATCCTTGCGCATACGCCGGGCGAAACGGTGCCGCGGCTGGCGCTGGCAGGGCAGGGCGGCGCGCCGGGCGAGCGGGCCGTGGACGTCCAGATCAACCGCCTGCGCCGCAAGGTCGAGCGCGATCCCGCCAATCCGCTGCTGATCCAGACCGTGCGCGGCATCGGTTACCGGCTGGTGGCCAATCCATGACGTCGCGCCGGGGCGGTCTTGCTGCGGGATTTTCTGCGGCGGTTGCCGCCTTGCGGATCGCGGCGGAGCGGCTCAGTGGGGTGTCGGACCGCTTCTGGCACTGGTTCAACCGCGTCACCCCCAAGGGCATCTATGCCCGCACGCTGCTCATCATCATCGCGCCCATGGTGATCCTGCAATCGGTGATCGCCTTCATCTTCATGGAGCGCCACTGGAACCAGGTCACGCGGCAGCTCTCCTTCGGCGTCGTGGCGGATATCAACGCGCTGACGGATATGTATCGCAGCTATCCGCGCGCGGAGAACGAGCGGCATCTGCGCCGCATCGCCCAGGAGCGGCTCGGTCTGGTGGTGGACTTCCTGCCGGTGAGCGCCCTGCCGCCGCCGGGGCCGAAGCCGTTCTTCTCCCTGCTCGACAATGCGCTGGCCCAGCAGATCCGCCAGCAGGTCGGCCGGCCGTTCTGGATCGATACCGTCGGGCGGTCCAACCTCGTGGAAATCCGCATCCGCCTCGACGACGCGGTGATGCGCGTCTTCGCGCGGCGCAGCGCGGCCTATGTCTCGAATTCGGAAATCTTCCTGCTGTGGATGGTCGGCACCTCGCTGGTGCTGATCACGGTGGCGGTGCTGTTCCTGCGCAACCAGATCCGGCCCATCCTGCGGCTGGCCGATGCGGCGGAAGCCTTCGGCAAGGGCCGCGACGAGCCGGGCTTCCGGCCGCGCGGGGCGCGCGAAGTGCGCCGGGCGGCGCAGGCGTTTCTCGAAATGAAAGCGCGCATCGAGCGCGCGATGGAGCAGCGCACCGCGATGCTGGCGGGCGTGTCGCACGACCTGCGCACGGTGCTGACGCGCTTCAAACTGGAACTGGCGCTGATCGAGGATGGCCCGGAAGTCGAGGCCATGCGCCGGGACGTCGATGAAATGGCGCAGATGCTGGAAGCCTATATCGCCTTCGCGCGCGGAGATTCCGGTGAACAGGCGCAGCCGACCGACATGGCGGCCCTGCTGGAGGAACTGAAACAGGATGCGGAGCGCCACGGCCATGCGACGGCGGCGGTGTTCCATGGCCATCCCATCGTGACGGTCCGCCCCGCCGCGCTCAAGCGGTGCCTCGGCAATCTGGTGTCCAATGCCTCGCGCTTCGCCGACAAGATCGCCATCACCGGGCACCGGGATCATCGCTATCTCACGGTGACGGTCGATGACGACGGCCCCGGCATCCCGCCGGCGCAGCGGGAGGACGTGTTCAAGCCGTTCCTGCGTCTCGACGATGCCCGCAACCAGGACGAAGGCGGCACCGGCCTCGGCCTTGCCATCGCCCGCGACATCGCCCGGTCCCATGGCGGCGACATCACGCTGTCGGAAAGTCCGATGGGCGGCTTGCGCGCCAGCGTGCGCATCCCGGTGTGACGGCGGTGCGGAGAGCCGGACGCGACGGTGAGGATGGCGACGACGCTACTTCCGCCGGCGGTAGTGCGCCGTCATGAATTGCGTCCAGTTCCCTTCAGCGTCGCGAATCCGGGCGCGGAAGATGTAGTGATCGGGGCTCTTCAGTTCGATGATGTCCTGATAGGTCGCGGTGCCGCCGCTGCCGTCCATCGCCGGTCCTTCGGCGGTCAGGGTCAGGGTCTGGGAGGCGTCGTCGAAGGCGCCGTCATAGATCCACAGATGCGTCATCATCGAGCCGACGAAGGTGCCGAGATAGCGGCCCTGCGCGCTATCGTAGCCGAGCGTGATGATGGTGCGGCCGAGCCCCCCGCCCGGCATCTCGCTCTCGCCTTCGGCGAGAATCCATAGATCGCCGAGCGCGCGGACGGTCTGTGTTCCGGTGCTGTGGAACGGCGGTTCACCCGGCGCGATGTCAGCATCGCCTTCGAAGGTCCAGTTGCCGACGAGCTGGAGCAGCCAGCGGTGCTGGGACGTAGGTTCAGGCATCATGATGAGGCTCCTTGCGGTGAGGATGTCGCGTGGCGGAAGGGCAGCAGAGCCCTTAATCGCGGGTCGCGCAGCCACAGGCCGCCCCAGACCAGCAGCCCGAGATAAACGCCGAACAGCAGATGCGAGAATACCGGACTGCCGATGCGCAGATGAGTGGCGATGGCGCCGCCGAACAGCGCAGTGAGCAGGATCGCACCCAGCGGCGCGGTGCGCGGCACGGCATAGAGCAACGTGCAGATCAGGATCATGAGGCCAAGGCCGCGTTCGATACCGGCGGGATAGCCGAGTTCCGCCAGAGTCGTGGTGACGACGTCCAGCGGCGGCAGCTTGATCAGGCCGTCGAACAGCAGGAACAGGATGGCGAGGCTGCTCAATGCATGGCCGGCGATCGTGACGGCGCGAGACGGCGGGTCTGCAAGCAGTCTCGGCATCGGCGATCCTTCCCAGGGTGAAGCCTGCGGCGACTTGCGGCAGGATGACGAATTGAGCGATGAGGTCAACGCCCGTCAGAGGCGCGCGGAGGGATGCCGATGTCGAAGCCGATCATGAATATCGACGAGGTCGCGTTGCGGCCCTGGGGCCATGGCGGCGTTCCGGCCACCGTCGCGGGCGGCTCCGCGCCGCCGGAACGGTTTGCCGCGCAGCTTGGCGCCATCGGCAGCGCCGTCGGCGCGCGCAAGCTGGGCTATGGCCTCGTGGTGGTGCAGCCCGGCAAGCGCGGCTGGCCGCTGCACAATCACCATGCCAACGAGGAAATGTTCTTCATCATCGAAGGCAGCGGCGAAGTGCGGATCGGCGCGGCGCGTCATGCCATCCGCAAGGGCGATGTGATCGCCTGTCCGCCGGGCGGGCCGGAGACGGCGCATCAGATCGTCAACACCTCCGACGCGCCGCTGACCTATCTGGCGGTCAGCACGAAGATCGTGCCGGAAGTGACCGACTATCCCGATTCCGGCAAGTTCGGCGTGCTGACCGAGTTGCCCGGCGGCGCGGGCGAGGGCGTCACGGTCAGCCGCTTCATCGGACGCATGGGCGAGAGCGCGGGTTACTGGGAAGGCGAATAGCCGGCGACTACACCGCCGGCGCCTCGCCTCCGGACGGACGGGCCGGCCGCGGCCGCGCCGTGCGGTGGGCTTCGCGCAGGTCGTCCCAGCCGTCGTCGGCCGAGGAGGCGGCGTCATTGGAAGGGGCGGTCCGGCGCGGGCGGGGGCGCAGCCGGGCGCGCATCCGGCAGGCCGCCCGCGGGATCATGCACAGATCGTCCAGCAGCCGCGACCAGCCCTGCCCGCTGGCGAGCGCGCGGTCCAGCGCGGCCATGGTCTTGGCCATGTCGGGCTCGTCGTCGCGCAGCCAGGTCTGCGCCACGGAGGCGAACATCACCGCGAGCCCCTGGGCGCGCAGCAGGCCCTTGGAGCCCGAGCCGTCGATATCCGCCGCCGCCAGCATCCATTGCTGGGACTGCACCATGAGGCCGTTGAGCGCGAGCGCCAGCGGAGGATTGAGGCGCGCGGAGCGGTTCAGGGAACGGATCGCCTCCTTGTGGGGCGCGAGGATCTCGAAGCGCCGCATCAGCACGTCGAACAGCCGCTCGCGCGGCGGATCGTCGGCGAGGCCGAGGTCGCGCCCGGCCAGCACGGCCCGGTCGATCGCCTTCATATGCGCCCCATAGATATCGAGCTTCGAGGCAAAGCCATCCCGCAACGAAGCCAGCGGCACCCCTGCCGTTTCGGCCACTTCCGAAAGGCCGATCTGCTCGAAAGGCTTGACCGAAAGAAGCGACATGAAGGCATCGACGATGCGTTCGCGCTCCGGCCGGTCGTTACCGGAAATGTTGTGGGGCTGATCGTCGCGCGCGCCGGAACCGGCGGGATGGTCGATCATGATCCTCTCCTGTGCTGCGGCACCCGAGCTTTCGGGGTGGGGCCTTCAGATCATTTAGGCGCGCGGATGGGGCCGCAACAGGGCGGAATGCCGCCGTATTGAGCCCCGGAGACCGCGAGCACGGCCGCTCAACCGGACAATTCCTCCGAGCGGCGGGCGGCGGCGGCCACGGCGCGGTCCAGCAGCGGCTGGAGCCCGTCCCCGGCCATCAGCACGTCGAGGGCGGCCGCGGTGGTGCCTCCGGGGGAGGTGACATTGCGCCGCAGCGTCGCGGCGTCCGCCGGCATCCGGTGCAGCAGCTCCCCGGAGCCGGACACCGTGGCGCGGGCCAGACGCGCCGCCAGGTCCTCGGGGAGGCCGGCGGCGACTCCGGCCCTGGCCAGCGCCTCCGCGAGCAGAAAGACATAGGCGGGGCCGGAGCCTGACACGGCCGTGACCGCGTCCATCAGCGCCTCGTCCTCAATCCACTCGACGCTGCCGGTGGTGGCGAGCAGGGCGTGTGCCAGCGCCCGTTGCGGCGCGGAGGTGTGGGTATTCGCCACGGCGACCGTCACGCCCCGGCCGATGGCGGCCGGCGTGTTCGGCATGGAGCGGATCGCAGCGGTGCCCGCCGGCAGGGTGGCGGCGAGGAAGCCCAGCGTCTTGCCCGCCATGATGGACAGCACCAGCGTCTGCGGGCCGATATGGGCGGACAGGCCGGGCAGGATATCGGACGCGACCTGCGGCTTCACGGCGACCACGATCGCCCCCGCCGCGCCGATGGCGTTCGCCGGCGGGTTGAGCGCGACGCCGCGCGACACAAGTGCCTCGACCTCGGGCACCGGATGTGGGTCCAGAGCCACGACGCGGCCGGGCGGCAGGCCGGCGGCGAGCCAACCTTCCAGCATGGCGCCGCCCATCTTGCCGGCGCCCAGTAGAACCAGCGGCCCGGTCAGGGCCTTGAAGGGATCGAACGCGGTCATGAGCGGCTCCGGGTTGGCCAGCTAGAGCATGATCCCGAAAATGCCTGCCCCCGGACTTGGGTCAAGGAGTGGGCACCGGTTTTCGGACAAGATCGTGCTCAACAGAAAGAATACCGACGGGTCTGATTCAACGAAGTCGGATCGGACCCTAATCCGGTGAAACCCTTTGCGACGGAAAGACCGCGGAAACAAGGGCGCCCGCGAGATGCCGGAGCCGTCCGCGCCGCCTCCGGCCGGACGGGAGGTATCTTACGCCTGGCCGCTGGTCTCGAACATGGCGGCGGTCATGGCTTCCTGCGCCGTCTGTCCGGCCCAGACGACGAACTGGAACGCCGGGAAATACCGCTCGCAGGCGTCCAGCGCCGCGCCGAACAGCCGCTCGCACTGGCGGTCCGAGGCTTCAAGGCCGTTCGGCAGCACCAGCGCGTGGCGGTACATCACCAGCCCGTCCTTGATCCAGAGGTCGAAATGGCCGAGCCACATCTGCTCGTTGATCATCGCGACCAGACGGCGGACTTCCTCGCGCCGGCGCTCCGGAACCTTGATCTCGAAGGCGCAGGCGAGATGCAGCGCCTCGATGTCATGCATCCAGGTGAAGGACACCTGATAGTCGGCAAAACGGCCGGCGACGAGAATGGTGATCTCGTCGTCGCTGGCCCGCTCGAACGACCAGTCGTTGGTCGAGGCGAGGCTTTCGACCACTTCGAGAGGGTCGAATCGCTGCGGCTCTGAGAAATCGATCAGGGACATACCGTCTCCAATTGCGTCGCTATGAAGTGGGTGTGCACGCCACCCGCACGTACTCGACGCCACGGTACGCCGACCGGCTGAAAGACAGCCGGCGCCGCCCTGAACCGCAGCCCTCGGAAGGGCGGCGGGGCGAATCACTTAATAGAATCAATATAGACGCTCGAGTCCGGCCGTGAAGCCCGCTCCTGTGGCGGCGAGTCCCCGACCCGTGGATAAGCGGGTTTTAATTCAATCCTGCTGGGGATGAATTCGCCCGAAGCATGATCCCGAAAAGTGCGAAGCGGTTTTCGGACAAGAGCATGCCCAGGCAAAAGAGCATCGGCCGGAGCAGCCTCAGTCGAACAGGCTGGAGACCGACTCTTCGGCGGCGGTGCGGCCGATGGCTTCGCCGATCAGCGAGGCGATGGAGAGGACGTGGATGTTGCGCGCGACGCGCACGGCCTGTGTCGGCTGGATCGAGTCGGTGATGACCAGTTCCTTCAGCCGCGAAGCGGTGATGCGCGCGACCGCGCCGCCGGACAGCACGCCATGGGTGATATAGGCATAAACGTCGGTCGCGCCGTGTTCGAGCAGCGCGTCGGCGGCATTCACCAGCGTGCCGCCCGAGTCGACGATGTCGTCGATTAGGATGCAGGTGTGGCCGGACACGTCGCCGATGACGTTCATCACTTCGGATTCGCCGGCGCGCTCGCGGCGCTTGTCGATGATGGCGAGCGGCGCGTTGATGCGCTTGGCGGCTGCGCGGGCGCGCACCACGCCGCCGACATCCGGAGATACCACCGTGACCAGTGACGTGTCGAACCGCTCCTTGATGTTGCGGGTCAGCACCGGCGCGGCGAACAGGTTGTCGGTCGGGATATCGAAAAAGCCCTGAATCTGTCCGGCATGGAGATCGACGGTGAGGACGCGGTCGGCGCCGGCGCGGGTGATGAGGTTGGCGACCAGCTTGGCGGAGATCGGCGTGCGCGGGCCGGCTTTGCGGTCCTGCCGGGCATAACCGAAATAGGGCAGCACGGCGGTGATGCGCCGGGCCGATGCACGCCGCAGCGCGTCGATGATGATGAGCAGTTCCATCAGATGGTCGTTTGCGGGAAACGACGTAGACTGCACGACGAAAACATCCGCGCCGCGGACATTCTCCTGAATCTCGACGAAAATCTCCATGTCCGCGAAGCGCCGGACGACGGCCTTGGTCAGCGGAGTCGCGAGATAGGCGGCGATCGCATCGGCCAGGGCGGAATTGGAGTTGCCGGCGACGATTTTGATCGCGCCATTCTTGCCGGCCATCTGCGTCTCCTTGCATCACCCTTTCGTGCGCGGCGGTGTGATACTAGGCCGCGCCGCCGCTGGCAACCGAGCAGAGGCCATCCCTGCATCGGCGCGCACGCATGGTGCGCCTCACTCCGCCGGGCTCGCGGGCAGCGAGGCGGCAAGCTGCACGGAACCGGTAGCCGGTGTGTCGCCTGCGGGGCCGGGTGCCGCCGAGGCGATAGCGGAGGTGGCCTGAACGGGAGGGGCCGGAGGCGCCGATGGTGACGGCGGGGCCTGATAGGGGCCGATCAGGGCGGCGAGCCGGGTCAGTCCCTCGTCAGCGATCCGGGTCAGCACTGCGTCATCCGCTGCCTTCCATGCATCCGCACTCCGGACGCCGGCCGGAACCTCTCCGGCAAGACGCATAATATGGCGTGCCGCGCCGTCATAAACGTCCCAGGCGAAGGCGATGCTGGTTTTGCCGCGGCTCACATGGGCGGAAAGATAGCCGCGGACACGATAGGTCGCCTGATCGTGGCGGGAGACGACTGGCGCCTGCCGGTTCTCGACCTCCCGGTTCAGGGCCGCGACCAGACTGTGGAAAACCGCTTCGGGCGGCCCGTCGATGGACTCGAAGGCGAGGGTGCGGGTGTCGCCCGACGCCGGCGGCGTGGCCGAAGTCATGGCTGCGGGCGGCCCGTTCTGCGCGGTCGTGGTGCAGCCGGCGAGGCCGAGGGCCAGCACCATGGCGGCCGCCGCCCTGGTTGTACCACACCGTCTGAGATACCCACCGCCGGCGCGGCGCCCCGGTCCGATCCTCATCGACGCCCCCGTCGCCCGGCGGGTGCTTCGGGAGTTCCGCCGTTAAGGTTCTGATAACCAATCGGGGGAGGCCGGTCCAGTTCGGTTAACGGAACGTGAAGAGGTGGTTAACCGGCAGATGGGGCGGCAAGCGTGATGGCGCTGATGAGGCGGCCGTAGTCCGGCTCGTCGCGATGGCAGGAGCGGCGGTAGCTGTAGAAGCGTTCGGCGTCCGCATAGGTGCAGAGCGCGAGATCCTCGAACACGCAGACGCCGGCCTGACGAATGCGATGGGCGATAAAGGCCGGCAGGTCGAACATGGCGTGGCCGGCACGTTCGCCGGGGCGGAAGAAGCGCGCGCTGCCGATATCTTCCGCCGTGAAGCGATCGCGGAAATCGTCGCCGACTTCGTAGTTCTGCTGGCTGATGGTCGGTCCGAGCGATGCCGCGATGCGGGTGCGGTCCGCCCCGAGACGCTCCATCGCGTCGAGCGTTGCCTCGATGACGCCGGTGAAGGCCCCGCGCCAGCCGGCGTGACAGGCGCCGATCACCCGGGCCTGCGGGTCGGCGAACAGCAGCGGCCCGCAATCCGCCGTCGAAATGCCGAGGGCGAGACCGGGAAGGCGGGTCACGAAGCCGTCCGCGCGTGGCCGCTCGTGGCTGGGCCATGGCGCTTCGACCGTCACCACGGTCGGCGAATGGATCTGATAGAGGCCGAGCAGATGCTCCGGCACGACGCCGAGCGCCCCGGCCATGCGGGTGCGATTCTCCGTCACCGCCTCGGGCGCGTCGCTGGAGCCGATGCCGCCGTTCAGGCTGGCGTAGATGCCGTCCGAAACGCCGCCCTGTCGCGTGAAGAAGCCGTGGCGGATGCCGGGCAGGCCGGCGAGGGTTTGCGCTTGCAGCATCATGTCTCGAATCCCGGCAGCACCCCGAGGTCAGGATGGCCCAGCCCCAGCACCTTGAACAGCCGGCCCATGCCGGCCCGGCCGCCGGCGGTGAGCCGCAGGCTGGCGGTTTCGATCTGCCGGGCCTGCTCCGGCGTGGCGTTGCGGCGCAGGGTCGCGGTGCGCTGGTCGATGCCGAGCCGCTGGAGAAAATCGCCCTGATCGACCGGGCCATGGGTTGCCGCGCCCATGGTGCCGGCGCCCTGCGCCAGAGCCTCGAAATCGACATGGGCTGTGAGGTCCACGAGGCCCGGCCCGACCAGCGGATCGGCATAAGCATGGCTGCCAACGGCCTGAAGCGTTTCGCCGGTCGCGCTGGCGGCATGGCCGTAGTCGATGACGAGGGCGGCACCCGCGCCGCGCATCACGCGGCGGCCGAGTTCGAGGGCCGCGCTGTCGCTGCGCCACTCGAACATGGCTCCATCCGCAGCCTCGCGCACCGCCGGCGGCAGGAACCGCTCGAAATGGGGCAGCGGGCTCGTGGCGCGCGTGAAGGCGAAGCGCCCCGCGTCGTCGATGCCGACCATGCGTTCGAACCATGCGCCGTCCTGCTTCACGGCTTGATGGACCGGCAGGGCATCGTAGAATTCGTTCGCCAGAACGATGGCGCGGCCGTCCGGCACGTCCGTCAGGCTGCCGTGCCAGGCGAGGGGCAATTCATATTTCTCCAGCGCCTGCCGCTGACGCTGGCGCAGCACCGGGCTCATCTCCACGAGATGGATGCGCAGGGCCTCGTGGAAGCCGGGCATCTTCCGCGTGGCGCGCAGGGCATCTGCCATCAGCGTGCCGCGGCCGGGACCGAGTTCGACCAGATCGACCTGCTCCGGCGCGCCCATCTGCTGCCACACGGTGGCCGCCCACAGCCCGAGCAACTCGCCGAACACCTGCCCGATCTCCGGCGAGGTCGTGAAGTCCCCGGCCGCGCCGAGCGGATCGCGGGTGACGTAATAGCCATGCTCGGGATGGGAGAGGCACAGCGTCATGTATTCCGCGACCGGGATCGGACCGGCGAGACGGATGCGGCGACGGATCTCGCCTTCGAGGGGAAACAGTTCGTCCTTCATGCGGAATCATTCGTGGGCCGCCGCAGGGCCGTGACGATGAAGGCGATGCCGGCGAGCGCCAGCGGGATCGACAGCAGCATGCCCATGGTGAGCCCGCCC
This sequence comes from Xanthobacteraceae bacterium, assembly GCA_035556495.1. Taxonomy (GTDB): domain Bacteria; phylum Pseudomonadota; class Alphaproteobacteria; order Rhizobiales; family Xanthobacteraceae; genus CANKHJ01. The sequence goes on along the minus strand of DATMEW010000009.1, from coordinate 17,215 downwards.
CACAGGAAGCCGAGCTGCGCATCCGGCTCGCGGAACAGCTCGACGAAGGAGCGGAACACGGCATAGCCGATGGCGAAGGTGCCGATGACGAGGCCCGGCTTTTTCAGCGCGCCGGCGCGGATCATCAGCGCAAGGATGACGAACAGCACGATGCCTTCGAGAGCAGCCTCGTAAAGCTGGCTCGGGTGGCGCGGCAGCGGGCCGCCGTTCGGGAACACCATGGCCCAGGGCACGTCCGTGACGCGGCCCCACAACTCGCTGTTGATGAAATTGGCGAGCCGGCCAAGGAACAGGCCGATGGTGCCGGCCGCGCAGGATAGGTCCCCCAGCGAGAGCAGCGGCACGCCGCGCCGGCGCGAGAACAGCACCACCGCCAGCACGCAGCCGAGGAAGCCGCCGTGGAACGACATGCCGCCATGCCAGAGCTGGAAGGCTTCGAGCGGATGGGCGGCGAAATAGGGCAGGTTGTAGAACAGCACATAGCCGATCCGGCCGCCGAGGATGATGCCGGCCGTGACCCACAGCACGAAGTCGTCGAAAGTCTCCACGCTCATCGGCGGCTGTCCGCCGCGCCACAGTGCCGGCTGGCGCAGCACCCAGCGGGCATAGAGCCAGCCGAGCACGATGCCGCAGATGTAAGCCAGCGCATACCAGCGGATCGCGATGGGGCCGACCTGGACTAGCACCGGGTCGATGACGGGAAAGGGAATCGCCAGCAGCGGCGGCATGGCGAGCAGCGGGGCCGTCAGGAACATGCGGGCGAATCCTGCGCTTCGGAGGGGCGATGATATGCCATCGCTCTTGAAACAGGGTATCCCCGCCGTCAACGTAAGGAGCGGCATATCTTGCGGCGCCGGCGCGGTGTCGCCATTGTCTGTCCGAACATCCCTTTGCCGGAGCCCAGCATGGTCCAGACCAACAACCGCATTTTCGACGAGTTCGGCCGGCTGATGAACGACGCCGCCGGCATGGCGCAGGGGCTTCGCCGCGAGGTCGACACCGTCGTGCGGGCCCAGGCCGAGCGCGTCCTGCGCGATCTCGATGTCGTCACCCGCGAGGAATTCGAGGCGGTGAAGGAGATGGCGCGGCTCGCCCGCGAGGAGAATGAGACGCTGAAGGCCCGGCTCGAACTGCTGGAAGGGCAGTTGGCCGCGAAGCCCGGAACGCCCGAAAGCCGCGGTCCGATCTAGCCTTCGGCACACCCCTCGCCACGGCCCATCCATCGCCCGCGATGCCGGGGCGATGCGCAGTTTTCTTGTATTTTCGCGCCCACGGCGTTAAGAAGCCCGCGCGCCTGCGGCCCCAGCACCCCTGGAGGCATGCCGCAGCGCATGGGAGGCCGATTGTATCGGCCTTTATTATTTAATGATATCAAGGACATGACCATGGCGACCGTCAAAGAGATGAAGGCGATGGCGCGCCCGAAGGCCGGCAAGGGGGCCGCCCGGGCAGAGCGTCGGTCCGGCCGCGTGCCGGGCGTGATTTATGGCGACAGCAAAGCTCCGCTGCCGATTTCCCTCGATTTCGCTGAACTGAAGCAGACCATCTATGCCGGCCGCTTCCTCAGCACGATTTTCGACATCGAGGTCGATGGCGCGAAGCATCGCGTGCTGCCGCGCGACTATCAGGTCGATCCGGTCAAGGATACGCCGATCCATGTGGACTTCCTGCGCCTGGGCGCCGGCGCCACGATCCGCGTCGGCATTCCGATTCGTGTCCATGGCGGCGAAGGCGCGCCCGGCGTGAAGCGTGGCGGCACGGTGAACATCGTCGTCCATACGCTGGAGCTTGAGGTGCCGGCCGATGCGATTCCCGATGCGATCGACATCGATATCTCGGATATGGACATCAACTCGTCCCGCCATCTGAGCGAGGTCAAGCTGCCGGCGAACGTGAAGATCGTCGGCAAGGCCGATCAGACGCTGGTCACGATCGTGCCGCCGTCCGGCGCGGCCGAGGAAGCCGAAGCGCCGGCTGCTGCTGCTGCCGCACCGGCTGCCGCGGCCGAGAAGAAGCCCGCCGAGAAGAAGTGAGTTCGGTCCGGGCGGACGGAGCGTCACTGCGCTTTGCCCGCCCGGCCTCATATTGCGCCATCGGCCGGTGGCCTTAAGCCGCCGGCTTTTTGTTATCGCCTGTCCTGACGTTGTGGTCGGGGTTCGTGTCCCATGCGGCTTATCGTCGGTCTCGGAAATCCGGGCAGCGCCTATGCCGGCAATCGGCACAATATCGGCTTCATGGCCGTGGACGCCATTGCGCGGCGTCATAACCTGCCGTCGTGGCGGCGCAAGTTTCAGGGCGCGGTGAGCGAAGGCGTGATCGGCGGCGAGCGTGCGCTGCTGCTGCTGCCGGGCACCTACATGAACGAATCCGGTCGCGCCGTGGCGGAAGCCGTGGGTTTCTACAAGATCCCCCTCAAGGATGTCGTCGTCCTGCATGACGAGGTGGACCTGCCGCCGGGCAAGTTGCGGGTGAAGACCGGCGGCGGCGCGGCCGGCCACAACGGCCTGCGCTCCATCACCGCCCATATCGGCAACGACTATCGCCGCGTGCGGATCGGCGTCGGTCATCCCGGCGTCAAGGAGATGGTGCCGAACTATGTATTGAGCGATTTCGCCAAGAGCGAGCGTGAATGGGTCGCGGCCTTGTGCGACATCGTTGCGGACAATGCCGTGATGCTCGTGAAGGGCGACGACGCGGGGTTTCAGAACAAGGTCCATCTGGCGATGGACGCCAAGGGCTTCGTCGTGCGCGAGCGCGACGGCAAGCCGGGCTGAAGGATCGGGATCGAGAGCGATGGGTTTCAAATGTGGCATCGTCGGCCTGCCGAATGTCGGCAAATCGACGCTTTTCAACGCGCTGACGGAGTCGGCGGCTGCGCAGGCGGCGAATTATCCGTTCTGCACCATCGAGCCGAATGTCGGCGAAGTCGCCGTGCCCGATCCGCGCCTTGAGAAGCTGGCGCAGATCGCGAAGTCGCAGCAGACCGTGCCGACCCGGCTGACCTTCGTGGATATCGCCGGGCTGGTGCGCGGAGCCTCGCGCGGCGAGGGGCTGGGCAATCAGTTTCTGGCCAATATCCGCGAGGTGGACGCCATCGCCCATGTGGTGCGCTGCTTCGAGGATGGCGACGTCACCCATGTCGACGGCAAGGTCGATCCCATCGCCGACATCGAGACCATCGAGACCGAGCTGATGCTCGCTGACCTCGACAGCCTCGAAAAGCGCGTGGACGGGCTCGAAAAGAAGGCGCGCGGCAACGACAAGGAAGCGAAGGAAATGCTCGACCTCGTGCAGCGCGCGCTGGCGCTGCTGCGCGACGGCAAGCCGGCGCGGCTGGTGGAGCGCAAGCCGGAAGAGGAACGCATCTTCGCGATGCTGGGGCTGATGACTTCCAAGCCGGTGCTCTATGTCTGCAACGTGGACGAAGGCTCGGCCGCCACCGGCAATGCTTTCTCGCGCCTCGTGGAGGCCCGCGCCAGGGAGGAAGGCGCGGTGGCCGTGGCGATCTCGGCCAAGATCGAATCGGAGCTGGCGGTGCTGCCGCGCGAGGAGCGCGCCGAATATCTGGAGACGCTGGGTCTTGAGGAAGCTGGCCTCGACCGGCTGATCCGCGCCGGCTACGGGCTGTTGTCCCTCGTCACCTATTTCACGGTCGGGCCGAAGGAAGCGCGGGCCTGGACCATCACCAAGGGCACCCGGGCGCCGCAGGCCGCCGGCGTCATCCATACCGACTTCGAGCGCGGCTTCATCCGCTCGGAGACCATCGCCTATAACGACTATGTCACGCTGGGCGGCGAGGCCGGCGCCCGCGACGCCGGCAAGCTGCGGCTGGAAGGCAAGGAATACGTCGTCGCGGACGGCGACGTGATGCACTTCCGCTTCGCCACCTGAGGCCGGAATACCGCGTGGTCCGTGGCGGACGGCGGGAGTTCGGCGGGCGCGGAACGCGCCTCCGGCCGGCGACTGTCACCCGGAAAATACACTCCGGATGTCATCGTTTTCCCGACATCCGGAAGCGGTTTACTCCGCCGGAACCCTCGCCTATATCGGCCGCCGTCAGCGTCGGCAGGGCGGGAATCGGCCGGAGTATCTCTCCGCCATGCCGACCCCGGCGACGCGGCGCTCCTGAATCCCATATAGCGGATGATCTGGGGCGGAGGCATTGCTCTCCGGCCAGGGACGCATCGGCCGCTTTCACAGACACGGCGGTGTGTCTTTGAAGGCGGGCTTCAGGATTTGGAAGGGTTTTTCATCGAACCTGCTGGATGCACGCACCTGTGGAACCAATCGGTTCATGGCGGTGTTGTGGCAGCAATTCGAAAGCGGATCGAGAGACGGAAACTGGGGCGATGGCTGACGTTCGGGGCTTGAAGATTTTCGGCTGGATGTATGCGACGCTGACGGCCGCTGTCGCGATCGTCGCTGTTGCCGTCGTTGTGGGTAATGCCCAAGGGCTGCCGCCGCTGCCGGGCATGGCCACGACCGCCAACGCCGCGCAGAGCGCGCCGGCGCGCTGAGGCCGCGGGAAGCCCGAACAACTCAGCCTTCCTTCATGATCGCCGGAATTGAAAAAGCCTGCTCGCTAGAGCAGGCTTTTTCCTTTTAGGCAGGCGCTGGGCGCGCCTCAGCGCCACCAGCGCAGGCGGGCGGTCAACCCGCGCTTTGCTGCGGTTGCTGGTCCGTCTCTTCCGGCGCGGCGGCCGGCGGCGTCGGTGCCGGTGCGCTCGGTGCCGTGGGGCTGAACTGGGTGAGACTGTCCGCCATGATCTTGAGGGATGTCATCGCCGACTGAGACAACCCGGCGTAGTTGGTGATCTCGCGGCGGATGCGCTCCCCCTCGGCGGCCAGGGTGTTGCGCAGGTGGGTCAGTTCGGCGATCACGCGGTCGATTTCCTCGACCGAGGCATGAGAGACGCGCTGGATGAGCGTATCGATGTTGGTCACGGCTGTATCCCCCGTCGTCTCGGTGCGTGGCCTGCGCCAGGCAGACAAATCCTTGCGGACAAATTCGCGAATCTCGCCCTCGAATTCCGCCGCGGCAGCGGCCGCTTTGTCGACCTCTCCAAGCTTCTCGGGTTTTGCGTTCATTCAGGACCTCGTCTGAACCATGGGGGAGGGTTCGCCTCGGCGGACCCCTCATCATCTCATGAAGGCATCTGAATAGGGCAGAGCAAGGACGGTTTCGAGGCGTTCCGGCGATTTCTACCAAGGCAGTGAACAGAAAATTACCATTCCCGCGATGGCGGAAGCCACCTGGCGGCTGAAAACGCCCCGGAAATGGCCGCCGATGACCGGATCGCGAGTTTGCCGGAACGTCACGGCGATCTCCACGTTGAAGGCGCAACGCAGGAGGGAAAGACATGACTATGTTCGGCTCGAAAATATCCGCGATGGCGGCCATCGCGCTGGGCGCGGCGGTTCTTTACACGTCCGTTCCGACGCCGGCGGCGGCGCAGGTCGGCCTCCGCGCGGGAGCGAACGGCGTTTCGGTCCGGATCGGCGAGCCGCATCGGCACATGCGTGACCGGCGCGACATGAGGGACCGGCGCTATCACCGGGAGCGGGATCGCCGCATTCACAACAGCCGGGCGCACTGCCGCGAAGTGACGGTGCGGGAGCGCCGGCCGAATGGCACCGTGGTGAGCCGCACCCGGACGACCTGTTGAGGCGATTCACTGATACGATTTTCGATCAGAAAAGGCCCCGCTCAGGCGGGGTCTTTTTTATGGGCAGGAGGCTGTCGGCGCGGCCAGAGGACGGCGGCGATCCGTTCACCGTCCGCGCCGCTTGAAGCCGCCGCGCATGCCGGGGCGGCCGGTGGTGGAGCGTGGCCCGGGTCGTGCGGGCACGGCCTCGACGCCCGGCCCCATCTCGTCGAGGGAAGGCTTGCGCGGCCCGCGCCGCGCGCCCGGCGCGGTGTTCACGATTCTGGCGGTGGGATCGTCCACCACCGCCAGCTCGGTCGCGCGCAGGCGCTTCAGTTCGTCGCGCAGGCGCGCGGCTTCCTCGAAATTCAGGTCGGCCGCGGCTTCCCGCATCCGCGTTTCGAGGTCCGCGAGCACGGCCGCGAAGTTGTGGCCGATGGTGGCGGCTTCCGCGGTCATGCCCTGTCCGGCGGTTTCCACCAGCACATGGTCGCGCTCGTAGACGCTGTTGAGGATATCGCCGATCTGCTTCTTGACGCTTTCCGGCGTGATGCCGTTGGCGGTGTTATAGGCGGTCTGCTTCTCGCGGCGGCGGTCGGTCTCCGCGATGGCGCGTTCCATCGAGCCGGTCATCTGGTCCGCGTAAAGGATGACGCGGCCGTCGACATTGCGCGCGGCGCGGCCGATGGTCTGGATCAGCGAGGTCTCGCTGCGCAGGAAGCCTTCCTTGTCGGCATCGAGAATCGCGACCAGCGCGCATTCGGGAATGTCGAGGCCCTCACGCAGCAGGTTGATGCCGACCAGTGCATCGAAAGCGCCGAGGCGCAGGTCGCGGATGATCTCGATGCGTTCCAGCGTGTCGATGTCCGAATGCATGTAGCGCACGCGGATGCCCTGTTCATGCAGATATTCGGTGAGGTCCTCCGCCATGCGCTTGGTCAGCACGGTGACGAGCGCGCGATAGCCCGCCTGCGCGACCTGCCGCACCTCGCCGACGAGATCATCCACTTGCGTACGCGCGGGGCGGATGTCCACCGGCGGGTCGATCAGGCCGGTGGGGCGGATCACCTGTTCGGCGAAGACGCCGCCCGATTGTTCCAGTTCCCATGCCGCGGGCGTCGCGGAGACGGCGATGCTGTCCGGCCGCATCGCGTCCCATTCTTCGAAACGTAGCGGGCGGTTGTCCATGCAGGAGGGCAGGCGGAAGCCGTATTCGGCGAGTGTCGCCTTGCGTCGGAAGTCGCCGCGATACATCGCGCCAATCTGCGGGATGGTCACATGGCTTTCGTCGCAGAACACCAGCGCATTGTCGGGCACGTATTCGAACAAGGTCGGCGGCGGCTCGCCCGGCCGCCGGCCGGTGAGATAGCGCGAATAATTCTCGATGCCGGCGCAGCTTCCGGTCGATTCCATCATTTCGAGATCGAAGGTCACGCGCTGTTCGAGGCGCTGAGCCTCCAGCAGCCGGCCTTGCGCATTGAGTTGCTCCAGACGCCATTTCAGTTCGGCGCGGATGCTGTTCATGGCCTGGATCAGGGTCGGACGCGGCGTGACATAATGCGAATTGGCGTAGATCTTCACGAATTCCAGCGCATCGGTCTTGTGGCCGGTGAGCGGGTCGAATTCCTCGATCGACTCCACCTCGTCGCCGAACAGGTTCACGCGCCAGGCGCGATCCTCATAGTGCGCGGGAAATATATCGACGGTGTCGCCGCGCACGCGAAAAGTGCCGCGCGAGAAGTCGCCGGCCGTGCGCTTGTATTGCAGGGCGACCAGGTCCGCGATGAGCTGGCGCTGGTCGATGCGCTCGCCCTGCTTCAGCGCGAAGGTCATGGCCGAATAGGTTTCGACCGAGCCGATACCATAAATGCAGGAGACCGAGGCGACGATGATGACGTCGTCGCGCTCCAGCAGCGCGCGCGTCGCGGCGTGGCGCATGCGGTCGATCTGCTCGTTGATCGAGGATTCCTTCTCGATATAGGTGTCGGTGCGCGGCACGTAGGCTTCGGGCTGATAGTAGTCGTAATAGGAGACGAAATACTCCACGGCGTTGTCGGGGAAGAAGCTCTTGAACTCGCCATAGAGCTGCGCGGCCAGCGTCTTGTTCGGTGCGAGGATCAGGGCCGGGCGCTGGGTTTGCTCGATCACCTTGGCCATCGTGAAGGTCTTGCCGGAACCGGTGACGCCGAGCAGCACCTGGGTGCGGTCGTGGCGGTTCGCGCCCTCGACCAGTTCGGCGATGGCGGTCGGCTGGTCGCCTTTGGGCTCGAAGTCCGACTTGATGAGAAAGCGCTGGCCGCCTTCGGACTTTTCCGGGCGTGGCGGGCGGTGCGGTGTCCAGATCTTGTCGGCCTCGGCGAATTCCTTGCGGCCGTCGCGCAGCAACTGATCCAGCGCGTCCGCCGTGGCGGCAACCGGCGACATGGAGGGTGCCTCGGCGGCGCGGCGGCCCTTGGCCGTTGCGGCCTGGGCGATGTCGCGAATCGCGCCGCTTGCATCAGGCTCGGCGAAGTCGGGGTCGATGCCGAAAGCTTCCGCGAAATCGGCGCTCACGTCCGGCCGGCTGGCGCCGGTCGGTGCCGGCCCGCGATAGTCCGCCTGTGGCGCTTCGCCCAGCCCGTGAGATCCTGTCCGGGCGGATTTCCGCGCCGTATGCGCCTTGGCGTAGTCGGAGCGGCGGTCGCGGGAGTTGTCCGGCGGCGGTTGCAGGCCGGTCTGGGAGCCGGGGCCGGCGGTGCCCTGGTTGAGGGCCGGATTGAGCAATTCCGCCAGCGCCGGCGCGATGGGCGGCAATGCTTCATGCGCCGCCTTGGCGCGACTGGCGCGGACGGGCGGCTGTTTCGGCTTGTCGGGTGATTTTGCCATGGTCGGAATATGGGGCATCGGGGCGCAGGGCGGAAGTCCGCCGATATCCTGCCATGTTGAGTCTCTAGCCGGGGATGACGGTGAACCAATACCCCCTTCCGGGCGTTGTTCATCGCTACGGACGGGCGTCTTTGCGGGGAGGCGCCATTCTCCGTTTTTGAACTCTGCTGCCCAAGACGGAGACCGGTTTGCATCGTCGTGATCTGCTGCTCGGAGCGCTCGCGCTTCCCATTCTTTCCCAGTCGACGGTGCTGGCGCAGGCGTCTGCCGATGGCGGCGGCGTCCCGTTCAACCCGTCAACCGTGCGGCAGATGGCGCGCGATCTCGCGCAGAAGCCCTACAAGGCGCCTGAGGGCCCGGCACTGCCGCCGGGCCTGCGCGATCTGAGCTACGACCGCTATCGCGATATCCGTTTCCGGCCGGAGCGGGCCATCTGGCACGGAGAAGGACTGCCGTTCGAGATCCAGCTTTTTCACCGGGGATTCCATTTCACCAACCCGGTCGGCATCTATGTGGTCGCGGATGGCAAGGCGGCGCAGATCGGCTATTCGCCCGATCTCTTCACGTTTCAGGATCTCGAACCGCCGGACGGAAAGACGAATCTCGGCTTTGCCGGCTTCCGGCTGCACGGGCGGCTCAACCGGCCCGATTATTACGACGAGATCGGAGCCTTCCTCGGCGCGAGCTATTTCCGCGCGGTCGCGAAGGGCCAGACCTACGGTCTGTCGGCGCGGGGGCTTTCGATCAACACGGCGGATCCGAAGGGAGAGGAGTTTCCGGGCTTTCGCGCTTTCTGGATCGAGAAGCCGCCTGCGACGGCGGATTCCGTGGTGGTCCATGCGTTGCTGGACAGCCAGAGCGCGGCTGCTGCCTATCGCTTCACCATCCGTCCGGGCGAGGCGACGATCTACGACATCGAGATGGCGCTGTTTCCGCGCGTGGATATTCCGCAAGCCGGCATCGCGACGCTCACCAGCATGTTCCAGTTCGCGCCGAATGATCGCGACGGCGTCGATGACTTCCGCCCCGCGGTGCACGATTCCGATGGACTGGCGATCCGTAACGGGCGCAGCGAGCAGCTCTGGCGGCCGCTGAGCAATCCCCGCGATCTTCAGGTGAGCGTGTTCGCGGACACCAATCCGCGCGGCTTCGGCCTGCTGCAACGCCGCCGGGATTTCGCGTCCTATCAGGACCTTGAAGCGCGCTACGAACGCCGGCCCAGCGCCTGGGTCGAGCCGATCGGCAACTGGGGCGAGGGCGATGTCTATCTGTTCGAGATTCCCACGCGCAACGAATATAACGACAACATCGTCTCTTTCTGGCGTCCGCGTCAGCCGCTTCAGGCCAGGGGCGAATACAACTATGTCTATCGGCTGCACTGGGGCTGGGGCGATCCGCAGGCGGACAAGCTCGGCGTTTTCAGCGAGACGCGCATCGGCTCGGCCGGAGAGGGACGCCGGCTGATCGTGCTCGATGCCGTCGGTGAACGGCTGAAGGCGCTCGATCCCGCCGCGAAAGTGCGCGGGGATGTCGTCGGCGACGGCGGCGCCATCGAGCATGTGGTGGTTCAGCCCAACCCGGATATCGGCGGCTGGCGCCTCAGCTTCCAGATCGTCCCGCCCAAGGGCGCTGGCATGGAGTTGCGCGCGCAGTTGCGGCTCGACAACGAGCCGCTCACGGAAATCTGGACCTATCGTTGGACGCCGTGATGGATGTGCTGCCGCCCGCCGCTGCTGCACCAGCCGAACGCGGCGTGAGATGCGCGCCGCCGCTGCCGCCGGAAGCGCCGCTCGCGATGCCGGTGCAATCCTTCCGCGCGCGCAGACAGCAGGCACCGGCACCGGCGACATCGCCCCGCTGGATCGGGGCACGCCGGGCGTTCATCCTGCTTTTCACCGTGCTGCTGACGGGTTTTGCGGCGCATGAGATGTATCTCGTGCTTCAGGTGGCGGGGCTGACGGCGCTGGAAACGGTGGTGCTCGTCCTCTTCGTCGTGCTGTTCGCGTGGATCGCCTTTTCCTTCGCCAGCCTGCTGGCGGGTTTTGTCTCGATGGTGGCACGAGGCGGCCTGCCGCTCGGCATTGATCCGGATGCGCCGCTGCCGGAGCTCTCGCGGCGCACGGCGCTGCTGGTGCCGGTCTATAACGAGGATCCCGGACAGGTCTTCGCGCGCATCGCGGCCATGGATGAATCGCTGGAGCGGACCGGGCGTCTCGCTCATTTCGATGTCTTCGTGCTGAGCGACACCACCGATCCCGATATCTGGATCGCGGAGGAGGCCGCGCTGCTGCGCCTGCGCGGGATGACCGGCGGGCATGAGCGGATCTTCTATCGCCACCGGCGCTACAACGAGGGCCGCAAGGCCGGCAATATCTCGGAATGGGTCATGCGCTTCGGCGCGGCTTACGACCACATGCTGATCTTTGATGCCGATAGCCTGATGGAAGGCGACACCGTCGTGCGCATGGCGGCGGCGCTGGAAGCCAATCCCGGCGTCGGGCTGATCCAGTCGCTGCCGATGCTGATGAACGGGCGCACGTTGTTCGCCCGGCTCCAGCAGTTCGCCGGCCGGGTCTATGGTCCGCTGATGGCTCATGGCATCGCCTGGTGGCATGGCGCGGAGAGCAACTACTGGGGCCACAACGCCATCATCCGCACGCGCGCCTTTGCCGAGCAGGCGGGCCTTCCCGCATTGCGCGGCCGCAAGCCTGTCGGCGGCCATATCATGAGCCATGACTTCGTCGAGGCGGCCCTGATGCGCCGTGGCGGCTGGGCCGTTCACATGGCGCCCGGCCTCGGCGGCAGCTATGAGGAAGGGCCGCCGGCTATCCCGGATTATTCCGCACGGGACCGCCGCTGGGCGCAGGGCAATCTCCAGCATGTCGGCGTGCTGCCGGCGCGGGGCCTGCACTGGGTGAGCCGGCTTCACTTCCTCACCGGCATCGGCTCCTACATCACCGCGCCGTTGTGGTTCGCATTCCTGATGGCGGGCCTTGCCATTTCCTTGCAGGCGCAGTTCATCCGGCCGGAATACTTCCCGGCGGAGTTTGCGCTGTTTCCGCAATGGCCCGCGCAGGACCCCGTGCGCGCGGCGTGGGTCTTTGCTGGCACCATGAGCCTGCTCGTGATCCCGAAGCTGCTGGGTTATCTTGCGCTGCTGACACGGCGGCCGCTGCGGCAGGGCTGCGGCGGCGTGTTCGGCGCATTCGTCAGCGTGCTGGTGGAGATCGTTCTGTCCGCGCTGGTCGCGCCGATGATGATGCTGACCCAGACGGTGACGGTGGTGGGGGCGGCGCTCGGCCGCGATGTCGGCTGGCAGGTGCAGCGGCGCGACGATGGCTCGCTGCCGCTGTTGCAGATCGTGCGGCTGTTCGGCTGGCATACCGTTGTCGGGCTGCTGCTGGCGCTGGCGGCCTATGCGATTTCGTGGCCGCTGTTCCTCTGGATGTCGCCGGTGCTGCTCGGCCTCGTGCTGGCGATACCGCTGGCGTGGCTGACAGCCAGCGTCGGAGCCGGCCGAATGCTGGGGCGGGTCGGCCTGCTGCTCATCCCCGAGGAGACGGCGCCATCGCTGCTGATACGCCGCGCGCGTGAACTCGGCCCGGTCGCGCCCGCTCACACGGTCCGGGCGATGAAGGCTTTGCGTGAGGACACCGATCTGGCGGCCTTCCACGCATCGACGCTGCGTCCGCCTGTTCGTCAGAAGGGCCGGATCGATATCGATCTTGCGCTGGCGCTGGCCAAGCTGGAAGATGCAGAGGCTCTCGCCGATGCGGATGAGCTTCTCACGCGCCGGGAATGGCTTGCCGTGCTGGCGGACCAGCGCGGTCTGTCGCGCCTGTCCGCCTTGCAACAGGTTTAAGGCTGCACGCTCACGCCACCGCCGTGGCGACGGTGGCATCCAGCGTCTTGAGGCGCGGCAGCACCTTGGTGCCGAACAGCGTGAGGCTGTCCACGGTTTCCTCATGGCTCAGCGGGCCGCCCTGACCCATGACGATGAGGTTGCCGATGCCGCCCATGGCGGCGTTGAACCGCACGATCTGGTCATGGACCTGATCTGGCGTACCCGCGAACATGATACCGGCCTCGATCAGGTCCGTGCAGGGCGCGGTGATCGGCTGGATGGTGCGGCCGGACGGCAGCACCATGCCGGGCCGCTGGCCGCCGGCGCGCAGCGCGCGGACATTGTCCGCTACCGAGCCATAGCCCGGCGGGTTGCGATAAGGTTCCGGCACGCGGGCGATGGTGCGCAGATAGCCTGCCACCTTCTCGGCGCGGATCAGCGCTTCCTCCTCCGTGTCCGCCACGGCCATCAATGCGAGATAGGCGAGGCGGTCCGGCGCCGCGTCGCGCTGCCATGTCTCGCGATAGGCCGTGCGATAAGCATCGAACAACTCGCGGGTCTTGTAGCCGCCAAGGAACGTCGCCAGCACATGGCCGCGCTGCGCGATGGGCGCGGCGCTCGGCAGGCTGGTCGCGGTGATCCAGACCGGCGGATGCGGCTGCTGCCACGGGCGCGGCCAGATGTTCACCGCGCGATATTCATAGTTGTCCGAGCGCCACGCGAACGGCCCGTCCTGATGGGTCATCGCCTTCAGGATGAAATCATGGGCCTCCCAGAGCCGGTCCATCATGCCGGTCGGGTGGGAATCGGCGGCGGCGACCTCGTAAGGCACGCCCTTCACGAAGCCCATGTCGAGGCGGCCCCGCGAGATCACGTCGATCATCGCCAGCTCCTCCGCCGCGCGCAGCGGGTCTGTGCGGTTGGCGAGGGGATAGCCCAGCGCCAGCAGGCGCGCCTTCTTGGTGATGCGCGCGAGGATCGACAGCGTCACCGCCGCGACGGAGGACAGGCAGGTGGACGTCGCGTGATGCTCGTTCACCATGATATCGAAGCCGAGTTCGTCGGCCAGCATCCACTCGTCCTGATAGCGATGATAGAGATCAGCGGCGACCTGAGGATCGCAATGTTTGTTCGCCAGCGTCACGCGCAGGTCCTGACCTGGAAGCCAGGCGTCGGGATAGGGCTGTTCGGAGAAATGATAGACGCGCATCAGCCGCGGCTCCTGACGTTAGACGTGGTGGCGCGGCCGGACAGGCCGGTGGCTTCGAGAAACGCGCCGATGCGCGCGGCGAAGGCGGCCGGCTGCTCGATATGCGGATAGTGGCCGCTGTTTTCGATCGCGTCATAGCGGCCCTTCGGCAGCGCCTCCGCATAAGCCCGGCCGTAGGCGGGCGGCGCGAGGCCGTCCTGCGCGCCCCAGAGCACCAGCGCGGGAACGGCGATCCGGTGCAGCCGCTGCCGCAGTTTCGGGTTGTGCATATAGGGCGACCAGCCATAGAGCGCGGTGGCTTCCCGGTTGCGCGCCAGCGCCGTCACTTCGGCGTCGGACATGGCGGCGATGTCCAGCGCCGCATGGGCAGGGTCGTGGAACGACAGGCGGTCGACCTCGGCTTTCGGCAAGGCGAAGATGTCGGCGAGGTCCTGCGTGTCACGGTCGCCGACGCGGATGCCGGTCGCACCGGACAGGACCATGCCCGCAATGCGCGCCGTCGAGCGCGTCGCGATTTCCGCCGCGATCCAGCCGCCGATGTCGCAGCCGACCAGCACGGCCTCGCGCAGATCCAGCTCGTCCATCAGGTCGAGATAGAAGAAGGCGAGATCGTCCACCGTGTCGCAACCGGCGGGCCGTGCAGAGCGGCCGAAGCCCGGATGGGATGGCGCGACGACGCGGCCATGAGCGGCGAGGGCGGCAAGAACAGGCTCCGCGCCCTGCAAGCCGATCATCGGATGCAGGAACAGGATCGGCCGGCCGCTGCCGGCCTCGCTGATTTCGACATCGCAGCCGGCGATCCGCCGGACTTCCGGTTCGTTGGATGAAGACTGGCTCACGGAGACCACGCTGTTTCAGGACGTTGCGTTCAGCCGGCGGCTAAACGGGGAGAGGATTCTGCGCCGTGCCGCCGGCGAGGCCCGGCCAGGCCAGCGGCGCGCCGGCCTCGGCCATCGCTGCGGCTGCGGGAATATCGGTTTTCCATGCGGCGGCCCGGAAGCGCCGGCCGGTGACGATGGCGGCCGCGTCCGAGAGCAGATAGCGCACCGGCCCGACCATCACCTCCGGTGCGATCAGCTTGTTCTCCGGCACGCCGGGCATCATGCGGGTGCGGGCGGGCCCGCCGGGCACGACGACATTCACGGTGACGCCGGTGCCGGCAAGGTCCTTCGCCATGACGGCGGAGAGCGCCTCGCTGGCGGCCTTGGCGGGGCCGTAAGGCGACATGCCGGGGCGGATCATCGTTTCGAGGCTGGTCGTGACGCTGACGATGCGGCCGCGCCCACGCGCCGCCATAGCGGGCGCTACGGCGCGGCAGAGGCGGAAGACGGCCTCGGCATTGACCGCGAAGATGCGCCGCCAGTCGCTATCCGAGACCTTATAGAACGGGATCGGCCGGGTCGCGAAATCCTGCCGGATCACCTCCTGGCCGATGCCGGCGCAGTTCACGAGGCCGTCCGGCGTCTGCGGTATCAAAACGTCGGCGATGAAGCGGTCCAGCGCGGTATTGTCCGTCAGGTCGAGGACATGGCCGCGGATTTCGCCGGGACGGCCGGCCGCCGCGGCCAGCAGCTCGGCGAGCACGTCGCCGTCGCGATCGGCCGCAAGCACCGTCGCGCCGGCGTCGATTAGGCCCAGCGCGATGGCGCGGCCGAGGCCGCGCCCTGCGCCAGTGACGACGACGGTTTTACCGTCGAGGCGAATGGTGCTCTGGTCCGTCATTGGGGTTCGAAATTCCCGGCCTTGGCGATCTCACCCCAGACGCCAATATCCTTGGCGACCTTGTCGGTGGTTTCCGCAGGGGTCGCATAGAGCGGCTTGGAAGCCGTGTTGGCGAGGAACGTCCGGGTCTCCTCCATCTCGGAGATTTTCTTGAGCGCCGCGTTGATCTTGTTGACGACCGGAGCCGGCGTGTCCTTCGGCGCGGCCAGCATCCAGAACACCGAGAAGCTGTAATCCTTGATGCCGGCTTCCGTCATGGTCGGCACGTCCGGCGCGTTGTCGACGCGCGTGCCGGTGGTGGCGAGCAGGCGCACCCGGCCGGCCTTCTGCTGGCTCAGCGCAAAAACCCCGTCGAGGAACATGAAGTCGAGCGTGCCGTCGGCGAGATCGCCGATCGCGTCGGCGGTGGTGCGATAGGCGACCTGGGTCGCCTCGACGCCGGCGCGGGTCTTGTAGAGCTGTGTCGCGGCGATGGCGGTGGAGTTGGAGGTGCCGTAACGTGCCTTGGGCTTGGACTTGAGCAGGGCGGTGAGTTCGGCGACGGACTTCACCGGCGAAGCGGCGCCGACAGCCATGACGAAGGCGACATCCAGCAGCGGGCCGACCAGCACGAAGTCCCGCAGGGAATCGTAAGGCATGTTCTTGTAGAGATAGCGCCCGCCGGAGATGGCGGCGCTGGGCGCGAACAGCAGGGTATAGCCGTCCGGCTTGCTCTGAACCACGCCCTGGGCGGCGATGTTGCCATTCGCCCCGGGCTTGTTTTCGATCACGACATTCTGACCGAGTTCGATGTTGAGCTTGTTGGCATAGTAGCGCGCGAGAATGTCGGCGCCGCTGCCGGCCGCGAAGCCGACACTCATGTGGATCGGGCGGTTGGGATAGTCCTGGGCCGCCGCCGGCGTGGCGAGGGCCGCCAGCGCCAGTGCGCCGCCGGCGAACATCGCGGTTCTTCTGTTCATCGATAATTCCTCCCTGGTGTGGCGCGTCCGCGCCTTGGTGATGGTGATGATGGTTTCTTGCTTTTGCCTTTTGCCGTCAACCGGCCGGGCTTTCCTGCCCGGTCGTGGCGTGTGGATCGTATGCCGGTGCGGCGATGGCGCCGCCACGGTCCGAGAATGTCTGCTGATTGCGCGGTTTATTCCGGCCGAAAGCAACGACAGTCGGGATGTCGGCCGGCGCAATATCCGCCATGGGAGATCTGCGCGCGAGCGCCGCCGCGATGAAGGGCGCGAGCGCCTTTTCCTTCTCCGCCATGCGGATGGCGTCGCGCCGCTGGAACTCCGGCATCACCGCCTGGGAGAACAGCTCAAGGGATTCGCAGATATGCGCATGCTGGTTCATGCCGCTCTGCTGCACGAAGATGACCTGATCGACGCCGGCCTTCTCATATCGCTCCAGATGGGCGCGAACCTCGTCGGGCGTGCCGATGCCGCCATGGCCGGCATCGCGCGGCAGATCGTCTTTCACTTGCAGGAAACGCTGCCAGACGTCGGTGAGGCCGGGCCGATGCTCGCCGAAGGCCGCGTAATGGCCGAGCGAATAGCCGAAGAATTTAAAGCCATCGATGCCGCGCCGCACCGCCTCGTCATGGTCGCCGTGGCAGGACATGCCGCTGACCAGCGCGATATTCGCATTCACCGTCCAGCCGAGCGGCACGCATTCTTCGGACCTGATGATGTCGTAATATTCTTCCACCCACTTGGCCGCCTGTTCGGGCTCCACGAAGGCGAAAGCCAGCGCGCCGAGGCCATGCCGGGCGGCCTTGTGAATGCTCTCCCGTTTCGAACATGCGACCCACAGCGGCGGATGCGGCTTCTGCACCGGCTTGGGCACCAGATTGCGGCACGGCACCTCGAAGAACTCGCCGCGGAAGCCGGGATAGGGCGACATCGCCATCATGTTGACGGCCTGTTCGGTGGCTTCCCGCCA
>DATMEW010000008.1:0-9685 GCA_035556495.1 Xanthobacteraceae bacterium | reverse complement strand
CGCGCGGCGGGTCGTGCCGGACATATCTCGGCTCCGGCTTGGGTTGGGCGGCTGCGCTGCCCGCAAGCCCCGATGTGCCGGCAGCGACAGCGCCTGCGGCAAGTCCGATCGACATGAGATCGCGGCGATTCTGGTCCATGTTCAACCCTCCGACGCATGAAAGTGGCATCGGACCACACCCCCGCACCTTCGCCAAGAGGGCGGCTTTAGGGTCGCGGCGAGCGCCGTCGGCGTTCAGGACTGCTTTTTGCTTTCAACCGGATTTTTGCGGCCCCTCGGGTCTTTCGCGGCGGTGGGTCGGCTGGTTTTCCCTGGAAGGACGCGCTGGCGCGCCGTGCGCGTTGACGGCCCGGCGCGGCAGACGGTAAAGAGGCGTCGCGCCGTCGGTGAACCGATCACGCATGCGCGCGACCCTGGGGTTTCAACCGCCCCGCCCGTGCCGGACATGCGCCGGCCGATGGGTTTCCGGAGAGGTGGCTGAGTGGTTGAAAGCACCGCACTCGAAATGCGGCATACGGGCAACCGTATCGGGGGTTCGAATCCCTCCCTCTCCGCCATTCCCGCCGATTGCCCTCTATAGAGATATTGCCGCCGATCACCGCATTCCACCGGGTAAGATAGCAAGCCGCCGATTCTACGCTCTGGTCCGATATTTGGGGAGCAGCGCGTGACAGCTTCCGACCTTACAAGCGGCCGTTCAGACGGGGTAGCGACTGCTCAAAGAGCAGACCTTAGGGCCGGGCAGACTCGAATCTGGCCTTCATCTGATCGACGAAGTTCCGAACCCTTGACGGCATATGGTGGCGGGTGGGCAATACCGCCCAGATGGCAAGCCTGTCCGGTTCGACGTCGCGCAACGTGACTTCAACCAGTGATCCCTCTGCAAGATCCTCCGCCACATCCCAATAGGTAAGCAGAGCAATGCCGGTGCCAGCCAGACAGGCAGCGCGTTCGGCTTCAACGCTGCTGGCAGAAAAGCGGCCGCTCATGGGCTTGGCGATTTGCTCCCCTTCGCGTTTGAAGAGCCACGCGCCGATACCATGAAGGGTCAGACAGGAATGTCCGTCCAGGTCAGACAGGGCTTCCGGGCGCCCGCGCATTTCGAGATAGCCGGGAGCCGCGCAAAGCACACGCGGATTGTCCGCCAGTTTCACCGCGATCAATTCCGACTGTTGCAAAGGTGCGACGCGAATGGCGACGTCGATGCCGGATGCGACGATATCGACGATGCCATCGCTGAGCGTGACATCGGCTTGCAGCAATGGATTGGCAGCCATAAGCTTGGCGACCACCGGGACCACCAGCGAGCGACCGATCAGATTAGGGGCCGTCACCTTGAGGACGCCGCTGAGGCTTTCTGTCTGATCGGTGAAGGCCACCATTGCGGCATCCTTTGCGTCAAGCATCGCCTGCGCAAGCGGCAAGAATGTTTCGCCGTCTGACGTCAGCGCGAGAGAGCGGGTGTGCGATGAACGAGACGCACACCGAGCTCCTCTTCAAGCCTTGCGAGCCCCCGACTGACCGCCATCGGAGACATGCCGATCTGGCGGCCGGCGGCTGAAAGGCTGCCCGTCGATACAATTGAGCAGAAGAGCGAAACGTCTGATAAGTCCACCATCTTAACGATATACGATAAGGCGCCTATCGTCCATCCCGTCTACTGCCGTTCCTCCACGATCCCTATCTGGTGGCCTGACGCGCGTTGGCCTCCTCCGATTTTACTTTGGCGGCATCAGCGATGCGCTACCAGTTGCAGGGAGACCAAGCATGAGCACTAACGCCAACGGGATTTTCACGCAGACCGATATAAACACGCTCACGTTTCGCAATCGCCTCGCCGTCGCGCCGATGACGCGCGTGAGCGCTGCCGAGGATGGTACGTCCACCGCGGCTATGCAGCGCTATTATGAGCGCTTTGCGATGAGCGGCTTCGGTTTGCTGATCACCGAGGGCCTCTATACCGATCAGGCATTTTCACAGGGCTGCCACCACCAGCCCGGAGTCAGCGACGAGGCGCAGGCGCGATCCTGGAAGCCAGTCGTCGATGCCGTCCACAATCACGATGCCCGCATTTTTGCGCAGATCATGCATTCTGGCGCTCTCAGCTACGCCAATCGATTCTGCAATGGCACGGTCGGACCGTCGGAGGTCAAGCCGAAGGGCAAGCAGAGTGAACTGTATTGCGCCGGAGAGCAACTGGCCAACGATTGAGGTGCCGGTCCCGGACTATGATGGAACGCCAACCGAAATAGATGACGGCGTGAGGCATCGCCATTTTCTCCTGAAGCAACTGGCTTCGGCGGCATCTCTGCTCGCCCAACAAGGGGGTCATGTTCGGCGGTGATTGCCTGGTCAACCAGGCCCCGGTCGCCTATCTGAACGAACGCTATGAGGGGAAGCTTGGCGTGCTGTGGTTTGATGCCCATCCAGACGTGAAAACGCCGAAGGATTATCCCAACGCACACACAATGGTGCTCGGCAATCTTCTCGGAGAAGGCGATCCGGAAATGGCGACGCAGGTGAAGGTTCCACTCGATCCGAAACGTGTCCTGTTTGCCGGACTCAGATCAGGCGGCCTTACCGAACAGGAGCAGGACGTCATCAAAAGACGCGACATCGGCGTGGTTCACACCGAAGAGCTCAATCAAACCAGCAAACCCATTCTCGACTGGGTCAAGGCAGACGACATTCGTCATATTGCCATTCACTTCGATCTGGATGTTCTGGATCCGAAGGCATTTCGGTCCATCTTCTTTGGCGAGCCGGAACCGGAAATCGATCCCGTCGAAGCGTTCCCGGCCGGAACAATGAGCTTTGAGATCCTCGCACGAATCCTGAAGGACGTGCACGAAAACACAGAAATAGTCGGTCTAGCGATCACGGAGCACCTGCCGTGGGACGCGATCAACCTGCGAAATCTGCTGATGCAGGCGCCGATCCTCCGGTAAAATCCTGCCAGAACCCGGCCGCACAAGTGCATGATCCTCGGGTTGCATCGAGCCGCCAGTCCGATGATCGTGCAGTGACTGGCGAGCGAGAATGGCTTCTCCCACAGACGGTGCTCAACAATGAACGAAGAAGTGGTATTTCCACAAAAGCAAGGCGAAGCTCCTTCGCCTTCTCATGCCCCAGTGACAAGGCAGTGGCGCCAATTCCATCTATCCGCTGGGGGCGTCCCTCTTGGCATGGCTCGCGCCTGATAGCGACGATCCGCTCGTTGAGGTGCCGATCGCACCATTTCAGCCGGATGCTCCGCTGGAAGCCGGGGTTTACTGGCGCACGGCTCTTATGGCCCAGCTTCAACAGGCGCGACAGATCATAGACGAACATGCGCCTGACAGGATCGTCGTCTTCGGCGGCGATTGTTCCGTCGAACAAACGCCGTTCGCCTATCTCAGCGAACGTTACGATGGCAGGCTCGGCGTTTTGTGGATCGATGCGCATCCCGATATCGCAACTCCCGGACACCGGCAGGCGGCGCATACAATGGTCCTTGGCAACCTCATCGGCGGAGGCGACGACCAGTTCGGCAGGGAGGTGAAGCGACCGCTGGATCCAAAGCTTGTCGCCATGGTTGGACTGGCTGAAACCTTCGAATACGAAAACGAACTCGTGGACCGTGCGGGCATCAGCCGATTTGATATGGCTGAGGCCGAAATCTGCGACCGTATCCTGCAGTGGATCGAAGCCAGCAGCATCGAGCATCTCGCCATCCATTTCGATCTGGACGCCTTACATCCGGGGATATTTCGCTCGACCGGCTTTGCGAAGCCGCAGATGAGCGCAAATACTCAACCAAATCCCCGGGCGGGCACATGACATTCGGGCAGGTGCGCGAAATCATCGGCAGCGTCTCAGCCGCCACCGATGTCGTTGCACTCGGCATTACCGAGCACATACCCTGGGATGCGCTGAATCTGAAGGACCTCCTCGAAAGCCTCCCTATCCTCACACGGAAAAGCTAAGGAATGGGGGCTCAATCCAGGGCTCTGCCCATCAACCCGGCAATTATAAGGATATGCAATGTTGGATGATCTTGAGCTGAAACACCTCCGCCGCTGTATCGAACTGGCGACCGAGGCCCTCGATGCAGGTGATGAACCATTCGGATCGATCCTTGTCGGCGGAGACGGAAAAGTCCTTGCAGAGGATCGGAACCGGATTGCCGGGGGTGACAGGACGCGCCATCCGGAATTCGAACTGGCGCGTTGGGCGGCCGCCAATATAACACCGGATGAGCGGGCGAAGGCCACCGTGTTCACATCGGGAGAACATTGCCCGATGTGCTCCGCAGCGCATGGCTGGGTCGGGTTGGGACGCATCGTGTATGCGGCATCCGCCCA
Source organism: Xanthobacteraceae bacterium (assembly GCA_035556495.1). GTDB lineage: Bacteria > Pseudomonadota > Alphaproteobacteria > Rhizobiales > Xanthobacteraceae > CANKHJ01. The sequence continues at coordinate 5,342 of DATMEW010000008.1, read as the reverse complement.
ACAACTGGACGCGTGGCTCACGGAACTGGATGTTCCCGGATCGCCCGTCCGCTCACTGCCAATTCAGGAGATTGCCCCGGGCGTAGAGGTGGCGGGGCCCGCGCCGGAACTTGCCGACGAACTACGCGCTCTGCACCACCGCTATCACGCCAAACCGAACGATCCAGCACGACCAACGTAAATGTAAATAATGACCAATGGGTCCATTCAGCGGGCGGTAAGACGATAGGCCGGGATACTGCAATTGGGTATGTACATGCTTGTTTGAGAGGACTATCCGGCCGAGCGCAAGGATCAGCCGGAGGTCGCGTGAACATGCCGACGGAGGCGGCGTAGGTGACCGCGTCCCTCAGCAGGCGTGGCCGAAGCGCTGGCGGTATTCGCCCGGTGCCAGGCCGATAAGCTGGGCGAAAATCTTGCGGAAGGCCCCCGGATCGGCATAGCCCGTTTCCCATGCGATCTGCTCGACCGTGAGCGCGCTGAACTGGAGCAACTCGCAGGCCTTACCGACGCGCAGCCGCTGCCCGTATTCCGACGTCGTCATGCCAGTCGCTTTGCGGAAACGGCGCAGGAAGGTGCGCCGTTCGAGATCTGCTTTCGTCGCCAGCGTTTCCAGCGAGACCAGCGCTGGACCTCCAGAACGGCGGCGTCGCTGTGGCCCGTCCGCGGCGAGAAGATGCTGTAATAACGTTGCTCGCGCCCCGGCGGGTCGACCAGCAGGAAACGGGCGGTCTGCGTCATCACCTCCGCACCGCGCAGGCGTTCCACCAGCCGCAGGCACAGATCGGTCCATGACATCACCCTACCCGCCGTCAGGATCTGACCGCCATCGATCAACAGCCGGTCCACATCGACCGGCACGCGGGGAAAGCGGGTGCGAAACTGGAAGGCCGGTCTCCGCCAAAAGGAACGCGCCGGCGCATACCGAGGCGAGAATGGTGCCGTCGGCATGGCGATCGCGCAGCCAGGCGAGATAGGGCGCGGCAATTTCGGCCGTCGCCGGAGAATCGAGGCTGGGCGGCAGGATCAGGACGTCCGGCCCGATGCCTTGGGATGAGCCGGTGTCATGGACACGTTGCGGCAGATCGCCTTCCGTCCCGATACGCCAGTGACTGACGGCGATCCGGTTCGACCCGGACGTAGCGTGCGGGGCCGGGAACCGGTTGGAGACGACGAAGAGATCGGTCATCGCAAGGATCGCCGACATCTGCGCGCCCGGATAGATCAGCAGCGCTGAACAGCCAAGAGAAAGGTCAAGCCATGAGCAAACGCGCCATCGTCGTCGTCGATCTCCAGAACGACTATTTTGCCGGCGGGAAGTACGAACTTGTCGGCATCGGCAAGGCCGCCGAAAACGCAGCCCGCGTGATCGAGGCGGCCCCGCGCGAAGGGCGATCGCGTCATCCACGTTCAGCACATCTTCCCCAGCCAGGACGCGCCGTTCTTCACGCCCGATTCAGAAGGCATCGAGATCAATCCTGTCATCGCTCCGCGCGAGGGCGAAATGGTCGTGGTCAAAAACTATCCCAATTCCTTTCTCAAGACCGAACTGAAAGAAATTCTGGATGCCGACGGGATCAAGGACGTCGAGGTCGTGGGCGCGATGAGCCATATGTGCATTGACGCGACCACCCGCGCCGCCAGCGATTTCGGCTACAAGACGACGGTGGTCCAAGACGCCTGCGCGCCGCGCGATCTCGAACATGAAGGCGTGACCGTGCCGGCCGCTTCCGTCCATGCCGTCAAGATGTCGGCGCTCGGCTTCGCCTATGCGACGATCACGGATACCGAGGCTTACGTCGCGCAGTAACCAGCCTTTCTGGTCCTCATGAACGCAATCTATTCGCCGGGGCTTCGATACGCCCCCGGCGGATGCTGCTGGCGGCGGCATCAGCCTGTATGGAGAAGACAAATTGCCCTCAGAGATCATCGGTACGCGCATTGGCACAGCGCCGGTTCCCGTCTCCATCCTCGACTTCGCCATGGCCGGGCCAGGCCTTACCGCGCGTGATGCGCTGGCGGCCAGCGTGGAGTTGGCGCGTCTCGTCGACCGGCGCGGCTTTACCCGCTACTGGGTTGCCAGAAACTCACACAAATATTGTTTTAATTATAGGATTTGGAATGATGGATTGCCTGCCCCTCATTCCATCCCACATTTCGCGTCGGGCTAGGCCAAAGGGTCTTTTCATCATTCTAGTAAGCTCCCTCGCATTTTATCTAATTGCGTTGATCTGCACATTAAATGACGGTCTTATTGTTTTATTGGAAATGTATGGTGTCCAATCATGGACCGTTTCACCAGTATGGGGGGCTTCGTCAAAAGCGCCGATCTTGGTTCGTTCGCGGTGGCGGCAACTGAGCTGAAATTGTCGCCGGCCATGGTCGCCAAGCATATCCGTACTCTGGAAGAGCGGCTTCAAGTGACGCTGATCCGGCGAACGACGCGGAGGCAAAGTCTGACCGATGTCGGAGAGCGCTTCCTTGAACGGTGCCGTTCGATCCTCGGTGATGTCGAGGTGGCAGAGAACCTTGCAGCCGAAAGCCGGAGCGGGCCGCGCGGGCTCTTGAGAGTCAACGCATCGATGACCTTCGGCACCACCAGCCTTGCCCGCGCTCTACCCGACTATCTGCGTGCCCATCCCGAGTCCGCGTTGAGTTGACCATCACTGACCGGATGGTCGATCTGATCGACGAAGGCTTTGACGCTGTGGTCCGCATCGGCGAGCTTGCCGACACGTCATTGCGGGGGCTGGCGATGACGCCCAATGAGATGGCGCTGTGCGCTGCGCCGGCCTATCTTGCGAGCCATCCCGCGCCGCTGCATCCCGCCGATCTCGCTGGTCACGCCGGCCTCGGCTTCGCCCACTGGGTTCCACGCAATCAATGGACGTTCGAGGGGCCGGAAGGCGCGACGGAGACGGTTAAAGTTCACGGTCCGCTTACCGTAAATATCGGACACACTTTGCGAATAGCGTCGCTGGCCGGACTAGGAATCATTCTTCAACCCCGTATCCTGCTTCAGGATGACATCGACGAGGGACTTCTGGTTCCGCTTCTGCCGGATTGGCGGCACACTGCCCGCCCGATGCATATTCTCAGTGCGCCCGACCGGCGCAGAATCCGCAAGCTCGACAGCTTCGTCGAGTTCATCGCCCAGCGTTTCCCGCTACGCTGACAACAAATACGCAGAACGACTGTAGACCGTGATCGCAAAAGGCGAGCGCAGTATATCCGCGCTGCGCCTCAAAGCGTGCGATAGCTTTTTACGGGTTAATAATCCCGTAGAGCAGGAGGCTGGAGAAATCGACCCGGTCCCGCCATAGTAGCTCGGGTAGGCTCCCTTCAGCGCCTCAGCGTAGCTTTCCGCATTGCTGTTAGCCGCGTGGATTTCCTGAGTCCTGTGCAGATAGGCGATATTGCTGTCGATGACATCGAAGCTCACCGGACTACCATGGCCAACCATCAGTATGTCGTAGCCTTTGGCCGCGTCACCCTTGAGCGCCTGAAGAATTTCGATCCAGTGATCGAAATGGTTTGCGACTGTAAAGAGGTGATGTTCGGCTGGGAACACGAGGTCAAACGCCATCACCACGCCCGCATCGGGAAGGCGAACGATGGTCTGCCAGTCAATTTCGCCATCAGGCTGGCGCTCGAACTCGAAGCGCACGCCACCGATAGTTTCGGCACCCATTGCCAAATCGTGGTCGGTCGGGGTCTTGGCCACTATATTGCCAAAAGCTTCATTGCGGGCATCGAGGATCTTCTGGCCGTTCTCCCTAGTGTAGGAGATGATTTCCGGCAGCGCGTAGATCGGCGCCTGGGGAAACCGTTGATGCAGAACGCTCAGCCCGGACCAGTGGTCGGGATGGATATGCGACAGCCCGATGCGGTTCACTGGCTTGCCCAGTCCGGCAATGTAGTCGGCTAGATCCTCAGCGTGCTTGATGTGGAAGACTGCGTCGAAGACGACGAGACCGTTGTCGGTCTCGACGATCTGCGAGGTGACGTACAGCTCTTCTTCAGGCGACTTGTAGGTGTGGATGGTCACGCCGCGATAATCCCTGGTGGTGATCTGTCCCAGGTTGGTTTGCGTGGTCATGTCAACGCCTTTTAAAAGAAAAGTGCAGTTGAGGACAAAACGCTTGGTGTCGTGTTCTGGAGACAGGATACCCTCCCAGATGAAGTTGATAATCCATCTCCCCAGAAGATGATTGCTTCCCTATTGGAATGAAGAATCCGGTTCTTCACATCGAGCCGATGCGGATGATCGGCTTCAACGTGCCTCCCTTTTTGCTGTCGGCGGCAGCCTCATTGATATGGTCGAGGGGGTAGAACTTGATCAGCTTGTCGAAGGGAAAACCGCCAGAAAGATAAAGGTCGATAAGCTTGGGGATGAAGATGTCGGGAACGCTGTCGCCCTCAACGACGCCGCGAATGCTCTTGACGCTCTGCATCAGGTCGTTTGCGTCAAGGTCGAGCAGTGCCCCCGGCTTTGACGCACCGACAATCGCGGCGGAACCCATCGGGCGCAAGGCAAGAACCGCATTGCGGATCACCGCCGGGATGCCGGTCGAATCCATGGCGAAATCCACGCCCTTGCCGGTAACCTTGCGGATCGCCTCAACCGGATCGTCCTTGCTGCTGTCGACGATATGGGTTGCGCCAAGTTCAAGCGCCAACTCCAGGCGCGACGGCACGACATCGATGGCAAAGATCGTGATCGCGCCGGTGGCGGCCGCCGCCATCACAGCGGAAAGGCCGACTGCGCCTGCGCCGAAGGCGGCGAAGCTGGAACCCGCATGGACCTTCAGCGCGTTGAGCACTGTACCGGCTCCGGTCTGTATCCCGCAGCCGAGCGGCCGAGCAGTTCCAGCGGGGCGTCCTTACGTACCTTCACCACGTTACGCACATTGGCGATCGCATAGGCCCCGAACGAGGACTGACCAAAGAAGCGGTCGTTGAGCGGCTTGTGGTCGTGTCCGCACAGGGCATGCGAGCCGTCCTCCGGCCGCGAGCCGGCGAAATTATAGTCGTTGAAATTCTCGCAATACGCCGGATGGCCTTCCTGGCACGGCCGGCAGGCTCCACAGGAATGAAAGGAAAGGACGACATGGTCACCCTTTTCGACTTTCGTTACGTTCTCGCCAACTGCTTCGACGATTCCCGCACCCTCATGGCCCAGTACGATGGGTTGTGGCACGGGGTAGATCTGGTCGCGCGCCACCATGTCGGTGTGGCACATGCCGGTCGCGACCACACGAACCAGGACCTCATCATGACGCGGCGGGGTGATGCTAGCCGTCTCGATGACAAACGGGCCGCCCTTTTGACGGACGACTGCG
>DATMEW010000007.1:0-2513 GCA_035556495.1 Xanthobacteraceae bacterium | reverse complement strand
CCCGAAGGGGTGCTTGACGCCCGGCGTCTTCAATACTGCCCGAAGGCAGCGTCTCTGTCGCCCGGCGCTCGCGCCGGCGCCGGTTCCGCTGGAGATCGGACGATCGCGAGGACCCGTTCCGAGCTGCCTGGCGGCACCGCGACCGGGTGTCATCCATTCTTGCCTCGATCGGTTCCGCCTCGTCCGAAGATCCGGCTTTGCCATCGGCATGAACTTTTGAAAGTCCGGCCTGTCGACTTTGCGCCTTCGCGGCTTCACGGTCTGGACATGGTCTGCGCCTTGGGCGAACCCTTGGGGCTTTCCTTCCATCCCTCTACCGCGCGGCATTTCGCCGTCGCATCGAAGCGGTTCCGAAATCCCTTCTCCGCCGCTGGCCTTTCGGCCTTTGTCTCGGAAGGGCCAATCCCCGTATCGACAAGTGAAGGATGCATGCGGCGCCCGATTCGGGCAACGGCCGAACAGGCCAGTTATCCACCTTTGCCCGGAATGCCAGTGGACAAGGGTGGATAAGTCAACCGTTCACCGCAAACGAGCAGATTTTTCCGGAAGGGTGAAGCAGCGCGCGCGCTCAGGCGCCCCCCTGCCGGTCCCGCTGCGCCAGCAGCCGCAGGCGCAGGGCGTTGAGCTTGATGAAGCCCGCCGCATCCTGCTGGTCGTAAGCCCCGGCATCGTCCTCGAACGTCACATGGCGTTCGGAATAGAGGCTGTCCGCGCTCTTGCGGCCGACGACCTGGGCCAGGCCCTTGTACAGCTTCAGCCGCACGGTGCCGCTCACCTTCTGCTGGCTGAGGTCGATCGCCGCTTGCAGCATCTCCCGCTCGGGCGCGAACCAGAAGCCGTTGTAGATCAGCTCGGCATACTTCGGCATCAGCTCGTCCTTGAGGTGCGCCGCGCCGCGATCCAGCGTGATCGATTCGATGCCCCGGTGCGCCGCGGCATAGATCGTGCCGCCCGGCGTCTCGTACATGCCCCGGCTCTTCATGCCTACGAAGCGGTTCTCGACCAGGTCGAGCCGGCCGATGCCGTGCTTGCGGCCGAGGTCGTTGAGCGCGGCGAGCAGGGTGGCCGGGCTCATCGCCTGGCCGTTGAGCGCCACGCCGTCGCCCTTTTCGAAGTCGATGGTGATGTATTCCGGCTGGTCGGGCGCATCCTCGGGATTGTCGGTGCGGCTATAGACATAGTCCGGCACTTCCTCCCACGGGTCCTCCAGCACCTTGCCCTCGCTGGAGGTGTGCAGCAGGTTGGCGTCGGTGGAGAACGGGCTTTCACCGCGCTTGTCCTTCGGCACGGGGATCTGGTGCTGTTCGGCCCAGGCGATCAGCGCGGTGCGGCTGGTCAGGTCCCATTCGCGCCATGGAGCGATGACCTTGATATTCGGGTCCAGCGCATAGGCGCTCAGCTCGAAGCGGACCTGGTCGTTGCCCTTGCCGGTCGCGCCGTGGGCCACCGCATCGGCGCCCGTCTCGTGCGCGATCTCCACCAGCCGCTTGGAAATCAGCGGCCGGGCGATCGAGGTGCCCAGCAGGTAATCGCCTTCATAGCGGGCATTGGCGCGCATCATCGGGAACACGAAGTCGCGCACGAATTCCTCGCGCAGGTCGTCGATATAGATGTGCTCGGGCTTGATGCCCATCAGCTCCGCCTTGCGGCGCGCCGGTTCCAGCTCCTCGCCCTGGCCGAGGTCGGCGGTGAAGGTGACGACCTCGCAGTTGTAGGTCACCTGCAGCCACTTGAGGATCACGCTGGTGTCGAGGCCGCCCGAATAGGCGAGGACGACCCGTTTGATGTCGGACATTCGAAGCTCCGCTGGGATTCGCGCGCCGGTTATCAGGCGGCGATGCCTCCGGCAACGGTGCTGCGCTTGCGGGGGCCGGCGTCAGGGAATGGGCCGCGCATGCAGCTGCGGGTTGAGATCGCCGATATGGTTGAGCCAGGCCTTGGGCTTGCGCAGCAGATCGTGGGGATAATCCACCTTGATCCCGGCCAGTTCCGCCAGGCGGCCGACGAAATGGATGCAGTTGCGCGTATCCAGGTCATAGTATTTGCCGGGTGCATCGCGCCAGGCGATCACTTCCTGCATCATCCGGCGATAGGTCGCATCGGGCACGTCGATCGTGAAGTGGACATTGGTGCTTTTGAGGTACTTCTCCTTTTCCGAATAGACGACATGCGCCACCGGCCCCGCCAGCACCGCCGGGCTCACCGTCTTGGCGGAAAAGCCGAAGTTCGAATGAACCCGCTCTCCGTTGTCCAGCGTGCCTTCGAACACCACGAACGTATGCGGAAAGCGTGAGCCGAAGAACGAGCCGTTGAAGCTGTGGAACTCCACCCGGACTTGCGCCAGCGCGGCATCGCTCCAGCATACCAGCAGGGCGGCAAGCAGCACGAGGCGGGCAAGCGTGGACCGGAAGGGTATCGGAGGCATGCGACCTGCTTCGGCTTGGATCGGGCAACGCAGCCTATCGCCCGCATCCCGGCGCGACAACTGGCGGGGATCGTTCATCCGCCGTCTT
>DATMEW010000006.1:0-3023 GCA_035556495.1 Xanthobacteraceae bacterium | reverse complement strand
CGGAACAATGCGTTGACGACACCGGGCCTGGCAGGTCCTATGGGCGAATCGGGGGAGTGCGCGCGGCCGCATGGATTATTTTCTACAGCAGTTGATCAACGGGCTGACGCTGGGCTCGATCTACGGCCTGATCGCCATCGGCTACACCATGGTCTATGGCATCATCGGCATGATCAATTTCGCCCATGGCGACATCTACATGGTGGGCGCGTATATCGCGCTGATCACGTTTCTCATTCTTCTTTCGATCGGTCTGACGGCGGTGCCGCTGGCGCTGTTCGTCATGCTGCTCGTCGCCATGGCCATCACCGCGCTTTACGGCTGGACCGTGGAGCGGCTGGCCTATCGCCCGCTGCGCCATTCCTACCGTCTCGCGCCGCTGATCTCCGCCATCGGCATGTCGATCCTGCTTCAGAACTACGTCCAGGTAGCGCAGGGCGCGCGCTCCAAGCCGCTGCCGCCGCTGATCGAAGGCGGACAGACGCTGATCTCCGGCGACTTTCCCGTGCAGATGTCCTACGTGCAGATGATCGTCATCGCCGCCACCGTGGTGCTGATGGCGATCTTCTCGTGGATCGTCGCGAAGACGCGCCTCGGCCGCGACATGCGCGCCTGCGAGCAGGACATGCGCATGGCCGCCCTGCTCGGCGTCAATGTGGACCGCACGATCTCGCTGACCTTCGTGATGGGCGCTTCGCTCGCCGCCGTCGCCGGCGTGATGTATCTGCTTTACTACGGCGTCGCGGATTTCTTCATCGGCTTCGTCGCCGGCATCAAGGCGTTCACCGCCGCCGTGCTCGGCGGCATCGGCTCGCTGCCCGGCGCGATGATCGGCGGACTGCTGATCGGCCTGATCGAGACCTTCTGGTCTGCTTATTTCTCGATCGAGTACAAAGACGTCGCCGCCTTCGCGATCCTCGTCATCGTGCTGATCTTCCTGCCCACGGGCATTCTGGGCCGCCCGGAGGTCGAGAAGGTTTGACCGATATCCCGGCCACACCTGCCGCCCCCGGCGCGCCCGCCTCGTCCCGGCTCTGGCTGGCGCTGAAAAGCGCCACCTTCGCCGCGCTTGTCGCATTCGGACTGTTCTCGCTGATGATCGGTGTGTCCACGGAGCCGGACGCCAGCGGCGCCCTCGCCGCCGGCTGGCGACCGGACGACCTCGCCGTCATGGTCGCCGCCGTGGCGGCGGGCGCTTTCCTGCGCGCGCTCGTCTTCGGCGACCGCCGCCCGTTCGAGAACCGCACGCTGCCGGTGCGCTGGCAGCTTCGCCTTGGCGCCATCGGCCGGCTGGCCGCGCCACTGCTGCTCGGCCTCGCGGTGCTGGTGCCGGTCATCTTCTACGAGGATCGCTATCTGCTCGACCTCTCGATCCTGATCCTGACCTACATCATGCTGGGCTGGGGGCTGAACATCGTCGTCGGCCTCGCCGGCCTGCTCGACCTCGGCTATGTCGCCTTCTATGCGGTCGGGGCCTATTCCTATGCCCTGCTGGCGCAGAATTTCGGCCTCTCGTTCTGGCTCTGCCTGCCGCTGGCCGGCATCCTCGCCGCCTTCTGGGGCATCCTGCTCGGCTTTCCGGTGCTGCGCCTGCGCGGCGACTATCTCGCCATCGTCACCCTCGGCTTCGGCGAGATCATCCGCCTCGTCCTGATCAACTGGCAGGACGTGACCGGCGGGCCGAACGGCATCGGCGGCATCGCCCGCCCGTCCTTCTTCGGCCTGCCCTTCACGGCGGACGAGGACGGCTTCGCCGCCAGCTTCGGACTGGAGTTCTCCACGACCCATCGCGTGGTGTTTCTCTACTATCTCATTCTGATCCTCGCGCTGATCACCAACGCCGTCACCCACCGGCTGCGCCGCCTGCCGGTCGGCCGGGCCTGGGAAGCCCTGCGCGAGGACGAGATCGCCTGCCGCTCGCTGGGCATCAACACCACCAACGTGAAGCTCACTGCCTTCGCCACCGGCGCGATGTTCGCCGGCTTCGCCGGCTCGTTCTTCGCCACGCGGCAGGGCTTCATCAGCCCGGAATCCTTCACCTTCGGCGAATCCGCCCTGATCCTCGCCATCGTCGTGCTGGGCGGCCTCGGCTCGCAGATCGGCGTCGTCATCGCCGCCGTGGTGATGATCGGCGGCTTCGAGCTGTTTCGCGAGTTCGAACAGTTCCGCATGATCGTGTTCGGCGCATCCATGGTCGCCATCATGGTGTGGCGGCCGCGCGGACTGATCTCGCTGCGCGAACCGACATTGAAACTCGGCTCTGCGCCCGTTGCGCCCATCCCCGAAGCACCGGGTGAGCGGGCATGACCGGCACCTCCCCCGACACCGACGACATCCTCACGGTCGCGCATCTGTCGATGCGCTTCGGCGGGCTGGTCGCCATCGACGACCTGAACTTCAGCGCGCGGCGCGGCGAGATCACGGCGCTGATCGGCCCCAACGGCGCCGGCAAGACGACGGTGTTCAACCTCATCAGCCGCATCTACCAGCCCACCACCGGCAGCATCACCTGGCACGGCGAAGGCGGCGCGCCGGTGGTGCTGACCGAACAGCCGCCGCACGCCATCGCGGCGCTGGGCATCGCGCGCACCTTCCAGAACATCGAGCTGTTCGAGCACGCCACGGTGCTGCACAACCTGCTGATCGGCCGCCACACGCACCGCCGCACCGGCTTCTGGCGCGAGGTCTTCTTCACCCCCGCCACGCGCCGCGCCGAGATCGAGGCGCGCGAGAAGGCCGAGCAGGTGATCGACCTGCTGGACCTGCAGCACCACCGCGACGCGCTGGTGGCCGGCCTGCCGTATGGCGTGCGCAAGGTGGTGGAGCTGGCGCGCGCCCTGTGCACCGAGCCGAAGCTGCTGCTGCTGGACGAGCCCTCGTCGGGCCTGAACGTGGAGGAGACCGGCGACATGGCCTTCTGGATCGAGGACATCCGCCGCGACCTGGGCGTGAGCATCCTCATGGTGGAGCACGACATGGGCCTGGTCTCCAAGGTGTCCGACCGCGTGCTGGCCATGAACCAG
>DATMEW010000005.1:0-13240 GCA_035556495.1 Xanthobacteraceae bacterium | reverse complement strand
TCCACAGGCCACCCACCGGAACCCGACCGGGGCTCCTGCCTGCATACGCAACATTCGATCCGATCCTCTTGGCGGCGCTTTCACGCCTGTTTTTCCGTTCCTTCCACGAAAGCCAAGACACGAAAGCCAACACCGCCGGGGTAAGGTGCCTCGTGAGCCGTGGGGAGTTGCCTTCAAGCTAGGGGGGCGCAGTTGCCAAACTATTAAACATTTCCACGTTTTGGCTGCTTCCTGATGCGCCGCGGCAACGGTCTTGCAAATTTGTGCAGTGCAACATAAGTGGAGGGCGTGGCAGGAACGTCCCGTTCCGGCCCCGGTCAGGAAAGGATACGGGAATGGTGAAGAATTTCGAGGATATCCAGAAGCTCAATCAGGACGGCATGGATGCGGCGCTGAAGTCCTTCGGGGCGCTGTCCCGAGGCTGGCAGGCCCTTGCTGCCGAAATTTCGGACTATTCGAAGAAGAGCTTCGAGCAGAACAGCGCAGCGGCCGAGAAGCTGCTCGGCGTGAAGTCGCTGGACAAGGCGCTCGAAGTGCAGAGCGACTATGTCAGGACGGCGTATGACAGCTACCTGTCCCAGGCGTCGCGGGTGAGCGAGATCTGGACGGCGACCGCGAACGATGTCTACCGGCCGTTCGAGGGTGTTGCCGGCAAGGCCGGTTTCGCTCCCGCGAAATAAGCCGCGTTCGGGAGGGTGCCGTCACCGTGACGGTAAACAAAAACCCGGCTTCCGCGAGGGAGCCGGGTTTTTGTTCGCGCGGTGCGGCCGGAGCGGGCCGGCTATTTGGAGATGCGCAGATTGGCGAGATTCTGCGCGATCGACGTGAAGACGTCGTTGAGTTGGCTGGCAGTATCCACGTTGTAATACATGTCCGGCCGCGTCGCGCAGTCCTTCAGGAGGCTTTCGTTTCCTTCCATCAGGCGCACGGTATAAATTCTGATGCCGTCCGCCTTGGCGTTGGTGCAGGCGAGTGCCGTCCGGCTATCGATGGCGGAGGCGCTGGTCGAAACCCGGCTTCGGGTGTTGTCGCCGTCGGTCATCAGGATGATGACCTTGTCGAGATCGGGCCGGGGCGCGGCCGCCTCGGTCAGCGGCTGCTTGCTGGTCAATGCATGCCAGGCCCAGGCAAGGCCGATGGTGACATTGGTGTAGCGGGTCGGCGTGCCGCCCGAATTGCCGGTATTCATGTTGTCGATCGTGCTGCTCAACGAGGTCCAGTTGCTGTTCAGCGAAACGATCGGTTCCAGACCCGCTCCGCCTTCGCAATTGCCCGCCTGCACTGGCTGGAATTTGGTCCCCGCGATGGTGCCGGGCGCGGTGTCCGCGACATCATAGCTCTCGTCGCGGTCGCGCACGCAGCCGTTCCAGCGGGCCGAGGGCTGCGGGGTCGCGCGCTGGTTGACCGCGCTGTTGCGTTCGGTGGCGGATAGCGTGAGATTTTCGGATGGTCGCCAGTAGTGATCATAGGTCTTCTGCTTGCAGACCTGGCTGCTGCCGCTTCCCGAGCAGGAGCAGTTGACCGTGCTGCCACAGCTCGCGTTGCGGCCGGTGGCGACGGTGTACCAGTTCGCCTCCGCCTTTTCCCGGCTGTTCCAGCAGCCGTTATAATAGCGGTCGTTCAGGCGGCCGGTGGCCGTGACGCTCTTGCCGCCGTTGTCACGGGAGGGGCAGATCAGGCCGGCATTCTGACCACTGTCGGGGATGGTCGAGGTCGTCCCGTTGTTGGATGTGCTGGCAAGCCCGTTGCTGCACTGGAAGCCGTGATTGCTGGTGGTGAAGGGGCAGGCCGAGCCCGGACCGGCCCGCTCCCAGGTCTGGCGATTGCTGCTGGAACTGTCGAGCCAGGTCTGCACCGAGCGCGGCGGGTCCTTCCATCGGCCTTCGCCATTGGCGTTGTTGCCGTCGCCCCAGTCCAGCCATGACTGATTGACGTTGCCGGTGCCGATGTTGACGTCCGTGCCGTAGGGGATGATGGCGATCTTGATGTCGTCGGGCTGCTGGGCTGCTTTTTGCAGCGTAACCAGCAGGTTCTTGGCGGCTTTCTTGAGTTCCGTCATGCGGCTCTGGCTGGCCATCGAGGTGGTGTTGTCCAGCGCGAGCGCCAGCTCCAGCTTCTTGATGCCCCAGACGACTTCGGCGCTCGCGCCGATCTGCATGTCGTCCTGACCGAGACCGACGATGCGCATCAGGCCCCAGAACGTGGTGTCCACCTTGCCCTGACCGGTCAGGACGATTTTATAGCTGCCGGGAGCGATTTCCTGGAAGGTCGGTTGAATCGAGAGGCCCTTGACCTCACTGCGGGTGAACAGGGCGTTGAAATAGTCGGTCGCCTTCTGGTTCAGCTGGGTGGCGTTCAGCTTCTGCGCTTCCTTCGACAGCATGAGCGCAGTGGAGTCGAGCGCGGCCTGGAGCGCTGTGCGGGCGGAATTGGCCCGGCTGTAGTCGACGGCGACTCCCGTGAAGCCGATCAGCGGCATCAGGGCGAAAGCGGTGATGACCGCGACATTGCCCCGCCGATCCTCGCGGAAATGGCGCAGCAGGCTGAGGGAGGGCAGGGAGAAGGGGAGCCGGAACATGGTCGCGACCTTGGCCAGAATTCGTCCCCAAGCGTAGCCGGCGAAACCATGAATGCGTCGTAAAGCCGACCGGATAAACGTGGCTGTTTCGCCTGTCCGGCATGGAATGGCTGACGAATTGTGACGACAGCCTCACCAAAATGCGAAGGAATGCATGCGGCTTTTGCGGGATGGCGTTCAGAGCCGGTTAACCGTGGATATCCGGCCCCCGCTCTGCCGAGGCGGATTTCGGCCTCTTGCACGGGAGCGTTTTCGCACCAGATAGATGGAAGTCGAGCCGATGACGGGATGCCTGCGAAAGCAGGCATTGCATCGCGGCGGCGCGGACTGAGCTTCGCGGAATTGTTCCAGAGTGGCGAGGGGTCAGATTGCCGGCCCGCGTTCGAATTTTCCGGCCGGGCGCCGCGCGGGGGCAGGAAAATTCGAGTGGCTGGGCCATTTGGCATGGAGGTCCTCTGGGGTATCCTGCCGGCGGCCGGCTTGCTTTGCTCCGGAAGCGGTGCGGACCGGTCGCCGGAAATGGGACCTCATCGGTGGCAAGAAAACTGCATGTCTGACGAAAACCGTATGTCTGACAACGACAAGAAACGACGCGACGCAGGCTCCCCGGGGGGGCCGGGAACCGAGGTCATTACCCGGGTCAGGCCGCAGACGAAGCGCCCGAACCTTTACCGGGTGCTGATCCTCAATGACGATTACACCCCCATGGAATTTGTCGTGCATGTTCTGGAACGGTTTTTCTCGAAGGACCGCGAGGCGGCGACGCAGATCATGCTTCACGTCCACACCACTGGCATCGGCGAGTGCGGCGTTTTTACCTACGAGGTCGCGGAAACCAAGGTGACGCAGGTTATGGACTTCGCGCGCAAACATCAGCATCCTCTCCAGTGCGTCATGGAGAGGAAATAGGCCGGGGCGGCAGAACAGGACTCCAATGCCGACTTTTTCGAGAAGCCTTGAACAATCGTTGCATCGCGCCCTTGCGCTCGCCAACGAGCGGCATCACGAATACGCGACTCTCGAACATCTGCTGATGGCGCTGATCGACGATCAGGACGCCGCCGCCGTGATGCGGGCCTGCAATGTCGATCTGGACAAGCTGCGCCGCAGTCTCGGCGGCTATCTCGAAACCGAGCTTGAGAATCTCGTGGCCGACGCCGGGGACGACGCCAAGCCCACGGCCGGATTCCAGCGCGTGATCCAGCGCGCGGTGATCCATGTGCAGTCGTCCGGCCGCGAGGAGGTGACGGGCGCCAACGTGCTGGTGGCGATCTTCGCCGAGCGCGAGAGCCATGCCGCCTATTTCCTGCAGGAGCAGGACATGACCCGTTACGACGCGGTCAACTACATCAGCCACGGCATCGCCAAGCGGCCGGGCATGTCGGAGTCGCGCCCGGTGCGCGGCGTCGAGGAGGAGGCCGACACCAAGGGCGGCGACGAGCCCAAGAAGAAGGGCGACGCGCTGGAAGCCTATTGCGTCAACCTCAACAAGAAGGCGCTGGAAGGCAAGATCGACCCCCTGATCGGCCGCGACGCCGAAATCAGCCGCACCATCCAGGTGCTGTGCCGCCGCTCCAAGAACAACCCGCTCTATGTGGGCGATGCCGGCGTCGGCAAGACCGCCATCGCGGAGGGGCTGGCGCGGCGGATTGTCCATGGCGAAGTGCCGGAAGTGCTGAAGAACGCCACGGTGTTCGCCCTCGACATGGGCACGCTGCTGGCCGGCACGCGCTATCGCGGCGACTTCGAAGAACGGCTCAAGCAGGTCATCAAGGAGATCGAGTCGACCCCCGGCGCGATCATGTTCATCGACGAGATCCATACGGTGATCGGCGCCGGCGCGACCTCCGGCGGCGCGATGGATGCGTCCAACCTGCTCAAGCCGGCTTTGTCCGGTGGCACGATCCGCTGCATCGGCTCGACCACCTACAAGGAATACCGCCAGTATTTCGAAAAGGACCGGGCCTTGGTGCGGCGCTTCCAGAAGATCGACGTCAACGAGCCGTCGGTCACGGACGCCATCGCGATCCTCAAGGGGCTGAAGCCCTATTTCGAGGACTATCACAAGCTCAAATACACCAACGACGCCATCAAGGCGGCGGTGGAACTGTCGTCGCGCTATATCCACGACCGCAAGCTGCCGGACAAGGCCATCGACGTGATCGACGAGTCCGGCGCGGCGCAGATGCTGCTGCCGGAGAGCAGGCGCAAGAAGACCATCGGCATCAAGGAGATCGAGACCACTATCGCGACCATGGCGCGGATTCCGCCCAAGACGGTCTCGAAGGACGATGCCGAGGTGCTCCAGCATCTCGAACACACGCTCAAGACGGTGGTTTATGGTCAGGACCACGCTGTCGGGGCGCTGACGGCGTCGATCAAGCTGGCGCGGGCCGGCCTGCGCGAGCCGGAGAAGCCGATCGGCTGCTATCTGTTCTCCGGCCCCACCGGCGTCGGCAAGACCGAAGTGGCCAAGCAGCTCGCCGCCAGCCTCGGCGTCGAACTGACCCGCTTCGACATGTCCGAATATATGGAGCGGCACACCGTCTCGCGGCTGATCGGCGCGCCTCCGGGCTATGTCGGCTTCGACCAGGGCGGGCTGCTGACGGACGCTGTCGACCAGCATCCGCATTCCGTGCTGCTGCTGGACGAGATCGAGAAGGCACATCCCGATCTCTACAACGTGCTGCTCCAGATCATGGATCACGGCAAGCTGACCGACCATAACGGCAAGCAGGTCGATTTCCGCAACGTGATCCTGATCATGACCACCAATGCCGGCGCGGCCGACATGGCCAAGGCGGCCTATGGCTTCACGCGCTCCAAGCGGGAAGGCGAGGACATGGAGGCGATCAACCGGCTGTTCGCGCCGGAATTCCGCAACCGTCTCGACGCCATCATCCCGTTCGCGCATCTGAACCGCGAGGTGATCGCCAAGGTCGTCGAAAAGTTCGTGCTTCAGTTGGAGGCTCAGCTCGGGGACCGTGACGTGACCATCGAGCTGTCGGACGAGGCCACCGCCTGGCTCATCCAGCATGGCTATGACGAGCAGATGGGCGCGCGGCCGATGGCCCGTGTGATCCAGGAGAGCATCAAGAAGCCGCTGGCGGACGAGGTGCTGTTCGGGCGGCTCAAGGCCGGCGGCCACGTCAAGGTGGTCGTGGTGAAGGACGATGCCGGCCGCGACGCGCTCGGTTTCGAGTATCTCGACGGCCCGGTGACGCCGAAACCGGAGAAGCTGCCCGAGGCGAAGGCGCGCAGCCGCAAGCGGTCGTCCGCTCCAAAACGTCCCAAGGCGGGGACGTCGCCGAAAGGCGAGGGCAGCGGGGGCTCCGGCGCAAAGGGCTCGGTTCCGAAGGTGCCGCTGCTCAAGGTGTGATCGCCCGGCGTGGCGAAGCGACGATGCAATCGGGAAGCCCGGTCCGGTCAGGATCGGGCTTCTTGCTGATGGACCGGCCGTGGCGATGCCCGCGCCTGTCCGGCTGCATCCCGCGAAGGGGGGAGCGGCCACCTCGTGCAGGGGGGCCGATCCGGCTTCGGTGAATTAGACCCATCGGTTTCCTTTTTGTTGGAGCATGAACATGCTTTTGTCCGAAAGTCGGCTCCCGCCCCCGGATCAGGTCCGGGGCAGGCATTTTCGGGATCATGCTCTGGAACGAACTTCCGATCTGATTGAACCGTTATGAAGCCCGGATTGATCAGGCAGCTTCGGGCTGTCTGTCGCATCGGGGGGCGGCGCGCATGCCAACAGCCGTGTCGGTCGCGTTCGGGTGCCGGCGCTGGTCGCGGAGCGCGCACCACACACCGGCAGGCCGGCAAGCGGTTCGGGGCCGCCGTGGCCGCTTCATCGATCCTTCAAGCCCGGTGCGTGGCGCAACGGCGTCATCGCCGCAGGCGAAGACCTTGTCTGAGACAGCCCCCCGCCTGAGACAGACCCGGCGTGCGACGATGCAGTCTGATCGGCAAGTGCACGGGTTGGCCGTGTTTTCCCGTTGCTGACGGGCGTCGGGCGTGGAACGGATGGAGTCCGCTGCCGGACCTAATTCATGTCGTCGCACGCCGAGCCGATAGAGGACGAACGGGCCCGGGCATTGCCGCCGGAAGGGGCTCCCGGCTGGACCGGATTCGCCGCCGGCCTGAAGGCGTCGTTCCGTTCCGTGCTGGCCTATGCGCTGATCGGCACATTCGTCGGCTATGGTGGCCTTTGCCTCGATCTTGGGCTCAGCGTGTGGTGGGCGGCGTTGTCCACCCTGTTCATTTTCGCCGCGCCGGCGCAGGTGATCCTGGTCACGACGCTGGGCGCGGGCACGCTGGTGCAGGCCGCGCTGGCGGTGACGCTGAGCGCGATCCGCCTGCTGCCGATGGTCGTGGCGCTGCTGCCGATGATCCGCGGGCCGCAGACAAGGACGCGGAACCTCATCCTGCCGGCGCATTTCGTTGCCGTGAGCATGTGGGTGGAGTCGCTGCGGCTCGCGCCCCATGTGCCGCGCGAACAGCGCGTCGGCTTCTGTAACGGCATCGGCACCGGCATGACCATCATGTCGGTCGCCGGCACAGTGGCAGGCTATCTGCTCGCCGCCCGTCTGCCGCCGACATTCGCGGCCGCGGTGCTGTTTCTCACACCGATGATGTTCCTCGTATCCACCGCGCGGGGTGCGACGATGATCTCCGATCGGGTGGGCTTCGCGCTCGGGCTGGCGGTGACGCCGGGACTGATCCTTGCCGGCTTCGAACTGGCGCTGCTCTATGGCGCGCTGCTGGGCGGCACGCTGGGCTATGCCGCGCACAGGCTGCGAAGGGCGGCCGCATGAGCGCGACCCTCAGGGACCTGAATCCCTATCTCGTGCTGGTGCTGATCGGCTTCCTGCCGAACGAGATCTGGCGATGGATGGGTGTCTTTGTCGCCCGCGGGATCGACGAGAAGTCCGAGTTCCTGATCTGGGTCCGGGCTGTCGCGACGGCGATTTTGGCCGGGGTCATCGCGCAACTGATCTTCGTGCCTGCCGGCTCGCTCGGGACCATCCCGCTCTGGGCGCGTCTCGGCGCGCTGGGCGTCGGATTCGTTGTCTTTCTGGTGTTCCGGAGGTCGCTCATTGCCGGCGTAGTGGCCGGCGAGGCGACGCTGATTGCGGCCGGCATGGCGTTCGGGATGGCGCGCTGACGCCTGCGTCACGATGCGTGGAGGCTGCGTCCGGCGGCCGGCCCGGAGATGTCTGCCGGCCGGCAACGGCGTGTTCGCCCCGGTGCCGGGAACTGTCGGCTTGCTACCTGTCAGGCCATCGCCGCCGCGAGCTGTGCCGCCTGGCGGACCAGCACCTCGGGCTTTTCCTTCTCGCTCGCGGGCGGCTTGAGGGCGACGCCCTCCTTGCGCGGAATGACATGGACATGGAGATGGAACACCACCTGGCCGCCGGCGGTCTCGCTGAACTGGTGCAGCGTGACGCCGTCCGCCGCGAAGACCTCCATGCCGGCTTTAGCCACGCGCTGGGCCACGCGCGCGACATGGGCAAGGTCGTCCGGTGCGATGTCGAGGATATTGCGGGCCGGCGCCTTGGGGATCACCAGCGCATGGCCGGGCGCGCGGGGCATGATGTCGAGGAACACCAGCGCCTTGTCGTCCTCATAGACCTTGTGGCACGGCAGTTCGCCGCGCAGGATCTTGGCGAAGACGTTGTTGGGGTCGTAGGTCGGCATGGCGCACTCCGGCTGGCTTGCGGGGAAGGTTGCAGGCGGAGTCCGGAGCGTCAAGACGAGGGCGCGGCCGGCCTGCTCATTCCTGCGGTTCGCCTCTGCGGAACGGGGCGATCTCGCACAACTCCTCCTGGGCTGCAGCGACGGCGGCGCGCTCGCGGGCGAGGAAATCCGCCACCGCGCGGCGGAAGCCGGGGTCGGCGATGTAATGGGCCGACAGGGTCGTGGTCGGCATGTAGCCGCGCGCGATCTTGTGCTGGCCCTGCGCCCCGGCCTCGACCCGAGCGAGGCCCCGAGCAATCGCGAAATCGATGGCCTGATAATAGCAGACCTCGAAATGCAGGAAGGGGTGATGCTCCACCGCGCCCCAGTGGCGGCCGAACAGCGTGTCGCCGCCGATGAAATTGATGGCCCCGGCGATCCAGCGGCCGGCGCGCCTGGCCATCACCAGCAGGATGCGGTCCGCCATGGTCTGGCCCACCAGCGAATAGAACTCCCGGGTGAGATACGGCTGGCCCCATTTGCGCGAGCCGGTGTCCATGTAGAATTCGAAGAAGGTGTCCCAGACCTCCTCCGTGAGGTCGGAGCCGGTCAGCCAGTGAATGCTGATGCCGTTCGCCAGCGCCTCCGCCCGCTCCCGGCGGATGACCTTGCGCTTGCGGGAGGCGAGGGCGGCGAGGAAATCCTCGAACGAGCCATAGCCATCGTTCTCCCAATGGAACTGCTGGTGGGTGCGCTGGAGGAAACCGTGCCCGCCGAGCAGGTCCCATTCCGGCCGGGTCGGGAAGGTGACATGGACGGACGAGGCGCCGCTCTGTCCGCAGAGAGCGAGGAGCGCGTCGGCCAGCGCCCCGCGCACCGCGTCGGCGGCAGGGCCGGGCGCGGCGAGCAGGCGCGGGCCGGTCGCCGGGGTGAAGGGCACCGAGACCTGGAGCTTCGGATAGTATCTGCCGCCGGCGCGCTCATAGGCGTCCGCCCAGCCGTGGTCGAAGACATATTCGCCCTGGGAATGTGACTTCACATAGCAGGGCACCACGCCGACGATCTGCCCGTCCGCCCCTTCCGCCGCGAGGTGGAACGGCTGCCAGCCGGTTCGGCGGCCGACCGAGCCGGATTGTTCGAGCGCGTGGAGAAAACTGAAATCCGTGAATGGGTTATATGGGAATTCGAAAGTGCTCAGGGATGCGGCGGAGGACGATGCGGATTCGGTTGAAGAAGTTGATCTATTTTGTTCAATATTATTATTTAAATAATTGATATTATTGGTATTTACACATATCGACCACGTCAGTTCCCCGACCTCGGCGACGCTGCGGGCGACGCGCACCTTGAGTTCGTCCGGAGCGGCGGAAACGGGTTGGGGAGCGCGCGGGCGGGTCACGGAATGAAGCCCTCGAAGATCATCTGATCGGCCAGGCGGCCGGCGCGTAGTCTGTCCTCCGGCGTGCGCACCGTCCAGGTGAGGACGGGCCGGCGCAGGAGGCGGCGGGTCGTGAAGGTGACGGCGTCGCCCAGGTCCTGCACCGAGTAGGCCAGGAATTGTGGCCCGGCCGCGAGCAGGTTTTGGAGGTATCGAAGTGCGCTGCCCGGCCGGTCCTCGACGCCGCGCTCGGCGACGAGGCCCCGGCGCAACCCGGGGGCATGGCGGCGGACGGCGGCCACGAGGCGGGGATCGAAGGACATGGCCGCGACCGGGCCGCGGTAGCCGGACAGGACCGTGGCGGTCCGCCGGGCGAGGCGCTCGTCGCCATCCCAGAGACTCTTGATCTCGACCACCAGGGTGGCGCGGCCGGCGACAAGGTCGCACAGCTCGCCGAGGGTGATCATCCGGTCCGCGGTTTCCCGGAACGGCACCTGCTTCAGGGCGGCCGCGCCCAGCGTCGCCAGCGGCGCGTCCCCTTCCGTGAGCCGGCCGAGCGCCTCGTCGTGATGCACCATGGCCTCGCCGTCCGCGGACAGTTGCACATCCACCTCGATGCCGTAGCCGCCGGCCACGGCCGCCGTGATGGCGCCGGGCGTGTTTTCGATGATGCCGCGGCTGCGGTCGTGCAACCCGCGATGGGCGATCGGCCGGGCTGTCAGCCAGTCGCCGTTCGGTTCGGAGGCGGTCATTGGTTTCGTCCGGGGCCTGCCGTCACGCAGAGCGGCTTTTCGAGACGTGTTGTCGCCACCTTTCTGCGGCTGGATGGCGCGACGATATTCATCGGTGGGATTTCATGCTCCGGTTCCTTTCAACATGTGTCGCCGCGGTGGTTCTGGCAAGCGCGGGCGGCAGCGCGCCGGCGCTGGCGCAGCAGCCGGCCCCATTCGTCCAGCATCGCGCAGTTTACGACCTCTCGCTGGTCCGGTCCCAGGGCAAGGCGGCGGTCGTCGCGGTGCGCGGGCGCATTCTCTACGACTTCAAGGGCAGCGCCTGCGACGGCTATACCCTGGACTTCCGCCAGGTGTCCGAACTCGACAACGGCGAAGGCGGCGTGATCCTCAGCGACCTGCGCGCCAACACCTGGGAGGCGGGGGACGCCGCCAGCTTCAACTTCCGCTCCGAAAACCGGCTCAACGAAAACCTGACCGATGAGGTCAGCGGCGAGGCGCTGCGCGGCCCGGAGGGCATCAAGGTCCGCCTCACCAAGCC
Source organism: Xanthobacteraceae bacterium (assembly GCA_035556495.1). Lineage (GTDB taxonomy): Bacteria > Pseudomonadota > Alphaproteobacteria > Rhizobiales > Xanthobacteraceae > CANKHJ01. The sequence continues at coordinate 2,339 of DATMEW010000005.1, read as the reverse complement.
GGCGAAGGGCGAGAACACGCTGGAGGCCGCGGTGCTGTTCCCGACCCAGCATGTCGCCCGGGTTCTGGATGCGGCGCGCGAAGGCAGGACGGTGTTCGAAACGCCGGTTTACGATGGTTCGGACAAGGGTGAGAAGGTCTACAACACCTTGACCGTGATCGGGCGCGAGATCGCCGCGGCGGAGAAGCCGCCCGAAGATGCCGCAGCCGGAAAGGCCGAGCTTGCCGGGCTCCGGCGCTGGCCGGTGACGGTGAGCTATTTCGACCGCACCGCGGACCGGACCGGGGAGCAACTGCCGGTTTATGCCATCTCGTTCGAACTCTACGAGAACGGCATCTCCCGGGCGCTGACGCTGGACTACAACGATTTCGTCATCCGCGGCGCGCTGACTTCCCTGGACATCGCGCCGGCCAAGCCCTGCAAGGACGGCGGCGCGAAGTAGCGCGGCAAACCTCCGCCATGGCCCGATCTATGGTCCTGTAGCGGCCACGAACGCGATAGCCGCCAGAGACGGCTGTTCGCAAGTTCGAGTTGTCTTGGCCGCGGTACATCCTTCGCCCGGAATGCGAAATAGCCTGGACCGAGTTGCCTTGATCGGACCATTCCGTATCGACTGGGTGATCAGGGTGGTCTCTAGCGATATGATGATCTATTGCCCCTACCGGAAATCTGGACAGGAAGGGTATTGGCCTGTCAGATTGCAAGCCAGATGGGGGGTGCCATGCTAATTACACTAGACGCTGGAAAGCGTGAAAAACTCGCATCAGAGCTCGATATATTTATTAGGCAGGACGGCCAGCATTTTATTCATCCCAACTGCTCCTTCGAACCACCAATAATGACGGAGTGGATTCACGCCTACGAGCCCGTTTCAGTTGGCTCTTTCTCCTATTCGATGTCCGGATTTAGCCGAATTAAGCGAATCGGCCGCTACTGCTCAATAGCGCCCAACGTCGCCGCTGATCTAGGAAATCATCCAGTATCCTGGTTAGGTAGCTCATTATTCTTTTACAATGACAGTTGGGAGGTGTGTCACGAGTATCGAATGAAGCAGAATGAGCCACGGCGATCTTTCAAAGCTTTTCCTTTTCAGCATACAAAAGATGTTTCAATCGGGAACGACGTTTGGATCGGAGACGGGGTCTTTATCCGAGATGGCGTTCATATAGGTGATGGATCAGTTGTCGCCGGACGATCTGTTGTCACCAAAGATGTACCACCATACTCAATAGTCGGCGGAAATCCCGCTAGGTTGATACGCAGGCGGTTTGATGATGAAGCCATTCGCCGATTACAAGCATTACAGTGGTGGAAATATAATTATTTAGATTTTGCCGGCGTAGATGTTACCAATATCGAGAGCGCTTTAGACAGTTTAGAGATCATGGTCGCGCAAATGCCCATCCATGCACCGATGCCGGTATCGGGGCAGAACATAATCGATCTCATCGCTTAGGGCAGAGATGATCTCTCGTTGTCGAGTTGGTTGACTCAATCATCATCTCTAACAGCAGTGGGAATCACCGAAAGCCGTGCAGTTTCGACTTTGTCCGGCTCGCCTACTCCTCGCCGTCCGCCGCCAGGGCGCGGCCCTTGACGATCGCGCCCTTGCCGAACCGGGCGCGCAGGCGGTCCATGGCGAGTTCGGCTTCGGCGCGGCGGCCGTCGATCAGGTCGCCCCGGTCCGGCTGGCTGGTCTCCGAGAGTGCCGATACGCCGATCCCGATGAGGCGGAAGGCGGTGCCGTCCGCCTCGGCGGCGAGCAGGTCGCGGCCGGATTCGAAAATGCGCTCGGCAAGCTGGGTCGGATGATCCAGCGAGCGCGCCCGGGTGCGGATACGGAAATCGGCGGTTTTCAGCTTCAGGGTCACGGTGTTGCCGACCAGCGATGCCGCCTTCATCCGGCCGGACACCTTTTCGGAAAGATGCCAGAGCTTTCGTTCCAGCGCGTGCGCGTCGGCGAGGTCCTCGCCGAATGTCGTTTCGCTGGAGATGGTCTTGGCCTCCCGCTCCGGCACCACGCGGCGATGATCGATGCCATGGGCGAGACGGGCGAGGCGCTGGCCCTCCGCGCCATAGCGGCGCATCAGCTCGATCTCCGTCATGCGCTGGAGATCGGCGATGGTGCGGATGCCGTCCCGCTCGAACCGGCGCTGCCCGGCCTTGCCGACGCCATAGATGAAGCCGACCGGGCGCTCCGCCAGAAAGGCGGCGGCCTCGTCGCGGCCGAGCACGGCGAAGCCGCGCGGCTTGTCGAGGTCGGAGGCGATCTTCGCCAGGAATTTGTTGTGGGACAGGCCGACCGAGACGCTGATGCCGAGCCGGCGTTCGACCTCGTT
>DATMEW010000004.1:0-1520 GCA_035556495.1 Xanthobacteraceae bacterium | reverse complement strand
TCGCTGGCATGAAGGCGGCGCCGATCCCTGGACCAGCTTCGTAGCATGCGAGGCGGCGGATAGATGTTCGGACGTCCGCGCACTGTTTCGGAGAATTAAATGAGCATCCTCGTCGACAAGAACACCAAGGTCATCACCCAGGGGATGACCGGCGATACCGGCACGTTCCATACCCAGCAGGCGCTGGATTACGGCACGGCCATGGTCGCAGGCGTGACGCCGGGCAAAGGCGGGCAGACCCATCTGGGCCTGCCGGTGTTCGACACCGTGGCCGAGGCGAAGCATGCCACCGGGGCGACGGCTTCGGTGATCTATGTGCCGCCGCCGTTCGCGGCGGATTCCATTCTGGAAGCGATCGATGCCGAGGTGGAGCTGATCGTCGCGATCACCGAAGGCATCCCGGTGCTGGACATGGTGCGGGTGAAGCGGGCGCTGAGCGGCAGCAAGTCGCGGCTGATCGGGCCCAACTGCCCCGGCGTGCTGACGCCCGGCGAATGCAAGATCGGCATCATGCCGGCCAATATCTTCAAGCAGGGCAGCGTCGGCGTCGTCAGCCGGTCCGGCACGCTGACGTATGAGGCGGTGTTCCAGACCACGCAGATCGGCCTGGGCCAGACCACGGCGGTCGGCATCGGCGGCGACCCGGTGAACGGCACCAATTTCATCGACGTGCTGGAGCTGTTCCTGGCCGACGAGGCGACCCGTTCGATCATCATGATCGGCGAGATCGGCGGCAGCGCCGAGGAAGACGCCGCGCAGTTCCTGAAGGACGAGGCCCGGCGCGGCCGGCGCAAGCCGGTGGTCGGCTTCATCGCCGGCCGCACCGCCCCGCCGGGCCGCCGCATGGGCCACGCCGGCGCGATCGTTTCGGGCGGCCAGGGCGGCGCCGAGGACAAGATCGCCGCGCTGGAAGACGCCGGCGTGCGCGTCGCCTCATCACCCAGCGAACTGGGCACGACGCTCGATGCCCTGCTCAAGGAACTGGCCTGACTCTCCACAGTTGGTGTTCAAGGATCGTCCCGATGGGTAACCAAGCGCAGAATTTCATCCCCGAGATCACCGACCAGGACGGCCCCCAGCCCGGCCCGAGCTGGGCCAGCCCGCGCTGGCCGCTGTTCGACGACGGCGGCGACGACGACCTGACGCAGGCGCTGGATCCCACGGCGATGAAGCTCGTGGTGAAAGACGCCTCCGCCAAGGCCGGCCGCCTGGTGGACGAAGAGACGATCGAGCGCGCCGCCGGGGATTCGATCCGCGCCATGATGCTGGTGCGGACTTATCGCGTGCGCGGGCATCTGGCCGCCGATCTCGACCCGCTGGGCCTTTCGCAGCAGGAAATTCCCGCCGACCTGACGCCGGAGTACCACGGCTTCGCCGGCGAGGCGCTGGACCGCCCGGTCTATCTCGGCGGCACGCTGGGGCTCGAATGGGCGACGGTGCGCGAGCTGGTCGGCATCCTGCGCAAGAATTACTGCGGCCATGTCGGCATCGAATACATGCATATCGCCGATGTGGAGGAA
>DATMEW010000003.1:0-19369 GCA_035556495.1 Xanthobacteraceae bacterium | reverse complement strand
GTGGTGCCGAACCCGGACGTCGTCGGCCGCGAGCAGATTCTCAAGGTTCACGTTCGCAAGGTGCCGCTGGCGCCCGATATCAACCTCAAGACCATCGCGCGCGGCACGCCGGGCTTCTCCGGCGCCGACCTGATGAACCTCGTCAACGAGGCTGCACTCACCGCGGCCCGCCGCAACAAGCGGATGGTGACGCAGGCTGAGTTCGAGGAGGCCAAGGACAAGGTGATGGTGGGCGCCGAGCGCAAATCGCTCGTCATGTCCGAGGAAGAGAAGATGCTGACGGCCTATCACGAGGGCGGCCACGCCATCGTCGGCCTCAACGTGCCCGCGACCGATCCGATCCACAAGGCGACGATCATTCCGCGCGGGCGTGCGCTCGGCATGGTCATGCAGTTGCCGGAGCGCGACAAGCTGTCGATGTCGCTGGAGCAGATGACCTCGCGCCTCGCCATCATGATGGGCGGCCGCGTCGCCGAGGAGATGATCTTCGGCAAGGAAAAGGTTACCTCGGGCGCATCCTCCGACATCGAGCAGGCGACCAAGCTCGCCCGCATGATGGTGACGCGCTGGGGCTTCTCGCCGGAGCTCGGCACCGTGGCCTATGGCGACAACAACGACGAGGTGTTCCTCGGCTATCAGGTTGCGCGCCAGCAGAGCGTCTCCGAGGAGACCAGCCGCAAGATCGACGCGGAGGTGCGCCGTTTCGTCGAGGCCGGCTATGACGAGGCGGTGCAGATCCTCACCGAGAAGCGCGCCGACCTCGAGGCGCTCGCCAAGGGGCTGCTCGAATTCGAGACCCTGTCCGGCGACGAGATCAAGGACCTGATCAACGGCAAGCGTCCGGTCCGCGACGTCGATGTCGAGCCGGCGACGCCCCGTGCCTCGGCCGTGCCGTCCGCCGGCCATGGCCGGCCCCGGCCCGAACCGGACGGTGGCGGGCTGGAGCCGCAGCCGCAGGCGTGACGCTTCGGCCCCAGGCGTGACGCGCCTTGGCGATACTGGAAAGAATGCAATGGCCGGGCTTGTCCCGGCCATTGCATTTCGCTTGCCGATTGAAGGCTCCGTCAAGACGAAGGCTTGACCTGGAGCCGGGCTTTCGGGGCTTCGACGCCAACCGGCCAGGACCGCCATCATCCGGCCGCTGCGAAGGTCTGTTCCCCGCCCGGCGAAAACCGGCAGCCATGCGGTGGCCACCGGCGATGCCGGAGGAGGTTTGTGGCTCTTCAGGTGAAGCGCCCGGCTTTCACCTACTCCGCATAGCTTTCGCTGCCGCCCGGCTGGTCCCTGTTGAAAAGGATGAAGACCAGGGGGTTGCCCGGCTGCGCCATGGCGTCGCTGCGCTGGCCCGTTATCTCTCCGGCCACGCCGCTCGTATATTCCGCCACCGTCTCGCCGAAACTGTTGCGCTGGATCGCGAGCTTCTGTCCGGGCGCGACCTTGTCGTTGAGCTTGACCAGATGTTCGACGATCCCGCCCCTCGTTGCCAGGATGGGAAACGCGCTGTTGCCGACGAATACGCTCACGTCCTTGCCAGTGCGTCCCATGGGGCCGGCCACGATGCCGTAGTGTTTGAGCACGTTCATCGTGCCTTCCACGAACAGCGAGCTCATCTCGCGGTCCAGCACGCGCGCCGCGCCGATTTCCGGCGTGAAGGCTGGAATGCCGACGTCCATGAATGCGTTATGCAGGACGCCGGGATAGACGTGATTGTCGAAAATCTGACCGACTGGATAAAGCTCCAGCATGGCCCTGACCTCGGGCACATCCATGCCGCCGATGTTGAATGCCGTGACCTCAAAGCCGGTTGTGCCGGTATGGAAGTCGATCGCGGCATCGGCATTCGGGCGCAGCAGCCTGTTGAACAGGAGCCCGGCATGGCGACTGGCTGCCGTGAGGCCATTCTCGTTTCCGGGCCATTCCCGGTTCAGGTCGATCAGGTCTTCGCCTCTGCCGAAATCCGGCCATCGGCGCTGCATGGTTTCCACGGCCGGCCGGGCCACGTCCGTGACGGCCATCACGGTGCCGGACATCCGGGCCGGATCGAGCTGGTTCATGACAGCGAGGACGGTATGGATCGAACTCATTTCGTCGCCATGCACGCCGCTGGTGAGCACGATGCGCTTGCCTGGCTTCGCGCCTCTGGCGACCGCCACGGAAACATGCCAGTGCTGCCCGGCGGGCATCTCGACGCCCTGAAAATATAGAAAGTGCTTCTGCCCGGGCGTCAGGTCGTTGACGTCGAGTGCGCTGACGACCTTCCTCCCCTGAATTGTATCGCCCGTATAGGTCGTCGCCGAGGTTGCGCCCTGCATTCCGCCGGGCGGCGGAGTGGCGGCGTTCTGGGCATGTGTCGAAGCTGCGCTTGCCGCGAGGGCAGACGATGCGCCGATTGCGATGGATGACATCAGGAAATTGCGGCGATCGGGATGTTCCTTGCTTGTCATGACAAAGGTCCTCATCATCTGAAGATCGGATTTCGAGTGCCGGCGCAGCGATCCTAAGTCTCTTTCCTTCCCGTCTGAAAGCAGGAGGTGATCCTGCCTCATCCCGCCCGGCAGGTTCACAATTCCCATGCCGCTCGCCAGCCGTGTCGATCCCTTCGGAAACCTGTTCGCCAGCCCGGCGCGCGGGTTGTTGATGGGCAACCGCGGCGGCCGCATTCATGAAGATGAACGGCTGCTCGGCCGCCGGCGCTGGGCGAGCCGGGCGTGGATCTGCTGCCGGCTGGATTTCAAAGGGCGTCGGCGGCGGGTCTGGGGCGACAGTTACACGGAACTGTTCTTTTTCGACGAGGTGACGGCGCTGGCCGCCGGTCACCGGCCCTGTTTCGAGTGCCGCCGGAGAGACGCCGAAGCCTTCGCCCGCGCCATCGCGCCGGCGGTGGCCGGCGGTTGGCCGGAAGGACCGCAACGAGAGAATGGCTACCCGGGCGGCGAAGCGGCGGAGGGCATGCCGTCCGATGGCCTGCGGACAGGACGGATGCGGGCCGGGGAGATGCGTGCCGGAAACCGCCGTCCCCGGGCGGGCGATATCGACCGGCTGCTTCATGCCCAGCGCCGCGCCGTCGCCGGTCCGCTGCCGCCATTGGATCGGCCGCTGAACGACCTCCCGGACGGCGTCATGGTGGAAAGCTGCGGCACGACCCATGCGGTGCGCGGCGGTTGCCTGCTGCGCTGGACGCCGTTCGGTTATGAGGCGGCCGAGACCTTGCCGGAGATCGCCTCATCGGAGACGCCCCGCTCTGCGGGTGCGGGGCCGGAGGCCGCCCGGCCCCTCGTCCTGATCACGCCGCCGGCCATCGTCGCGGCGCTGGCGCGCGGCTATCGGCCGCTCTGGCATCCGAGCGCGGACCAGGCCGCCGGACCTTCCCCGTCACGCTGATGGAATGTCGGCTCTCCTGGTTCGGCTTGAATCGCGAGCGCCCGGCATGTCCGGGGATCGTGCCTACGACCGCGCGCCGACCCGCAGGCCCGGCGAGGGGCGTTCCTGAAGCACCTCGCGGCGGAAACGATAGAGCGCCGCCGGCCGGCCGCCCGTGGCCGCCGTGGTCTCGCCGGTAGCTTCCACAAGGGCTGCGGATTCCACCAGCCGGCGGAAATTCTGCTTGTGGAGATGCCGCCCGGAGATCGCCTCGACGCGGCGTTGCAGGGCTGTCAGGGTGAATTCGGGCGGCATCAGCTCGAAGATGACCGGGCGATATTTCAGCTTGGCGCGCAGCCGGGCGATGGCGGTGGCGAGGATGCGGCGATGGTCGAAGCGCATCGGCTCGCCGAGCGGCGGCACGGTCCCGCGCGCCAGCGCGGCCTCGCGGCCGTCGCGCCGGGCCTCCTCGATCAGCCCGGCCTCGTACAGCAGCTCGTAGCGGTCGAGCACGCGCTCCTCGTCCCAGCTCGCGGCGGCCGGCGGGCCGAAATAGAGCCGCACCCGGTCGGCCCGGCCCAGCGCGTGGCCGCGCCGCGCCGTCGCCGCCTCGTCCGTCCAGGCGCTCAGCGCCGGCAGGATGATCCGGTCCAGTATCGCCGGCCGGCCGCCGCGCCAGTCCTCCCACGGAAAGAAGCTGTACCACGGCTCGAATCCCGCCCCGGAGGCGCGGAGGGCGGAAGGGTCCTCCGGAATGCGGCTCAGGGCGAGATAGCCGATCGAGACCATATGGGCGTCGTCGTCCGGCTCGGCGTGACGGCCGCGATCCCCGAAGGTGTAGAGCTGTTCGACATAGCCGATGCGCAGGGCGGTCTGCGCCTCGACGAAGGCCCGCAGGCCGATCTCGAAGGTGCGGTGCGCCAGCGGGTCGAACGGGCCGGAGGGCAGGCCCGCGCGCGGCTCGCCGCCGCCGTCCTCGCCGGACACGAGGATCACCGGCTCGTCCCCCTCCACGGCGACGATGGCGGCGGTGAGGCCGATGGCGAGGGGCGTCAGGGCGGCGTCCGGGGGTGGGGCGGGGACGGCCATCACAGGTCGAGCCGAAACGGCACGCCTTCTTCCGCGATGACGCCGCGGCCGATGGCGTCGATGGCGGCGACCATGCGCCCCTCCCGCGCCAGCAGCGCATCCGCCAGCGCGACCAGGCGGGTGTTGGGGCTGGCGGTTGTCGATGCGTCACGGATCGCCCGGGCGATATCGTGCTCGTCCCGCTGCGGATCGAGCGCGCAGGCGACGATGAAGGCCGATGCCGTGGACCGGCTGATGCCGGCGAAGCAGTGGATCACCATGGGCGCGGCGCGGTCCCAGCGCCGGGCGAAGTCCACGAGTTCCGCGACGTGATTCTCGCCCGGCACGACATGGCCGTCCAGCGGCGCGGTGATGTCGTGCATCTTCAGCCAGAGATGGTTGGCGCGGGAGACGCCCGGCGGGCAGGACACATGGGTCTCGCGCCCGAGCAGCGAGACCACATGGCTCGCGCGGGTCTCGTAGACGGTGCCTTTCAGGCGCTGAAGCGAGCAGACGTGAAGCATGGGCGCTAGGTACCAAGCCGGGCCGGCTACCACAACGCCGCGCGGACGTCACGCCGGCGGCTGCGGCAGAAGCGCCGCGAAGCGTCCGAGAAACCGGCGCTCCGCTTCGTCCGCCGGCCAGGGTGCCAGATAGTCCGGGGCAAGGCCGTGGACCAGCGCCGGCGGCGGGCCGAACAGCCGCCGCGCCTCGGCCACGGCGAAGCCGGCGAGCCGGGTCGCCTCAAGGAAGGCGGCGGCCCGGTCGGCCGCCTTGATCCGCCCGGACAGCAGCGGGCTCGTTTCCGCCGGCAGGCCGAAGCGCAGATGGATCGCCGCCAGCAGCCGGTGCTCGATGGTCTTGTAAGCATCGCCGATCACGGCCTTGAAGGGCGAGATCATGTCGCCGATCACATATTCGGGCGAGTCGTGCAGCAGCGTCGCGAGCCGCGCCCGGCGGTCCAGCCGCGGATGGGTCTCGCGCAGGATCGCCTCCACCAGCAGCGAATGCTGCGCCACGGAGAAGATATGCGGCCCCTCGGTCTGGCCGTTCCAGCGCGCGACGCGGGCAAGGCCATGGGCGATGTCGCCGATTTCCACATCCAGCGGCGAGGGATTGAGCAGGTCGAGCCGGCGTCCGGACAACATGCGCTGCCAGGCGCGGGGAATGCCGGCCTCGTGGATCGCCTTAGCCATGCGGGGCGTGCTGCGCGCAGGGGCCATGGCGATGGCAGGTGACGAGATGGTCGTTGACCATGCCGACCGCCTGCATGAAGGCATAGACGATGGTGGGGCCGACGAATTTGAAGCCGCGCTTGGACAGGTCCTTGGAGATTTTGCGCGAGAGGTCGGTTTCCGCCGGAACGTCCTTCAGGGTCTTGAAGCGGTTCACCTGCGGCTTGCCGTCCATGAAATCCCACAGCAGCGCGGAGAAGCCGGGGCCGTTCTCCATCACGTCGAGATAAGCCTTTGCGGACAGCACCGCGCCCTCGATCTTCAGGCGGTTGCGGACGATGCCGGCATCCTGCATCAGCTTCTCCACCTTGCGCGGGGTGTAGCGGGCGATCTTCTCCGGCGCGAAATCATCGAAGGCTTTGCGGAAGTTGTCGCGCTTGCGCAGGATCGTGATCCACGACAGCCCGGCCTGGAAGCCGTCGAGGATCAGCTTCTCATAGAGCGCGCGGTCGTCGTATTCGGGCACGCCCCATTCGGTGTCGTGATAGTCGATATAGAGCGCATCCTTCTCGGACCAGGGGCAGCGGGTCCTGCCGTCCGGGTTGAACGGGAGAGCGGTCATTCGGCGGCTCCGGCGGTCGCGGGTTTCTCGCCGGGCCATGCGAAGCGCACCCAGTCCGGCTTTGTCAGCATGAGCGTCGCCTCGCCGGCGACGAGCGGCAGGCCGGCAGCCATGGCGTCCGCGACGCGGTCGAGGCGCAGCATGGCGAGGCCCCGGTCGCCGGCGTGGGAGCCCATCCGGCCGATGGTCTTCTCGCCGGCCATGACCGGCGTGGCGGGGGCGGGCGCGGGACCGGTGATCGCAACCGGTACGGTGCGGGTCCGCGCGGTGCCGCGATGCTGCATCCGCGACACGACCTCCTGCCCGACATAGCAGCCCTTGCCGAAATCGACCCCCGCGAGCTGGTCCATGTCGGCTTCGTGGGGAAAGGCGTCGCCATAGGCGAAGTCCGCGCCGCCCTGCGGCACGCCATGGGCGATGCGGTGGGCCTCATAAGCGGCGGTGTCGGAGGGTTCCATGCCGGGGCTGGCGAGGATGCCGGCGGCGGCCTCCGCCGGCACGATGGCGCGGTGGCCGAGGGCGGGCAGGCGCGGATCGGCGAAGAGCCGTGTGCCGTCGATATCCGGAAGTCCGTCCCACACCGCGAGCACGACAAACTTGTCCGAGACGTCCTCGATCTCGATCTTGGCGCGGAGCCGATAGAATTTCAGCCGGGCGGCGAGGCCGGCGGCGAGGTCGCGCGGCACGTCCAGCAGGAAGCCGTCCGCGCCGTCGCCGGCGACGATGAAATCGAACAGAATCTTGCCCTGGGGGCTCAGCAGCGCCGCGAAACCGGCGTGGTCCGGCGCGACCATGGCCATGTCGGCGGTCACGAGGCCGTCGAGAAACGCCCGGGCCGTGGGGCCTGACACCCTCACCACCCCGCGATCCTGAAGCATAACGGCCTTCATGCTGCCTGTTCCATAGTGTTCGACAGTGTTGCGCCGGGCGCGCCGCCGGAATCGGCTTGCCACGGCGTGGTCCGGAACGTAAGGGCCAGCGACCATCTCCTCAAGGCCGGACGGGACGCTTCGCCATGACCCAGACCCCAGCGACCACCTACGACGTGATCCTCAAGGGCGGCACGGTCGTGAATCACGACGGCGAGGGCGTCCGCGACGTCGGCCTGCGCGGCGGGCGCATCGCCGCCCTCGGCGACCTGTCGGCGGCGAGCGCCGGGGAGATCATCGACTGTCGCGGCCTGCATATCCTGCCCGGCGTCATCGACACCCAGGTCCATTTCCGCGATCCCGGCCTGACCCACAAGGAAGACCTCGTCACCGGCTCGCTGGGCGCGGTGCTGGGCGGCGTCACCGGCGTGTTCGAGATGCCCAACACCAACCCGCTGACCGTGACGGCGGCCACGCTGGAGGACAAGGTCACGCGGGCGCGCCACGCCATGCATTGCGACTATGCCTTCTATATCGGCGGCACCCACGAGAATGTCCGCGACCTGCCGGAACTGGAGCGGCTGCCGGGCTGTTCGGGCGTGAAGGTGTTCATGGGCTCGTCCACCGGCACGCTGCTGGTGGAGGATGACGAGGGCGTCGGCGCGATTCTCAAGGCCATCAGCCGCCGCGCGGCGTTCCATTCGGAGGACGAATACCGCCTCAACGACCGCAAGGGAGAGCGCATCGAGGGCGACCCGCGTTCGCATCCGGTCTGGCGCGACGTGGAAACGGCGATGTCCTCGACGCGGCGTCTGGTGGAACTGGCGCGCCTGCATGGCGCGCGCATCCATGTGCTGCATGTCTCCACGCAGGACGAGATGGATTTCCTGCGCGCCCACAAGGATGTCGCCTCCGTGGAAGTCACGCCGCATCACCTGACGCTGGAAGCGCCGGATTGCTACGAGCGGCTGGGCACGAAGGCGCAGATGAACCCGCCGGTGCGCGATGCCGCCCACAAGGCCGGCATCTGGCGCGGCGTGAGCGACGGCGTCGCCGATATCCTCGGCTCGGATCACGCGCCGCATACCCTTGAGGAAAAGGCCAAGACCTATCCCGCCAGCCCCTCCGGCATGACCGGCGTGCAGACGCTGGTGCCGGTGATGCTCGACCATGTGAATGCCGGGCGCATGAGTCTGCAACGCTTCGTGGACATGACCAGCGCCGGTCCCGCGCGGCTGTTCAACATCGCCTGCAAGGGCCGCATCGCGGCCGGCTATGACGCGGATTTCACCGTGGTCGATCTCAAGCGCCGGCAGACCATCACCAACGGCTGGATCGCCTCCCGTTCCCAATGGACGCCCTATGACGGCGTCGAAGTGACGGGCTGGCCGGTCGGCACCATCATCCGCGGCCGCCGCGTGATGTGGGATGGCGATCTCGCCACGCCCGCCCAGGGCGAGGCGATCCGCTTCATGGAGACGCTGCGCCGGGCCTGACCCCGCCTGTGTGGCGGAACTGGCAGGAACCGGCACGGCGCAGCGTCATAGAAGAACGGGTTCCGTCCTTTCAAGCGGATGAGGGTTGAGGATAGCGGGCCTGCCATGGGCGAACTGGTATCTCTCAGGGTGGCGCTGCTGTCGCCGGACGAAGGGCTGCGGCGGACTCTTGCCGCCGGCGCGGCCCGTCTGCCGGTGCCGATGCTGGTCGAGAGCACTGGCGATGCCGCGGCGTCCGGTCCGCTGCCGGACCAGCCGGCGGATATCGTGCTGCTGCATGACGGTGCCACCACCACCATCACCGTCCCGCCGCCGCTCGGGCCTGGCCGCCCGCTGGTGCTGGCGCTGGGGGCGGCGTCCGCGGCCGCCCGCCATCCCCGGCTCGATGGCGTCGTCGATGGCGTCGTGCCGGTTCCCGGCAGCGTGACCGAGGCCGCCGACCTGCTTGGCCGCTGTGCGCGCCTGTGCATGGCGAGCCGCATTCTCGTGGTGGACGATTCGCCGACCATGCGCGGCATCGTGCGCCGCATTCTGGAGGCCAGCCGGTTCCGCTTCGAGATCGAGGAAGCCGGCGACGGGATGGACGCCCTGCGGCGCATTCAGGCCACGGATTTCGATTATGTGCTGGTGGACTACAACATGCCCGGCCTGAGCGGCGGCGAATTGCTGGCGCGCATCAAGCTGGCGAAGACGCTCGACAATGTGGTGGCGATGACAGCCATGCCGGATGCGGACCTGCGGGAGCGGGTTCGCCGGGCCGGCGTGGCCGCCTTTCTGGGCAAGCCGTTCTATCCGGCGGATATCGAAGCCATCCTGCTCCGGCACCGGGGCATCGCGGTGTGAGCCGCGACGCGCCCTAGGGACGCGGCGGGGACGCTGCCTGAGCGTCGGTGCGGAAATGCCCCCCGCGTTGCAGCCAGGCCAGCAGCACCAGGCTCGGGAGCGCCGTGACGGTGCTCAGGATGAAGAACATCGGATAGCCGGCGAACTCGGCGAGATAGCCTGCGCCGGCGGAAAGATACGTCCGGCCGACGGCGGCCAGCGCCGTGAGCAGCGCGAATTGCGTCGCCGTATGCAGCGGATTCTTGCAGAGCGAGGACAGATACGCGACGAAGATCACCGTGCCGATGGCGCTGGTGAAATTCTCCGCGATGATGGCGAGCGTCAGCGCCGTGTAGTTCTGGCCGCTGATCGCCAGCCAGTAGAAGGCGAGGTTGGACGCGGCCTGCAACGCCGCCCCGACCCACAGGCTCGTCACCAGCGAATAGCGGCTCGCCAGCGCGCCGCCGGCGAAGCCGCCGATCAGCGTCGCGGCCAGGCCGACGCCCTTGACGATATTGGCATAGTCCGTGCGCGAGAAGCCGAGGTCGATGACGAAAGGCGCGGTCATGGTGCCGGCAAAGGCGTCGCACAGCTTGAACAGGATGACGAAGGCCAGCACTGCCAGCGCGAAGTCGCGGCTGAGGAAATCCGAGAAAGCCGAATAGGCCCCGCGCAGCACGCGCTGGAGCGGGCTCGTCTCGCCCTGCGCGGCTTCGGCTGCTTCCGCGATGCGGGAGCGCTCCGGCTCGGTCGCGGACAGGGCCGCGATCATGCCGACCAGCACCAGTCCCGCCATGGCGAGATAGCCGATGGTCCAGGCGGTGCCGCGTCCGAAGCCCGCGAGTTCGACGCCGCTGACGACATAGAGCGCGCCCGCGGTCGCGACCAGCATGCCGACACGATAGGCCGCGACGAAGGAGGCCATGCCGGCGGCCTGCTCGTGTTCCGCCAGACTGTCGACCCGGAATGCGTCGATGACGATATCCTGGGTGGCCGAGGCGGCTGCGACCAGCACGGCAGCGACGACGACAACGCCGAGCGAGGTCAGCGGATCGCTAAAGGCCAGCAGGGCGATGGCCGCGATCAGCAGCAATTGCGAGAACACCAGCCAGCCGCGCCGGCGGCCCAGACGGCGGGTCAGGAACGGCACGCCGAAAGTGTCCACCAGCGGCGCCCAGAGGAATTTCAGCGTGTAGGGCGTGCTCACGAGCGTCAGCAGGCCGATGGTGCCGAGATCGACGCCGGATTCCCGCAGCCAGACCAGCAGGGTGGAACCGGACAAGGCGAGCGGCAGGCCGGAGGCGAAGCCCAGCACCATGACGATGAGCACCTGCGGCCGCAGATAGACCGCCAGCGCCTGCGCGAGGCCGGGGCGGGCGGAAGCCGTGTCGGGGGCGGCGGTCGGGGTCATGGGCGCAAGCTATCCGTGACTCGCGGGCCCGGCACAAGCCGCAACGATCCACCGGCATGAGCGTGGGTGTTGGCGCGGGCGGGACGGCGGGCCGTGTCACAAAGGTCAGTCAGTCCTGATTGACCCTGCCCCTGTCACCGCTTACATGCCGGGCAAGGCAAGAGGCACCATGGCGCTCCGCGATATCATCATTCTTCCCGACAAACGTCTCCGGCAGGTCTGCGAGCCTGTGAAGGAGATCGACGCCGGCGTGAAAACGCTGGTCGAGGACATGTTCGAGACCATGTATGACGCGCCGGGCATCGGCCTTGCCGCCATTCAGGTGGCGGTGCCGCTGCGCGTCGTGACCATGGACCTCGCCAAGAAGGACGACCCGCCGGAGCCGCGCGTCTTCATCAATCCGGAGATTGTCTGGTCCTCGGAGGAGAAGGCGAGCTATGAGGAGGGCTGCCTCTCGATCCCGGATTATTACGAGGAGGTCGAGCGGCCGGCGGCGGTGCGCGCGACCTATCTGGACCTCGACGGCCGCGCCCACGAGATCGAGGCGACCGGCCTGCTGGCGACCTGCCTCCAGCACGAGATCGACCATCTCAACGGCGTGCTGTTCGTCGACTATCTCTCCAAGCTCAAGCGCGACCGCGTCGCCAAGAAATTCGCCAAGGCCGCCAAGCGCGCGGCGGAGTGAGGCCGATGCGGCTGATCTTCATGGGCACGCCGGATTTCGCGGTGCCGGTGCTGACCCGGCTCGCGGCGAACGGCCATGAGATCGTCGCGGTCTATACCCGCGAGGCCAAGCCCGGCGGCCGCGGCATGGCGCTTCAGCCGACGCCGGTGGCCCGCGAGGCGGAACGGCTCGGCCTTTCCGTCCACACGCCCCGCAGCCTGCGCAGCGACGAGGCGCTGGCGGCCTTCAAGGCCCATGGTGCGGAGGCCGCCGTGGTCGTGGCCTATGGGCTGATCCTGCCGAAGGCCATTCTCGATGCCGTGCCGCGCGGCTGCTTCAATCTCCATGCCTCGCTGTTGCCGCGCTGGCGCGGAGCCGCGCCCATCAATCGCGCCATCATGGCCGGCGACACTGAAAGCGGCGTGATGGTGATGCGCATGGAGGAAGGGCTCGACACCGGCCCGGTGGCGATGACGGCGCGCCTGCCGATCGCGCCGGACATGACGGCGGGCGAACTGCATGATGCGCTGAGCCCGCTGGGGGCGGAGCTGATGGCCCGCGCCATGGCGGATTTGGCCCGCGACGGCGCGCTGGACCTGACGCCGCAGCCGGACGAAGGCGTGACTTACGCCGCCAAGATCGACAAGGCCGAGGCGCGGATCGACTGGACCCGGCCATGGCGCGCGGTCCACGATCATGCGCGCGGGCTGTCGCCGTTTCCCGGCGCGTGGTTCGAGTGGCAGGACGGTTCAACGGGCGGCAAGGCGGTGCGGGTGAAGGTGCTGCGCTCGACCCGCGGCGAAGGCTCCGGCATTTCCGGCACCGTGCTGGACGACCGGCTGACGGTCGCCTGCGGCGAAGGCGCCATGCGCCTCGTGGAGCTTCAGCGCGCCGGCGGCAGGCCCATGGGCGCGGAGGAATTCCTGCGCGGCACGCCGCTCAAGGCCGGGTCGCGGCTGTCATGACGGCCGGTGGCGTCGCGATCCGCGCGGAGCGGGCGGAGGATGCGGACGCCGTTCATGCGCTGCTGGTCGCGGTTTTCGACGGCGCGGCCGAGGCCGGTCTGGTGCGCCGCCTGCGGGCGGAGGGCGATATCGCGCTCGCGCTGGTGGAGGAACAGGGTGGGCAGGTCGTCGGCCATATCGCCTTTCCGCGCCTCCATGTGGATGGTCTCCCCGTCGCCGGCCTTGCGCCGCTTGGCGTCCGGCCGGACCGACAGCGCGCCGGCATTGGGCAGCGCTTGGTGGAGACCGGGCTTGCCGTCCTGAAGGATGCGCGCACGCCGCTTGTTTTCGTCCTGGGCGACCCGGTTTATTATGGTCGTTTCGGCTTTTCCGTTGCGGCGGCGCAAGGTTTCGCATGCGTCTATGCGGGGTCGCATTTTCAGGCGCTGCGCCTCGCCGGGAGTGCGCCTGGACACGGGGCAGTGCGCTATCCGCCGGCTTTCGATAGTCTCGCCTGATGCCGCGTTACAAACTGCTGATCGAATATGACGGCGGGCCGTTCCGGGGCTGGCAGGTTCAGGCGCGGGACGAGACGCCGACCGTGCAGGGCTGCCTGATGGCGGCGGTGGAGGCTTTTTCGGGCGTCCGCGCGCTGGTGCAGGGGGCGGGGCGCACCGATGCCGGCGTCCATGCCACCGGCCAGGTCGCGCATGTGGACTTCGAGAAAGACTGGCGGGCGGACACCGTGCGCGACGCGCTCAACGCCCTGCTGCGCCCGCATCCCATCGCCGTGCTGGCGTCCGAAAAGGTGGCGGACGGCTTCGACGCCCGATTCTCGGCGCGGCGCCGGCACTACGTCTATCGCATCGTCAATCGCCGGGCGGACCTCGCGCTGGCGAAGGGCCGGGCGTGGCGCGTGCCCCGGCGGCTGGATGCGGACGCCATGCACGCGGCGGCCCAGCGGCTGCTGGGCAAGCATGATTTCACCACCTTCCGGGATGCGGAATGCCAGGCGGATTCGCCGCTGCGCACGCTGGACCAGCTCGACGTGGTCCGGTCCGGCGACGACATCGCGGTGCGCGCTTCGGCGCGGTCGTTCCTGCACCGGCAGGTGCGCTCCATGGTCGGTTCGCTGGTGTATGTGGGGGAGGGCCGCTGGAGCGCGGACGATCTCGCCGCCGCGCTGGCGGCGCGGGACCGCGCCCGCTGCGGCACCGTCGCGCCGGCGGACGGGCTTTATCTCACGCAGGTGGATTATCCGCTGGATGTCCAAGAGGAATCCAACGGAAGCCCTTGAACGTCACGCGAAATAGCGTTGAAGCACGTGGCGGTAGATTTCCGTTAGCTTTTCAAGGTCTTTCAAGGACACGCATTCGTCGATCTGGTGCATCGTCTGCCCGACAAGGCCGAATTCAAGAACCGGACAATAGTTCTTGATGAAGCGCGCATCGGAGGTGCCCCCGGTCGTGGACAGGTCCGGCGTGATGCCGGTCACGGTTTCGATAGCATTCACAACGGTTTGCACGAAGGGGCCCGGCCGGGTGATGAAGGAATCCGCGTTGGACGGCTCCCAGTCGATCCGCCATCTGATCTTTTCGCCGGCCAGTTTCGCGACACGCTGCTCGATCAACGCGCGCAGCGATGCCTGATCGTGGTTGTCATTGAAGCGGATGTTGAACCGTGCCCTTGCCTCCGCCGGGATCACATTCGCCGTCGGGTTGCCTACATCGACCGAGGTGAACTCCAGATTCGACGGGCCGAATTGCGCGCTGCCGTGGTCCACCGGCTCGGCATTGATGCCGGCGATGATGGTCGCGATGCCGCGGATGGGATTGTCGGCCCGCTCCGGATAGGCGACATGGCCCTGCTTGCCGGTGACGACCAGCGTGCCGCTCTGCGAGCCGCGCCGGCCGACCTTGATGCAGTCGCCAAGCGTCGCCACGCTGCTCGGCTCGCCGACGATGCAATGGTCGAACGTCTCGCCCTTCGCGGCGGCCCATTGCATCAGCTTCACGGTGCCGTTGACGGCGACGCCTTCCTCGTCCCCGGTGATGAGAAAGGAGATCGAACCCTTCGGCTTGCCGCCATTCGCGGCGAGATGATCGAGCGCGGCGGCGACGAAACAGGCAATGCCGCCTTTCATGTCCACCGCGCCGCGGCCGAACAGCACGCCGTCCACGATCTCGCCGGTGAAGGGGCCATGCTGCCATGCCGCATCGTCGCCGGGCGGCACCACATCGGTATGGCCGGCAAAGGCGAGATTCGGCCCGGTGGTGCCGATGCGGGCATAGAGATTGTCGATATCGGCCGCGCCGGGCTCGCTGAAGGTGATGCGCTCCACGGTGAAGCCGGCCGCGCCGAGCACGCGCTCCAGCACGCCGACCGCGCCGGCATCCGCCGGCGTCACGGACGGGCAGCGCAGCAGGTCGCGGGTCAGTTCAACGGGGTCGTGGGGCGCGCTCATGCCGCTCCGTTACCACGGGCCGGCATGTCAGTCCCGCAGCAATTCATTGATGCTGGTCTTGGAGCGGGTCTTTTCGTCCACGCGCTTGACGATGACGGCGCAGGCGAGGGAAGGCCCCGGCTGGCCGTTCTTCAGCGGTTTGCCGGGCAGGCTGCCGGGCACGACCACGGAATAGGCCGGCACTTCGCCAACGAAGACCTCGCCGCTGTCGCGGTCCACGATCTTGGTGGAGGCACCGAGGAACACGCCCATGGAGAGCACCGCGCCCTCGCGGACGATGACGCCTTCGGCGACTTCCGAACGCGCGCCGATGAAGCAGTTGTCCTCGATGATGACCGGACCGGCCTGCAACGGCTCCAGCACGCCGCCGATGCCGACGCCGCCGGAGATGTGGCAGTTCTTCCCGATCTGGGCGCAGGAGCCGACGGTCGACCAGGTGTCGATCATGGTGCCCTCATCGACATAGGCGCCGAGATTGACGAAGGAGGGCATCAGCACGACGTTCGGCGCGATGTAAGCGGCGCGGCGCACGAAGCTGCCGGGCACGGCGCGGAAGCCGGCCTGTTTGAACTCGCCATCGCCCCAGCCGGCGAATTTGGAATCGACCTTGTCCCACCATGCTGCGCCGCCGGGGCCGCCGGCGATCTGCGTCATGTCGTTGAGGCGGAAAGACAGCAGCACCGCCTTCTTGAGCCACTGGTTGACCTGCCATGTCCCATCGGCCCGGCGCTCCGCGACGCGGGCCTTGCCGCTGTCCAGCAGGCCGAGGGCGGCCTCGACGGCGTCGCGCACGGCACCCTGCGTTGCCGCGCCGATCTCGGCGCGCTGCTCGAAGGCGGCGTCGATGGTCTTTTCCAGATCGGCGGTCGAAGCGCTCATGCGGACAGTCCCCCTGCGGCGCGAGCTCTCGAAGCCGCGCGAAAATTCGATGCGGCCGGGTTGTCGGGGGAAGGAGCCGGGGAGTCAAGCCGAGGCGGCCTGCCGCTCAGCCGTGTTCGGCAAGGCGTTGCTTCAGGACGCGGTTGAAGGGCTCCGGCGCCTCGAACTGGACCCAGTGGCCCGCGCCGGGGATGACATCGAAATCCGCGCCGGGCCGCACCCGCTCGAACAGCGCCCGCCGTTCGTCGAGATAGGGCGCGGCGATGACGTCGCAGGCACCCCAGATCGTGGAGAGCCGCGCGGATGACTGGCTCAGCCGTTCCGGAATCCGGCTCAGCGCCCGGATGTCCATGGTCCTGATCCGGAACTGAAGCGAATTGCGGGTCTGGACCAGCAGCGCCAGATCGTCGATGGCGGCCGGGTCGTGCAGCATCAGGGCGCCGAGGTTGAAGCGGTGCGCCTCCTGCTTCTCGGCTTCGGTCGGCAGCTTGCGCCAGGAGCGCAGCGGCGCGATGGGCGGCGGCTGCGGCACGTCGTTGAGGCCCGGCACGCCCACCAGCACGATATGCTTCAGGCGCTCGCCCAGCAGCGGCGCGAGATGGCTGGCGAGATGGGCGCCCAGCGAGAAGCCGGCGAGCATCAGCGGCGTCTCCGCGCCGATGGCCTGATCGAGATGGGGTTTGAGGATCGCCGCCATGCTGTCCGGCGTGACCGGCTCCGGCGGCGTATCGGATTCGCCATAGCCCGGCAGGTCCGGCACGACGACGGTGTAGTCCTGCGCCAGCGCCGCGATGTTGCGGAGCCAGTGCAGCCAGCTTCCGCTGCCGCCGTGGAACAGCACCAGCACAGGGCCGGCAGCCGGCTCTTTTCCCCATCTGCGCCAGACCATGCGGACGCCGTCATGGGTCGTTTCGATTCGCGTCGCGGCGCGGTCCAGCGCGGCGATGATGCCGGCAGGAGAGGTCGTGGTGTCGGTGGTCATGGGCGGCGTTGTGCGATCGTCTTGAGGAAGCCGGCGAGGTCGTCGGTCACATGGTCGACATGGGGCGCGTCGCGGCCTTCCAGCTCCCAGTCCTCGCGGAACACCTCGCGGGTGCCTTCCGGCACCACGAGCACGGTGGTCATGCCAAGGCTGTGGGGCGACGCGAGATTGCGTGAAAGATCCTCGAACATCGCGGCGCGGCCGGCATCGACGCCATGCATGGCGAGGAACAGGTCGTAGGTCGCGGGCGAGGGCTTGGGCTCGAATTCCGCGGAGATGATGTCGAAAATCGCCTCGAAGGGATTGAAGCCGAGCCGCGCGAGCACGGCTTCCGCATGGGGCTTCGTTCCGTTGGTGAGGATCAGCTTGCGGCCGGGCAGGGCGTCGATGGCCGCGCCCAGCGCGGGATTCGGCTCCAGCGGCGAATGGTCGATCTCGTGCACGAAGCTGAGGAAGTCGTCAGGGTCGAGGCCATGTTCCAGCATCAGCCCGCGCATCGTGGTGCCGTAGCGCTTGTAATAGTCCTTCTGGAGGCGGAAGGCGTCCTCGTGGGACAGCGAGAGCATACGCGCGACATAGTCGCGGATGCGCGCGTCCACCTGCTCCCAGAGATTGAGGTGATGGGGATAGAGCGTGTTGTCGAGGTCGAACACCCAGGTGTCGACATGGTCGAAGACGCGCGGCGGCGGACGGTTCATCACGGCTCCTTGAAGCGCAGGACGATGCTGGGCCGGCCGGCGAGGTCGATGGCGGCGAAGGGGGATGCGGTGAGGCCGTTGGCCTCGCATGCCTTGTGGTCGCTCAGTTCGAATTTCACGTCGCGGGTGCACAGCATCTGGTTGCCGCCCCAGGCCAGCGGCCGGCCGTTCTTGTGGACCACGCGGCCGTCGCCATCCACCGCCTCGGCATAGCTGAAGACACGGCGCGGCGTGCCGGCGACGTCCGGCCGCAGGCAGCCGCCGGCCTCGATCCGGTACCAGCCCCGCGAGACGACAGTGCCCTTGTCGTCGAGGCCGATGGCCGCGAGCACCGGGAAAGGCGTGTCGTTGCACCAGGAAAAGCCCCGGCCCTCGGGCTGGAGAGCAGCAGCGATCATCTGATCGAAGAAACGCGGGCCGCCGGCGGCGTCCGCCGGCAGGCCCTGATCCTTGATGAAGGCGCCGATCGCGGCATCGGTTTTCGGGCCGGCGACGCCGTCGATCGGGCTGGTGTCATAGCCGGCGATACCGAGCAGGCGCTGGATGCCGGCGAGGCGGGCCTGCTCCTCGTCATACTGGCCATCCTCCGCCAGCGTGACGGTGGCGGTGCCGTCGGCATCCAGCGGGATCACTTCGCTGAAGCGCACGCTCTGCTGGCCGGCCCGGCAGTTGCGGGCGTCGCGGATGGAGAAGCTGCCACCCGGCGGCGCGTCGATGACGCAGAAATCGGCATGGCCGTCCTGGAGGCTCGGCTGGCCGCCATAGACCGGCAGCGCGCGGGCATGGACATAGATCCGCGCGGTCTGTGCCGAGCCGGGCAGGCCGGCGCGGCACTGGCCCGGTTCGACGCGATACCAGCCCTGGCTGGAGGCCATGCCGCGGCTGTCGAGCGCCAGCGCGGCCTCGACGACATAGCTCATGTTGTTGCAGAGGCTGAGTTCGGCGGCGGCAGGCATGGCGGAACACGCCGCGGCCAGCGCGGCGGCGGGCAAGGTCCAGTGGCGAAGGGCGGGAATCGCTGACATTCCACCCGAATCCTTGGGGGAAACCGGCGGATCAGGCAAGCCGCATCAGGGCAGTTGCATCAGGGCGGCGGCATCGCCGCTGGCGGCTCGAGGATCAGCGCGCGGCGGCGTCCTTCAGGCACACCAGCACGACCTTCATCAGCCCCTTGTCCGGGCCGTGATAGGTGCCGGTCCGGATGTCGCTCAGGCTGAGGCTCATGCCGCTGGCATCGCCCAGGGCCATGACATTGAGGATGCGCTCATCCTTGTTGCAGGCCAGTTCGCAGTCCGCGCCGCAGGTCACTTCCGCGAAACGGACAGGAAGCGCGGCGGATGCGCCAGCGGGTGCGGCTGTGCCGGGGGAGCCGGCCGGGCCCTGCGGCCCCTGCGGGCCGGCGGGCCCTTGCGGCCCCGCAGGCCCTGCCGGGCCTTGCGCTCCGGCGGGGCCCTGGGGTCCCGCAGGACCGGCTGCGCCTTGCGTTGCGGCAGCAGCGACGGGCGTAGCGGTTCCAGCGGCCGCTGCGGGAGATCCTGGAGGGCCGGCGGGTCCTTGTGGTCCGGGCGGGCCCGCAACGCCCTGCGGGCCGGGCTCACCGCGTTCTCCCCTGTCGCCCCTCTCACCTCTGTCGCCCTTCTCACCTCTGTCGCCCTTTTCGCCCTGTGGGCCGGCAGGCCCTGCGGGACCGGCGACGCCGGCCGGTCCCTGCGGACCCGGCTCCGGCTTGCTCTGGCCGAACGAGAAGTCGCCGCAGCCGGCGAGCGCCAGCGCGGCCGCGAAAAGAACGCCCTGAAGAAGAATTCTCGTCATGACCCCCGCCCCCACGAGATGTGCCGGCATGGTGCGCTGAATCGCGCCCGATCCGCAAGGCTGCGAATCAGCTCATGCAGCGGCGGTGGCTTGACGTTACGGC
>DATMEW010000002.1:0-19118 GCA_035556495.1 Xanthobacteraceae bacterium | reverse complement strand
GGTCGCGGAGATATTCCAGTTTCTGCCGCATCGACATGGGCGATCAGGCGGCGGGAAATCTCCACCCGCGCGGCTTCGGCTTCGCGCTCGCCGATCAACCCCGTCGCGCGATCGCGCGCGACCTCGTCGAGCTGATCGCGATAGACGGCGACCTCATCGGCCTGCCGCGCCGGGCGCGTCCGTCCGAGCGGCCAGAGCACCGCGAATGCAGCGCCCGCCGTCATCAGGGCCAGCACGAACCAGAGCGAAATCATGTCGTCGTTTCGAGAAAGGCCGGCCCGCCGTCCGCGACAGGCGCCGCGGCCATCCCAAGCCTGCACCGGACAGGAGAACTACCGTACATGAGGCGGGTTACACCACGCAGGCGCGCGAGCGGCAATACCCGGAGCATGATCCCGAAAAGTGGGAGCCGGTTTTCGGATCAGATCATGCTCACGCAAAAAGAGTACCGACGGGCCTGATTCAACGAAGTCGGATCAGACCCTGAAGGCGCGACAGTTCCGCGCGTCACGCCGTCCGGGCGGGAACCTCGGCGCTGCGGCTCTGGGTCTCCGCGACATCCGCCGCCTTGCGCAGGACGATGGTATGGTCCGGCCCGTAAACGGTGGTGCTGAGACGTACCGCTGCATCCACCCGCGCCCGGTGGCGGGTGCGTTCGCTCTCGCCGGCGGTCCGCAGCACCTCGATCAAGGCGCGGGTCTGGCTGTCGAGGCACTGGGCAACATCGCTCCAGGCGCGGGAGGCCAGTTCGCTGACAGCCAGTTCGCCGCCATAGTGCCGCGCCGCTTCCGCGATCTCGATCATCCCTTCGATCTGGGCGACATCCTGCCCATCCGGGATCGCCGCGGCCTCGGGCTTCGAGATGTCGTGGAACTTGAGCAGGCGCCGCAGCCGGGGGCCGACCTGTTCCAGGTCCGGCCGGAGCGCCGCGCCGGCCTCGCGCCGGATCTGGGCCAGCCGCCGGCCGTGCACGCCGTCGAGGGGAAGCTCCGCCTCCGAGCGCAGGCCCCGCAGCCCGTCATGGATGACGCGCAAACGGCCCAGCGCGTTGCGGCGCAGGCCGGCAACCATGTCGTGATGGAGCAGCGCGGCCTGCCGTTCGAGATCGTCCAGCACGACATCGAAGGCGTCCGCGTAAGGGGTCGCGGCGCATTCGTCCGGAAATCGCTCGTCGGTCATCGCGGTGGCGAGGCGGACGATCTGCCACGGTGCTGCGAGCCGGCCCATGGCGAGGGTGATCAGAAAGGCATGGAGCGGGCCGCGGATCGGCGCGAGGCGCTCGAACAGCCGGCGCACACGGTTGAACGGCTCGTCGCTGAAATTGGCGATATGGGCCGGCAGGCCGAGGGCGAAGGTGGCAAGCGTCGCGCGTTCCCGCACCAGCAGAACGACTTCGCCAAGATCGGCAAGCCCGCGGGGGAGCCCGCAATGAGAGCCGATGCGGCGCGCCCGGCGGTCGTCGGCCTCTGCCGCCGCCAGCAATTCACCGGCGCGCAACACGAATGTATCGTGGAAAACGGACAGCGCCGGCTCGCAGGCCGCCTCGCGGGTCGCCTCGTCTTGCGGCTGGACCTTCTCGATGGCCTCGACATAGCGCTGCGCCTCGTCGGGCATCGCTTCATGGCAGACCCATCGCCACATCGCCGGCAGGCCGGACCGGCCGATATGCACCCGTCCGAGCGTGACGCTGTCGACAAGGAACGGGTCAAGCGGCCGGAAGAACAGACGCGCGGCCAGTTCATTGCTCTCGGCCGCACGTCCCACGACTGGCGCGGCGGACGCGGGCACAGCGCCCGCCCCCTTTCGGCGCAACGCGCGCAGATGATCCAGAACGAGCCCGCCGCCCGGGAGATCGTCGCCGCGCAGCGAAGCATGCTCCAGCTCCGTCAGCAGGCGGTCCTGCGTGGCCGGAGACAGTTGCTGAAGGTAGCGCTGCAACTTTTCGAGGGAAGACGCGCCATCGATCATCTGGCGACCACATATTTGCGACGGCACTCACACCGTCAATATCCGGTCAGCCTTAATGACAGGTTGCCGCCCGCGTTGCAGCCGCCGTGGCGACGGCCGCCGCAGGTCGCCTCAGCCCACCGGGGTCCACGAACCGTTGGGGTTGCGGCAGGCGGTGCCGCGCGCCGTCTCCGGCCGGTTGTCGAGATAGACCGTGTGGGTATAGGAGCGGCAGCGCTGCCCGCGCTGGTCGAAAGCCGGTCCCGGCACGATGGAGCCATACCGGCCGGAATCGGGGTTGCGCCACGACACCGGCGTGTTGGGCGGGCTGCGCTCCAGCGCGTTGATCTGGGCCTGATAGGCGCGCTGCTTGTCGTCATCATCCATCGCCGCGCCGATGCGGTTGCCGAGCAGGCCGCCGATTGCCGCACCCGCCACGGCGGCGGTCACGCGCGTCGCCGTGTCGCCGCCGATCTGCGAGCCGACGGCCGCGCCGCCAACGGCGCCGATCACGGTGCCGGCGGTTTCATTGGCGCCGGGGCCGGGCGGCGGCCCCATCGGGCTCGAAGACACCGGCGCGGTCGGCATCGCCATCGGAGCGGGTCCCGCAGAGGGAGCCGGGCCGGAGTCGAACAGGCCGCCGGGGCCGCTGGCGCAGCCGGCGACCAGCAGTCCGGCCGTGGTGACAACGATCAATCTGGATGCCGACATGCGCCGCCCCCTGTTGCGATTCCATCCCGCCGGTTTCTACCACAGCGGTCGGCGGCGAGAGGGCGGAAATCGGGCAAAACTCTGTTGCTTCGAAGCGCCGTCCAGCATCAGGCGCCGGGCACCACCAGTTCGGCCCGCAGCCCGCCGATCGGTGACGCGCCGAGCGTGAGCCTGCCGCCATAGAGTGCCGCGAGTTCCACGACGATGGACAGGCCGAGGCCGGAGCCGGGTTTGGTCTCGTCGAGCCGCCGGCCACGGCCGGTCACTTCCTCGCGCTGGGCCGGCGACAGGCCGGGGCCGTCGTCGTCCACCACGATCCGCACCAGCCGGCTGCGTCCGTCGCCGTCGCCGCGCTGGGCCGACACTTCGATGGCGACGCGGGACTGCGCCCATTTGCCGGCGTTGTCCACGAGATTGCCGACCATCTCCTCCAGGTCCTGCCGTTCGCCGCGAAACTGAAGCCCCGCCGGCGCATCGACGTCGATGGCGAGATCGCGTCCGCGATAGATCTTGCCCATGGTGCGCGCCAGCGCCGTGACCACCGGCGCGACCTCCGTGACCGAACCGACGACGGATACGCGCGCGGCAAGATGAGCGCGCTCCAGATGCCGCATGATCTGTTCGCGCATGATGCCGGCCTGTTCGATGACCTTTTCCGCGAGCAGGTCCGCGCGATGCACGGCCGCCTCGTTCATCATCACGGACAGCGGCGTCTTGAGCGCATGGGCGAGATTGCCGACATGGGTGCGGGCGCGCTCCACGATCTCGCGGTTGGAGTCCAGCAGCGCGTTGGTCTCGCGCGCGAGCGGGGCGATCTCCTCGGGAAAGCGGCCTTCGAGCCGCTCCGCCGTGCCGGCGCGGATCGCCGCAAGGCTTTCGGAGATGCGGCGCAGCGGCGCGAGGCCGAACCGCACCTGAAAGGTCGTCACCAGCAGCAGCACGACGGCGAGCAGCAGGAAGGTGACGACCAGCGCCCGGTCGAAACTGGCGATCTCGTCGTCGATCTCGCTCGCATCTCCCGCGACGGCGATGAGAAAACGCCCGTCGTCGCCGAGGTCGATGGGGCGTTCCAGCAGGCGCAGCTTCTGGTTCTCCGGACCCTGCGCATATCCCTGACGGGTGGCGCCCATGCCCGCCGGTGCCTGTTCGGGCAGTGCCGGGAGAGCATTGTCCCACAGCGAGCGGGAGGCGCGCACCTCGCCCTTCTGCCCGTCTTTCTGCCCATCGAGCCGCGTCACCTGCCAGTACCAGCCGGACAGCGGCAACTCGAACAAAGGCTCGCCGAGGGACTGGGGGAAACGCTGCGGCTCCGCCGAAGGGTCGGCCGGCTGGGCCGGCAGGGACGCGACATCGGCCACCAGCGTGCGCAGATAGACGCCGAGCCGCCGGTCGAAGGAGCGCTCCACCGCCGCGCGATAGAGCGAGGACAGCACGAGGCCCGTGACGAGAAGGATCACCACCGTCGTTGCGGCCGACGAAAGGAACAGCCGCAGCGCGAGCGAGCTAGTGCGCATCTGGCGGCGTCAGCAGATATCCCAATCCGCGCACGGTCTGGATCACGTCCACATCCAGCTTCTTGCGGATGCGTCCGACGAACACCTCGATGGTGTTGGAGTCCCGGTCGAAATCCTGGTCGTAGAGATGTTCGACCAGTTCCGTGCGGGAGACCACGCGCCCGGAATGGTGCATCAGATAGGCCAGCAGGCGATATTCATGGGAGGTGAGCTTCACCGGATTGCCGTCCACCGAAACGCGCCCCGTGCGCGTGTCGAGGCGGACGGAGCCGCAGGTGAGTTCGCTCTTGGCGTGGCCGGTGGAGCGCCGCAGCAGCGCCCGGATGCGCGCCAGCACTTCCTCCAGATGGAACGGCTTGGCGACATAGTCGTCCGCGCCGGCGTCAAAGCCCTGCACCTTGTCGCTCCAGCGGTCGCGCGCGGTGAGCATCAGCACCGGCATGGCGCGGCCGCTGCGCCGCCAGGCTTCGAGCACCGAGATGCCGTCCATCTTCGGCAGGCCGATATCCAGGATCACGGCGTCATAGGGCTCGCTCTCGCCGAGATAGTGCCCCTCCTCGCCGTCGAAGGCGCGGTCGACCACATAGCCGGCCTCGGTCAGCGCGGCGGCGAGCTGCCGGTTCAGATCGGGATCGTCCTCGACGACAAGAAGGCGCACGGTGGGATTCCTGCCGCTCATGGGTCCGCCCCGCAGTCAGTGAATGCCTGCGAGGGCGCCGTCGGTCGCATCGACCAGCGCGCGACTCACTTTGCCATTCCTGGCGAGCACTGTCAGCACATAGACGAAGCTGCCGTCGCCCTGGCGGCAGAGCTGGGCCCGCACCACCTCGCCGGGCGCGCGCCGCTTCGACGCCCGGATCGCCGCCGCGAGGGTCACGGCCTTGCCGCTGCTCACGGCCTGGCGCTGCTGAGCCTCGCTCAGGCAATCGCTCGCGGATAGGGTCCGGGGGTCCGCGGCCCGCCCCGCGGCCGGCGCCCACAGCACCGCGCCCGCGAGAAGGCCCGCGCCCACCAACGCGACGATGATCCTCGGCATGCTCATGCCTGAGCCCATAGTCCCCAAGCGGTGAACCGCACATGAACGTGCCGGCCCATCAGCCGCGCCGGGACGTGGCGGCGGAAAGCAGCCTGCCCGCCATGGTCGCGGCGGGAAGCGCCGTCCGCTTCTCCCGCGACCGGCCGCTGACATAAACGCCCAGCACGCCGAAACGCGCGGCGAAATAGGCGATCAGCAATCCGGACAACTCGCCGAAGCCGTTAATGCCGGCCGCATGGCCGCTCCACAGCGCGTGGAGCAGGGTCGCGGTGAAGGCCGGGCATTCCACCATCGAGAGTTCGAGGGCATAAAGCGGCCGCCACCAGCGCTGCAACGCATCCTCGCTCATCATCTCGGCGCGCTGGGTCGCGGCGACATCGGAGACCTGCACGCGGCCGACCTCCGCCAGCGCCTGCACCCAGGCCGCTTCCGCGCGCTGCGCGGCCGCGGACAGAGCCCCCTCCGTAGCGCCCGCCGCTTCCGTCCCCCGCAGGGCGGCCTCCACGGCCTCAGGCGTCGGCGCGCCGGCCTCCAGCGCCTCTGCCAGGATCTTGCCGGCCGCCGCGCCGAGCGGCCCGGCCAGCGCCTGCCCGAGCAGGGGCGCGCCCAGCGCCGCCACCCGCTGCGCCAATACGGTCCAGTCCATCGGACTCTCCTTCGATTGCTTTCAGGTATTGGATGCCGCCGCCGTCAGCCGCCTTCGCCGCCATGCGATGAATGCCGCCGCCGCGAGCAGAACCAGCAGCGCGATGGCGATGCCGCCGGCAGGGCCGGCTTCCACCGCAGCCGCGGCTGTCGCGCCGATGCCGGCCACGACGGTCGCGGCCTGGGTGCCGGCGCGCGAGGAGGTCTCGCCCTTCCCGGTCGCGGCCAGCGCCAACGCCGCGGTGCGGACTTCACCGACGCGGCGCGTCCAGCCCGCGCCGAATGTCGGCCATGTACCGAGCCCCTTGAGGAAGCCCAGCCGCTCGTCGCACAGGCGCCCGACCAGATCGGCCGCGTCGCGGCCGCGGACGGCGGTCAGTGTCACGGGGCCGATGCGGCCGTCCGCCGTGACGCCGAGCAGACGTTGCAGCGCCTTCGCGGCGCGCGCCGGGCCGGAGTTCACGCCATAGTCGAACACGGCATAGTCGAGGCCGGCGGGAAGATCGTCGCCGCGCAGCACGTCCCAATAGCGCCGGCGATAGATCGCCCTGGCTTCCGCCTGCGTCATGGCCTGCACATCCTGCGCCGTCGCGCCGGGATGGCCGTTCTCCCGATAGACCGCGAGGGTGATGCCGTATTTGGTCGGACCACCCGGATCGTTCGGATGATTCACATAGCCGCCTTCATGGGCGAGCAGGCGCGCGAGCGCGCCGTCATAGGATGACGCTGCCATGGGATGAAGCTCTCGATGTGGGATGCTGTCCGGCGATGCCGATGCTTAGAGATACTGGCCGCCGTTGAAGAGATAGCCTGGCGCGTTGCCGGGAAAGATATCGCCGGGCACGCCGTTCACGAAGATCACGCCGTTGTTGAACGCCGCATAGCGCGCGCAGGTCGCGGCGCCGATGAAGGTCGTTCCGGCCGCGCTGACGCGGCCGCATTGGCCGACGGCGACAAACGGGTCGATGAAGGCCGGCGTGCCCGACAGCGTGACGGTCCGGCTGTTCAGCATCACGCTGCCGCCCTGCGTATTGTTGATGTGGTTCAGCGCATTGCCGGTGATGCGGTAGTCTCCCGTGGCCTGCACATGGGTGAAGGCATTGGCGATATAGAGATGGTTCCAGACCGTCGGCCCGAAATCGACATTCTGGATTTCGACGACACCACTGCCGTTCAGCGTGATGGCGCTGCCGTCGAACGTGGTGCCGAACCTGAAGCCGTCGAAGCGCAGCACGCCCGAACCGAGATGGGCATAAAGGATGATCGCATGGGACGCCGCGATGATCGTCACATTCTCCGGATGCGTTGGATTACCCAGCAGGACGAGCCGCCCGCCGCCGACCCAGCTCCGCGACATGACCAAGGGCGGATAAGCGCCGTCTGCGCAGGAGATCGTCACCGTATGGCTGTTGAAGTCGAGGTCGCAGGCGACGTCGATGGCATGGGCGATGGTCGCGAAGGGCGCCAGCGCCGAGCGGCCGTCATTGCTGTCCGAGCCGGCGCCGGCCGCGACGTGATAGGTGCGGTCTCCCGTGAGCCTTTCGCGCAGGTTGATCGCGCCGGCCGGCAGCGTGACCTTGCCGCTGGCGGCGTCGACGCGCATGGCTTCGATCCAGTTCGCGCCGTCGGCTGACACCTTGATGTGGAAATCGTCGTCGCCGGCGAGGCCGAACTCGGCGCGGCCGGAATAATTGTCCTGGAACAGGAAGGACAGCGTCTTGTCCGCGCGCTCCTTGGAGAGCTTGTAGCGCAGGTGGCCGTCGCCGCCCTCGCCTTCCGCCAGCGCGGCGAACAGGGCGTTGTTCAACTTGGCGCTCAGCGGGTTGGTGGCATCGGCGGTGGTGTTGATGCCCAGCCGCGCCAGATTCTGGAGCGGCCCGGCGATCTCCGTCGCCGGCCGCCAGTCCGCGCCGTCGAAGGCCAGCAGCAGATTCTCGTCCACGACGAAACACAGCCAGCCGGCCTTCGGCACATGGAACGACCACGCATTCTCCACGAAATGCGCGACGCGATGCGCCTTGCCGGGATGCGAGACCCAGCCCTCCGCGGGCACGAGATAGCGGTCGCCCTCCTCCGGGCCGGACGGCGCGGTGAGTGCATCGCGGTCGCTCACCGCGAGCATCACCAGCGCATCCAGCGTGCTGAAGGCGCGGTTGGCGATCAGATGCTTCTGCGCGCCCTGATCGATCAGGGCGAGATTCAGGTTCGGCGTTTCTGTCATGGAGAATCTCTCATACGTCGAGGGTGACGATGGCGGGATGGCCGCGCCCGGCGGCAATCGAAAGCTGGACGACCGCGAGCGTCAGTTGCGTCTGCGCGGCGCCGAAGTCGGCAAGTTCGTCTTCCGCCGCGTAAAGCGCCTGCGGCATGGCCGCGGACAGCGTGCGCCTGACGACACCACCCGCGATCACGTCGATCTCGTAAGCCTCGCGCTCCTCGCCGAGGGGAATGTCGCCCGGCCCCCACGAGTCGCCGTCGCGCCGCGTGCGCCGCGCCCAGTCGATGACGATGCCGCTATCGCCGCGCCGCGCCCGCACCGCGACCGGCGCGAGCGGCCGCAACGCCGTCGCCGCCGCGCTGGCCGCGATCTCCACCGCGCTGGCATCGCCATGGGACCGCGTCGCCGCGACGAGGCGCAATGTCGTCTCGCGGCCGATCATCTCCGCGCTGCGCGTCAGCGGCACCAGCAGACGGTCGATCCCGACAAAGACGCTGCCGGCCGGCGTCGGATCGCCCATCGCCCATTCGGTGCCGAGCTGGCCGCGCAGCAGCAGGGACAGTTCGTAAATATCCTCTGCGATCAGTTCGGCCGCCGCATACTGGATCACTTCCCAGCCCCCGTCCGCATTGCGGAGCGCGGCGGCATTCGCGCCGGCGCGCACGGCCGCTTCCGTCGCGGAGACCAGCGCGCCGCCGTGAAGCCGCACACGGATGCGCGCGCCGCGATCCCATTGCGCGCTGCGCCCGCGCGGCAGCGGATCGAGCAACTCGCCGATCACGGACGGCGCTTCCGCCGTCGCGACGCGCGAAAAACTCTCGCCATCCACCGCGCGCCACACCGCGACGCCGCCCGGCCAGGGCTCCGCGAACACGGCCGCATGCTGGAGTGCCGGCGGCTCCTCGCCCGGCAGCGCCGGCAGGTCGAGCAGCACGGCAGCGACGGGACCTACGGCCTCCGCCAATGCCGGCGGCCGATAATGCGGCCGCGCAGCCGGCGCATCGAACACCCCGGGGTCGATGGAGCGTGCCTTCACCTCGCGGCCTTCCGCCTCGGTGATGGACTGGATTTCATAAAGACGCCGCCGGCCGGACACGGTCAGCCCGACGACATCGCCCGGCGCGAGCGCCAGCGCGCTCGGGGCCAAGGCAAAGTCCGCGCTCTCACGGCCCGCCCAGAGGTCCTGGAGCCAGATCTCGGCGCGCCGCGTGGCCGCGGCCGCATGGGTCACGACCGCCACATCGGTCCCGCCGGTGCGCTGCGCGCCACCGACGAGACGGCGCGACAAGGCCGCCGCGCGGCGATAATCGTTGCCGATATCGGTATAGCCGAGCGCGACCTCGCGCGGCAGCTCCGTTTCCTGCGCGCGCGTGAGCCGCGCCGGCGCGCGGTCTCCCGCCGACACGAGGTCGTCCTCCGCGATCTCCGCCACGGCGGCCCCGCCGCGCGGGCGGAACACCAGAGCGCCCTCTTCCTCGCGCGCATCGAAGGCATAAGCCCGCGCCAGCGGCTCGATCGCCGCGCGCGGCGACATCGGCCGGTCGATGGCATAACCCTCGACGCTCTCGCCAAGGCCCTCGGCCGCGACATCGGCGATGCCGGCATCGGCGAGGATCGCCGGCACGAGTTCGCCCAGCGGCGCGCCGCCGAGGCGGCCGGTGAGCCAGTGCCCGGTTTCCCAGTTGTCGCCGTCGCCCCACACGTCGCGCGCTGCCGGAAACACCGGATAAGGCCGCGCATCCCATGTCCACAGATGCAGGCCGGACACCTCGAACATCCGGCCGCCATAGACCGGCGAGACCGGGTTCATCGCCTCGGCCGCGCCGAAGGCGGGGTCGAGCGCGCCGAGCACAGCCTCCAACGCCGCACGCTGCATCATGTCGTCGCGGCGGCCGTTGGAGAAATACGGCAGGCCGCCTTCCGACGACTTCGCATCGGGAAAGGTGCTGGGCTGGTTCGCACCCTTGTCCACGGCGGGGCAGCCGCACTCGGTCAGCCAGATCGGCTTACCCTGCGGCGTCCAGGGCGTCGGCGTTTCAAGCTCGACGCCATCGACGCGCTCGACATGGGGCTGCGACCACCACGACCACAGGTCCTTGACGCGGAACATCCACGGTTTGCCGAGACCGTCGGTGATCTCGCTTCGCGCCTGCGCGGCGCGCGCGGCGTCGTCGGCGTAATACCAATCATAACCCTCGCCGCCGCGCAGGTTGCCGGCAAGATAGCCGCGATCATGAATCGAGGCGGCCGCCGCGCGGTCGAGATGGTCCTCGCCGTCGCGCCAGTCCGCCAGCGGCGCGTAATAGTCGATGCCGACCGCGTCGATGGCCGGCGACGCCCACAGCGCATCGAGCGGAAAGCGCACCTCGCGCGCCTGCGCATCCACGACATGGCAGCCGTATTCGGTCCAGTCCGCGCCATAAGTGACGATAGTGCTCGGCCCGAGGATCGCCTTCACATCCGCCGCGAGCGCAGCCAATGCGTTGACGAAGGGATAGACGCCGGACGCCGAGCGCACCCGCGTCAGGGCGCGCATCTCCGAGCCGATCAGGAAAGCATCGACCCCGCCGGCGTCGCGGCACAACCGCGCGTAATGCAGGACCATGCGCCGCAGCGACCATTCGTCCACATCCGGCGTTTCGCTGCCGACGAAAGCCGCAACCTGCGCCGCGGCGTCATTCGTGCCGTCCGGCGAGCCAGGCCGCCCCGGCGCGGGGTGGCAGGTGATGCGCCCGCGCCAGGGATAGGCCGGCTGCGTACCGGCATCGCTGTAAGGGTCGGCCAGCGCATTGCCCGGCGCGATGTCCATCATCACGAAGGGATTGAAGGTGATCTTCAGCCCGCGCGACTTCAGCTCCGCGATGAGATGCGTCAGGCTCGCGTCGGACGGCGTGCCGCCATAGGCCGGACGGCCGCCGCTCTGCGACACGACGCCCGCCGTCTCGCGCGTGACGCCGGCGACGGACCATTGCAGCGGCGTGGTCTGCTTCACGGCCGAGTCCACCCTCGGCCGCAGCGTGCAGTGTCCCGCGCGCAGATCGTCGCCGAACCATGAAACGACGATGCCGACGCGCTCGACATTCGGACACACCGCCTGCAATTCGTCGAGCGAGGCTTCGATGTCCGACACCGCATGGGCGACATGGCCGTTCTCCGGCGCATATCGCCCCGGCCCCATGACGCGCACGACATTGGCCGGCTCATAGCCGAATTCGGTCGCGCCAGGGATCAGCGTCACGGCGCGCACCATCGCCTCCAGCCGGCCGAGCGGGCGCATCACCTCGAACGACAGTTGGGGAATACGATTGCCGAAGCGCGCCAGCGGCAGCCGCTCGAACACCACATAGGCAAGGCCGCGATAGGCCGGCACGCCACCCGGCCCGCCATCCATCTTCGCGACGATCAGCGGATCGGCATCCTGCGCCTCGTCGCCGCGATAGACCCGCATCACGATGCCGGAGAGGTCGAGCGGCTTGCCATCCGCCCAGACGCGCGCGACCTGGCCGATGGTTCCCTCGCACAGGCCGACCGCGAAACTGGCGAAGTAGCTGTAAGTCGTCGTCACTGTGGTGACGCTGCCGCTCCCGCCGCCGCCGCCACCACCTTTGCCGCCACCGCCACCGCCGATTGTCTCGCTGCGGGTGGAGACGACTTCCTCGAAGCGCGTCGCCCAGATCATCTGGCCGGCGATGCGCACGCGGCCATAGATCCGCGGAACCGGCGCGCCTTCCGTCGAGGCCATCACGTCGAGATCGGCAAGGCGCGGGCCTTCCACCTCGCGCGTCGTATGGCTCGCGAACAGCGAGCGGTCCACCATGTTGCCGGCGACCGCGCCGACGAGCCGGCCGGCGATGGCCCCGACCGGACCGAAGATCGCGCCGCCCGCCGCCGCGCCGACTGCCGAGAGAACGAGAGCCGCCATCACATCACTCCGGGAAAGCGGAACACGAAAGCGAGGCGGCGACGCCACCACGGCGCCAGCGTAACCTCGCAGACACAGGCGCCGTCATGCGCATGGATCATCATGCCGCCGTATGACGCGATGGCCGCATGCTTGGCCGGCAGGCCGGCGCGCCAGCGGAACAGCAGCACGTCGCCGGGCCGGATATCGTCGATGTCACCGGGCGCGAGATGGCGAAACGCCGCCTCCGCCAAGGTCTCGCGGCCGCTCGCCTCGGCCCAGTCCGGCGCATAGGCCGGCGGCGCTTCCGGCTCGTCGCCGGCGACCGCGCGCCAGACCCCGCGCACGAGACCGAGACAGTCGCAGCCGACACCTTTCAGCGATGCCTGATGACGATAGGGCGTGCCGAGCCAGCGCCGCGCCTCGGTGACGATGGCGGATCGTTCGATGGTCATGAGTAGGACTCGCTCAGAAGGCCGGATGGCTCACCACGGCAGCACGTTGCTGCCCGACTGATGGCTTTCGCCGGGGCTCGGATAGCTGATGAGGAAGTCGTTGCCGGGAATATGCGGGAATCCGCGGAAGTTGACGGCATTGGCGAAGCGGTCGCGGCAACTGTCGAACCGCTTGTCGCAGCCCGCCGTCACCGTGAATGCGTCGCCGGGCGCGACCGGCTCCGGCATCCGCTGCCACAACGCAAGCCGTGCGCCGCTCTCGCTCGCACGATGCTCCTTCACCTCGACGGAGAGTCCGGCATTGGCTCCCGAGGTGAAGGTCAATCGTCCGCCGGTGAACCAGCCGTCCGCGAAGGCACCGAGGCCGGATGCGATCAATCCGCCGCCAGCATCGGCCGAGAGCACGCTGCCCTCTCCCTTGAAGGCCGGATCGTCCAGGTTCACGCCGCAGCGCGTGTCGCCGAGATCCGCATTGCAGGTCGCCGTATAGAGCCGCCCGCTCTCCTCCGCGAGACGATGGGTGATGCCGCGCAGCTCCGCGAAGAATGCGCCGCCCTCACGCCGCACCTCGCCCAGCACGCCGCGCGCGAGATGCACGCGCAATGATGCATCGCTCCAGTCCACCAGATAACAATCCACCGTCGCGGCGTCGTAGCGGCCGGCGGCGAGATCCGCTTCCGTCAATGCCGCATCCGCCAGCGCGCCGGCGATCTCCGTGCCGGTCACGGCGAGGCCGAGCTGCGCCGTCGCCTCGCTGGCGCTGAGCCCGGCATGGGCACGGCACAGCGTATCGCCGATGGCGATGTCGCGGTCATGATCGGTGAAGCCCATGGTCACGCCATCGGCGCGGGTCAGCAGCCAGCAGCGGCACAGCGTCGTCACGCCGCTGTCGAGCTTCGCCTGCAAGGCGTCAGGAATGCTGCGCATCGGCGCGTCCTTTCATGGCCGGATCTCGATCAGCGGAATTTTCGGGATCGCTCCGGCCGCGAAAGCGGACAGATCCACTTCGAGATAATCGGTGTCGAACCGCACCGGCACGTCGAACAGGAAGCCGGCGGTGATCTGCGCGCCGGGCGGCGGCACATGGCCTTCGAGAAACGTGACCACGCCCGTGGTCTCGTCGCAGGTGAAAGCCGTGCCCTCCTCCGCCTCGTCGCCATTCACGGCGATGCGCACGCTGCCGGCGACCGGCTTGGCGATGACGCGCGGATAAGGCGCATGCAGCCCGCCATAGGTCTTGGTCAGTTGAAACGACGCGACCACGCCGTCGCCGCTGGCGATCGCCTGGTCAAACGCGGATGGCGATGCGCCATGCGCCGCCGAGGACTGGTCGAGCCGGTCGCGCCAGCGGAAGCCATGCAGCCGCCCGCGCCGTTCCTCGAAAAATGCGACGACCTCCGACAGCGCGGCAAGCGACTTGACGCCATAGCCGGCATCGTAACGCCGGCGCGACTGCGCCCAGCGGGCGTTGCGTTCCTCGCGGCCGGAGCCGAGCGTGACGATCTCCGTGCGCCGCTCCGGCCCGCCGGCGCTGCCGAGCGCGATGCCGAGCGGGAACAGCACCTCATGAAAGGTGGCGGTCATGCGGTGGTCCTCATGATGAAACAGTCACTGGCTGCGGCGGCCGCGCGAGACCGCGCGGGCGATCTGCCCGGTGAGATAGCTCTCCGAGCGGCGGAAGCTGTCGGCATCCGGCGTCGCGATATTCACCGTCACTTGCGTCGCCCCGCCCGCACCATTCATGACGACGCCGAGGCGGCCGTCGCCACCGCGCTTCAGCGGCAGGATCGCCTCCGGCCCCGCCTCGCCGGCAAGGCCGATGCCGCCACCGTTCAGCGGGAAATACGTCGGTGTGCCGATGACGCCGCCGGCGGCGAAGGGCTTCACCGCGCCATGGGACGCCTGGAACGACAGCCCACCGAACAGGCCGGACATCATCGTGTTGAGGCCGGAGGTGATGCCGCTCGTCAGCCCCTGCGCGATCGGCTGGAATGCGGAGCGCACCGCGAGATCGGACATGCGCAGCACCAGCGACTTGAGCACATCGTCGAACTGCCTGCCGCCGACCACCGAGCTTGAAAACGCCTGGGTCATCGCGCGGGCGAAGCCATTCGCCGTGCGTTCGAGATCGCGGGTGCGCAGCTCCAGCCCGGCGATCATGTCGGATGCGCCCTGCAACTGCACGGGATCGAACACACTGTCTTCTGCCATGGCTTCACATCCTCATATCGTTGTGTCGGGAAAGCGCGCCATCAGCGCAGCAAGGCCGGCGCGGTTCATGCCCTCACCTCCGGCGCGCCCGGTCATCGCCTCGATGGCGCGGGCCAATTCGCGCGGCGTCATGCGCCAGAAGGCATCCGGCGGCAGCCGCAGCACGCCCAGGCCGAAGCGCATCGCCTCGTCCCAGGCGAACGGCGTCACCCCGGCCGCTCCTGCCGCTGCGGAGGGTCCGCTGCGTCGGCGCTCTCGATGCCGAAGGTCGCGGCGATCAACTCGCCGGCGATGCGCACGAAGCCGGCCGCGCCGCCCGGCGCGGTCATCGCCGCAACGTCCGCGTCGCTCACGGCCTCTCCCGCGCCGCGCAAGCCGGCGGCAATGATGCGCACGAGGTCCCGCGCTGTCATGCGCCCGTTGCCGAAGCGTTCCGCCAGCGCGACGAGGTCCGCCGCGCCGAAAGCGTCTTCCAGCTCAGCCAGCGCGCCGAGCGTGAGCACGAGACGGCGCTGCGCGCCGCCGAGTTCAGCGGCGATCTCGCCGCGATGCCGGTTCGCCATGGCGGGCCTCACATCGTTGCGGTGAAGGCCAGCGCGCCGGCGGATTCCAGCGCCAGTTCGGTGCTGACCTCGCCGTTATGCTCGCCGGCATATTCGAAACTGGCGATCTGGAAGTCGCCTTCCATCGTGCCGAAATCCGGGATCACGATCTGGCACGGCAGCACCGCGCCGTCGAAGAAGGCGGTGCGGATCAGCACGTCGCTGGCCGCATCCCTGAACACGCCGCGTCCGGCGATGGACGCGCGTTTCACGCCGGCGCCGGCCAGCAATTCGCGCCAGCGCCCGGCGGATTCCGCATGGGTGATATCGACGGTCTCGGCGTTGAAGGCGATGCGCCGCGAGCGCAGCCCCGCGACCGTGACGAATGCGCTGCCGTCGTGAATCTTGACGAGCAGATCCTTGCCTTTCTGGGCGGCCATGTGTTCGCTCCTGAACTACGAAAGAGGTTCGGTCATGGCGCGGAAGCGCACCACGGCATGATAGGTGCGGCCATCGCTCTCGCGGCGAATGTCGGCCAGCGCGAAGCGCAGGTTGACGAGATGATGCCCGTCGAGCGCGAGCGGAGCGTCGTCCAGCGCCTGAAGCAGCGCGCCGGCAATGAGATGCGCCTGTTTGTGCCCGCCCTGATGGGACCAGCCATGCAGGGTGAGCTGATGCTCCTGCGCGGCATCATCTCCGGCGGAAGCGTCGCTGACGCGCGCCTCGCCGAGCGTGACATAGGGCGGCTGCGCGCCGCGCGGCGGCTCGTCATAGACCCGCGCGCCGCCGAGCAGCGCCGTCAGCGGCGCGTCGTTCGACAAGGCATGATGGATCGCGGCGCGCAGCGCCGCGGTGGCGTCGGACATGATCTGATTTCTCCTGATGAAGGTCGCCGCTCAGTCGACG
The DNA here is from genome assembly GCA_035556495.1 of Xanthobacteraceae bacterium. Lineage (GTDB taxonomy): Bacteria > Pseudomonadota > Alphaproteobacteria > Rhizobiales > Xanthobacteraceae > CANKHJ01. Next base: position 3,032 of record DATMEW010000002.1, on the reverse strand, counting down.
ACTTCTTCGGCGCGGATGTCGTGGAAGCGTCCGCTTCCGTCCGCGTCGCGCAGCGAGACGATGCGCAGCACGCGATGGCCGAAGCGCAACCGATGCCGCAGCGACAGCGGCCATTCCGCACGCATGAACACGCGGTGCGTCACCACCTGGCTGTGGATCGATGCGAGCGAAATGTCGTGCGCGGAGGCCGGCGCGATCTCGGCCCAGGCCCGCGCCACCGCTTCATAACTGCGCACGACGCCGCCGGCGCCGTCCGCCGTCTCGACCGGTGCTTCGATGGCGACGCGCCGGTTGAACGCGCCCGGAGGTCTGGAAAGATTCATAGCGACATCGCCCTGTATTGCGTGAGCAGCGCGGCGACGGTGCCCGGCATGAGAGCCACGCTCTGACCGATGGCGACGAGGCCGCGATTGTCGTACCAGTGCGAGACCAGCAGCCGCACGGCATGGCGCAGCGGCTCCGGCACATCGGCCGGCTCGTCGCCGTATCCCACACGCACATCGATCTCGATGCCGGCGGCGGCGCGCAGCGGCGCCGGCAGCGACCATGGCGGAAAGATCAGCCGCGCGGACGCCGCGTCGATCATGAAGCGTTCGTGATCGACGATATGAGCGGCGCCTTCGGCGTCGCGCAGCCGCGCCGCGACCACGGCCTGAAGCGGCGCGGGCGTCACGACGAAAAAGCCGTCCGCCGGCCAGCCGTCGCGCACGATGCGCCACTCTTGCGTGATCAGCGCGCGGCGAGTCTGCGCCTCGACCTGCATCCGCGCGGACGCGATCAATGCCGCGATCACGTCGTCCTCGTCATCGTGCTCGACGCGCAGGAACGCCTTCGCCTCGCCGAGCGTGATCGGCTCTGTCTCCGGCGCTTCAAGAAGAATGGACGGCATAGGGCCTCCCTGGAAACTCGTGTTGACATCTGCGCGCGGGAAGCGCTCAACGGCGTCATGACACCGCGCCGCCTCGCTTCCCTCGCGATCGCTCTGTTTGCCTGCGGCTCCGCCCAGGCGATGGTCGGCGGCGCGCCGCCGGCGGGCGATCTCGGCCGCGCCGTGGTCATGCTCGTCGGTTCGAAAGGCACGTCGTGTTCCGGCGTCGCGCTGACGCGCGACCTCGTCCTCACCGCCGGCCATTGCGTGATGCCCGGCGCGGACTACAAGCTCGTCGAATTCGACGCGGCGCGGTCGCCGCAGTTGCGCGACATCGCCCGCATCGCGCTGCATCCCGGTTTCGACGCCGAGGGTGCCGCACGCAGCCGCGTGACCGCGGATGTCGCGCTGGTCAAGCTCGCAGTGCCGTTGCAGGTGACGACGCTGCCGCTCGACATGAGCGACACCCGCGCAAAGCCGGGCGACCGTTTCGCTGTCGTCGGCAACGGTCTTTCAGTTCCCGGCGACGGCAGAAGCGGCGGCATTCCGCGCCGCGCCGATCTCGTCGCCACCGGCCAGCCTGGCACGTTGCAGATCCGCCTCACGGACCCGCGCACGATGAACAAGGCCGCCGGCCTCGGCGCCTGCACGGCGGATTCCGGCGCGCCAGCATTGCGCGAACGGGACGGCCGCCTCGTCGTCGCCGGCGTGGTGAGCTGGTCGACCGGGCCGAACAACACGGCCGGCTGCGGCGGCCTCACCGGCGTCACGCCGCTGATCCGCTATCGCGGCTGGATCACGGAGACGGCGGCCAAGCTCGGCGCTGCGCTTCCCTAGGCCGGATTAGTCCCGGTCCGTGCCGACGCGGCTACCGGGATAATGGATGTCGCGATACTCCGGCGGGAAATATTCTCGCTGCAAGCCGTCGATGATCTCGTGACTCCGGATGACGAGTCCCATCGCCGGCCAGTTCATCCCTTTGGAATCGACGGCGACAACGATCGACCAGTCCGGATAGCTTTCAAGCATCCTCTGAATTCCCGTAATCACTTCCGGCCTCAAAAGGTCCAGCGAAGCCACATGGAGTTTATGCTGCCAGTTTCCCCAATTATCGTCGAGCAGCCAATAATCTCCTTCACCGAAGGCGTCATTTTCACCCAAAGGCGCGAGATAGGCGGACAGACGATGATAGATAGCCTCCCATTCGACATCTTGCCTTTCATCGTCGGAATATTCGGTCATGAGAGTCTCCCATTCTCAATCCAAACGCCTGATGCGCCTGATCCAATAGAGTATCTCGCGGCGATATATTTTCAGATTGAAGTTCCTGATTCTGGGGTCCTGGTCTCGCAATATTCTTTCCCGAAACTCTGTTGCTTCGTTCGCCGTCATCGACTCCGGCCTGATCTTGTTATCCCTTAGAAATCGGCTCAGCTTTTCTCTTACCGCCTTGTTATACTCATGGTGCTCGACGCTCCAGCCATGCTTCTCTGCTCTAAGTCGTCCTGTCACCCCTCTATCAAGAACTTTTCGTGCTTCCGCTGAAAGCCCGAATCTTTGGAAAAGACTGCGAGGCACGAAATGGTGCCCTCGCACACGCGCCGCGCTGAACTCTGAGATTTGCGTTTGCGGCCGACTCAGTCTCGTCTGCCAGCGAAAACTACGGCCACTAGCGCCCCCATCCGTCCACTGTCCGCCGTCAGAACTCCCGGCCGGCACGCGCGGCTGGCTCGGATCGAAGCCGGATTTGCGTGCAAGACCGTCCAGTTCCCAGCCTAGCCGCATCAAGCGGAGATCACGCACCATCAAGCGTATGACGCGCCCGAACCCAGCCGCATCGTGGGCGTTGCCAACGCGAGAGCGCAGCACCTCGCGCATATGCATCAACTTGGTCTCGAAGCGCAGCGCCGCAATCTGTCGTCAGCGCAGCCGCGCGGGGCTCGACACTCCATCACGAGCAGCGGCATGGCTCACCTCCGGTCATCGTCAAATGAATTGGCGGCGCGGCGCCGGCCCAATGCGTTCGCTGCGAGAGTGGCGCTCGAAATCCGCACGCGATGGAAGGCGGCGCGCCATCGCGAACTGATGCGGCAGCTATCCGATCTCACACAATCTGAGACGCGATGCGGCGGACGTTGCCGCCCGCCGCATCTTTCTCTCGGCT
>DATMEW010000001.1:0-20829 GCA_035556495.1 Xanthobacteraceae bacterium | reverse complement strand
GTCGAGACGGTCCGCCCATTGCTGGAACGTCGCCCCGTAGTGCTCGACCTGCTGGCTGAGTTGCTGGCGCTGCTGCGGCGATCCGCCGACGCCGTCGAGGGCGAGCCGGAAATGCTCGATCTCCTCCATCATGCGGCGGTGGTGGGGACGCGCGAGATCGGCGCGATACAGCGCCTCATAGCGGCGCAGGGTCAGCAGGGAGAACAGCAGCTTGTTCGCGTCGATCTCCGTGATCCACGGCAGATCGGTCCTGATGATCCGCTCGATCTCGGCTCCGGCGGCGTTGAGCTTGCTGTTCAGGCCCGTGGAGGGCGAGAAGCCGAGCAGCGTCTGCCCGGTCAGCAGGTCGAGGGACTCCGTTCTCATCGCCTCCATCTTCCGGACGATGAAGACGATGTCGTTGCCCATCGCGGCGTCGTTGCCGCTGTCGATCGTGGCGAGACTGTCGGCGGCCTGGCCGAGCGTGGTTTCGAATGCGACCGCGAAATCGGCGGTTGGCTGATGCGCGAATTCCGTTGCAAGGGCCCGCAGCCGCGCCACCGTCGCCTTGAATTCCAGGCTCGCCTCGGTGAGGCGGGCGGCATCCTGCGCGTTACCGAAAGCGCGGCGCACGGCGGCCTCGCCGACATGATAGGCGGTCCCGCTCGCGACGAAGCCGAGAACCGGGATGAGGAGAATGGCCGCGATGCGCGCCTTGACCGAAAGGCCCGAGAGGAGATGGCGTGGCGGGATGGCGGAAGCAGGCGGGCGGGTCATGCGCAAGCTCGGATTCCGGTCGCGCGAAAGGCCCGATCGGTCGGTCCGACCAAAGCAGCGATTGGTTAACATTGTGCCAAACACAACAACCGCGTGTAATCTGACGTGTGGCCGGTCTCGCGCGGAGGTGCGACGATGACGGGCCGTCCCACGCGGCAACCGAACGCTGGCGGCCGCGTTGGTGTCACCCCCGGCTTCGCCGTATTGCGGCGGCCGGGTTGCAAGGAGAGGATCATCGCATGGATAAATTGAGAGTCGGGACCGGTGAGTGGGTCGTGGTCTGCGACGGTGCCAAGGCGCTTGTTTTCGAGAATGCGGGCGATGCCAAATTTCCGAATCTGAAGACCCGCGAAGTATATGAACAGGAGAATCCCAAGACATCCGAGGCCGGCACCGACGCTCCCGGCCGCAGCGTTAATTCCACGGGCTCCGCGCGCAGCACGATGGAGCAGACCGACTGGCACGACGAGGCGGAAAAAGCCTTTCTCGGCCAGCTCGCCAGCCGCCTCAATGCCGCGGTGGAGGCGGGCGAATCCAAAGCCATCGTGGTCGTGGCCGCGCCGCGCGCGCTGGGCGTGCTGCGCCAGAGTTTCAGCGCCGGCGTGAAAGACGTCATCAAGGCGGAGATCGGCAAGGATTATGTGAAGATGCCGGTTCATCAGATCGAGAAGCTGCTGCTCGGCGCGCCCTGACCGCACGTCAGCGCCGGCCATCATCAGGAGACATGACCGGGACGGGCGCGGCCGTCGCGCATCGCGGTCGGGAAGGTCCCGCCCTCCCTGGGGCGGGCCGTCCTGCCTGTCCGGGAGGCTGCAAGCGCCCGCGCCGATCGTCCGTCCGCATCGGCATGAAATCGAACGCTGGCGGGACGACGCGGGATGGCGATGCCTGCCGGCCGGTGTTACATCCTGTCAATGGCAAACGTCCTTTCACATGTCGTCGTGCCGGTGGCGTTGGGTGCCGTCACCATCGTTCTGCTTCTCGGGCTCGGGAACATGCTGCGTGGCGGCCACCCGAACATCTCCCAGCGGCTGATGCAGCTCCGTGTGCTGCTCCAGGCCGTCGCGATCGTCATCGTCCTGGTGACGCTGTGGACGATGGGCCGCTGACCGCACCGAGATGAAAACAATATTCCGTGTTGAATCAATGGCTTGATGCCATTGTCCGGAATATCGGGAAGGTCCGTGCCCGAAAGTTGCCTCAAAGTCCTGTCACCGGAGCCGCGGTTGTCCAGCGCGCGGGCGGCCCGAGAAGAACGAGCCCGGCCCCGAAGGTCAGGCCGAAAGAGGCGTTCGATCTGTGATTTCATTCATGATCCGGGTTGCCGGGGCCGGCCTCGCCGCGTTCCGGCGCGAAGCTGTCGGTGCACTCGTTCTGTCCATCCTCGCGGTCCCTGCGGCCGCGCAGCAGGGCGGGCCGCAGGTTCCCGCCGGCGGCATGGGCGGCGCGACGGCCATTCCGGGCTTCACCTCGCCCTCCTGGACCGAGCCGGGCGACCGGTTCGAGGCGCGCTTCGGCGCCTTCGCCCAGGAAGCGGCCGGAACGACCACCACCGGCGCGCTGAATGCGGAGCTCGTGTCGCCGCGGCTGCCCTTCGGTCTGCCGGGAGCGTGGAGCGTGCTCACCCCGCGGCTGCATGGCGGCGTGCTCGGCAATGTCGGGGGCGACGCCAATGCGGCCTATGCCGGCCTGCTCTGGACCATACCGCTCCATGAACGCCTGTTCGCGGAAGCCTTTGTCGGCGGCGCGGTGCGCGATCGCATGACGCCGGGCGGGCGCGGCAGTTTCCAGTGCGGCCCGTCGCTCAATTCCGGCGGGTCGATCGGCTATCGCTTCTCCGATCGCTGGAGCGTGATGGTCACCTATGACCGGATGGCGAACGGCGCTGCCCCTGCCACCGGCTCCGGCTGTGCGCTCGGCCCGGTGGTGAACAACTATGGCGCGCGGGTCGGCTTCTCGTTCTGAGATGCCGGGTTCAATCCCGATGCGTTCGCCCGCGCATAACCCCTTCGCATGAATTTCCGCACGCCGGCGGCCCGCGCGCTGGAACGGTTCCACGCTTGCGGGCTTGCGATTCCGCCCCCTGCTGTGCGCTGCGGGAACGCGCGTTGACTCGCCGATGATGCGGCCATTAGGTTGCCGCGCGACGCCGCCGCGCAGCAGCAACCGCCAAGGAGCCGCCGCGCCGCAACGGCCCCTGAGAATGGCCCTTGGGAAGGGGAATCCGATGAAAGTTCTGGTGCCCGTCAAACGGGTGGTCGATTACAACGTCAAGATCCGCGTGAAATCCGACGGCTCCGGCGTCGAGCTTGCCAACGTCAAGATGTCGATGAACCCGTTCGACGAGATCGCCGTCGAGGAGGCGCTCCGGCTCAAGGAGAAGGGCGTGGCGACCGAGGTGATCGCGGTGTCCATCGGGCCGGCCCAGGCGTCCGAAACGATCCGCACCGCGCTGGCCATGGGCGCGGATCGCGGCATCCTCATCAAGACCGACGGCGTCGCGGCCGAGCCGCTGGCGGTGGCCAAGCTGCTGAAGGCGGTGGTCGATCAGGAACAGCCCGGCCTCGTCATCCTCGGCAAGCAGGCCATCGACGACGACAGCAACCAGACCGGCCAGATGCTCGCCGCCCTGCTGGGTTGGGCGCAGGGCACCTTCGCCTCCAAGGTGGAGATCGACGGCGACCATGTCGCCGTGACGCGCGAGATCGATGGCGGCTTGCAGACCTTGAGGCTGAAGGCGCCGGCCATCGTCACGACCGACCTGCGGCTCAACGAGCCGCGCTATGCCAGCCTGCCGAACATCATGAAAGCCAAGAAGAAGCCGATCGACGAGAAGACCGCCGCCGACTATGGCGTCGATCTGTCGCCGCGGCTCGAAGTGCTCAAGACGACCGAGCCGGGCGGACGCCAGGCCGGCATCAAGGTCGGATCGGCCGCGGAGCTGGCCGCCAAGCTGAAAGAGGCGGGAGCCATCGGATGACCACGCTGCTGATTGCCGAACATGACAACGCCTCCCTCAAGGATGCGACCCACAAGGCGCTGACCGCCGCGACCCAGCTCGGCGGCGATGTCCATGTGCTGGTGGCGGGCCACAATGCCCGCGCCGCTGCCGATGCCGCAGCCAAACTGGCCGGCGTCGCCAAGGTGCGGCTCGCGGAGGGCGAAGCCTACGCCCACGCGCTCGCCGAGCCGCTGGCGGCGCTGATCGTCTCGCTGGCGGGGGATTATGACGCCATCGTCGCGCCGGCCACGACCACGGGCAAGAACGTGATGCCGCGCGTCGCCGCGCTGCTGGACGTCATGCAGGTGTCCGATATCGTCAAGGTGCTCGGGCCCGACACCTTCGAGCGGCTGATCTATGCCGGCAACGCCGTGCAGCAGGTCAGGTCGAAAGACGCGAAGAAGGTCATCACGGTGCGGACCTCGACCTTCCAGCCGGCGGCGGAAGGCGGCAATGCGCCGGTCGAGGATGTCGCGGCGGTGGCCGATCCCGGCCTGTCGGCTTTCGTCGGCGAGGAACTGTCCAAGTCCGAACGGCCGGAGCTGACCTCGGCGCGCATCATCGTCTCCGGCGGCCGTGCGTTGCAGAGCCGGGAGAATTTCACGACCTATATCGAACCGCTGGCCGATGCGCTGGGCGCGGGCGTCGGCGCCTCGCGCGCGGCCGTCGATGCCGGCTATGCGCCGAACGACTGGCAGGTCGGACAGACCGGCAAGGTCGTCGCGCCGGACCTCTATATCGCCGTCGGCATTTCCGGGGCGATCCAGCATCTGGCGGGCATGAAGGATTCCAAGGTCATCGTCGCCATCAACAAGGACGAGGACGCGCCGATCTTCCAGGTGGCGGATTATGGTCTGGTTGCGGACTACCAGAAGGCGGTGCCGGAGCTGACCGAGGACATCCGCAAGATTACCGGCAAATAAGCCGCCGCTGCGGCGGTTTCGCGCGGACGGCTGGAAACTGCGCGCGGTTCGACATAGAATGAATTGAGTGCCGGACGGATTTGCAGCCGTCCGGCGCTTAACGTTCCGGGATCATGAAACGAGGCTCCGCGCGCGGCGCGGGCCGGAAGACGGAAGATGGCCAACATTCAGAAAGTCGGCGTGATTGGTGCGGGCCAGATGGGCAGCGGCATCGCGCATGTGGCGGCGCTGGCGGGATTCGACGTTCTGCTGAACGACGTGACGCCCGACCGGATCAAGGCCGGCATTGCCACCATCAACGGCAACATGGCGCGCCTCGTCGCCAAGAACACCCTGACCGAGGAGGCCCGGCTCGCCGGCCTCGACCGGATCGCGGCAGCGGAGCAGATGTCCGACCTGTCGGATTGCGACCTCGTCATCGAGACCGCGACCGAGAAGGAGGACGTGAAGCGCAAGATCTTCACCGAACTCTGCACCACCCTGAAGCCGGAGGCCATCGTCGGCTCCAACACGTCGTCGATCTCGATCACCCGCCTCGCCTCGGTGACGGACCGTCCCGAGCGCTTCATCGGCATTCACTTCATGAACCCGGTGCCGCGCATGGAGCTGGTGGAGCTGATCCGCGGCATTGCGACCTCCGATCCGACCTTCGAGGATACGCGGCAGTTTGTCGCAGCGCTTGGCAAGACCATCGCCGTGGCGGAGGATTTCCCCGCCTTCATCGTCAACCGCATCCTGCTGCCGATGATCAACGAGGCGATCTACACGCTGTATGAAGGCGTCGGCACCGTGGAGGCCATCGACAACGCCATGCGCCTTGGCGCGCATCATCCGATGGGGCCGCTGGAGCTGGCGGATTTCATCGGCCTCGACACCTGCCTCTCGGTGATGCAGGTGCTGCACGAGGGCCTGGCCGACTCCAAATACCGGCCGTGCCCGCTGCTGGTGAAATATGTCGAGGCCGGCTGGCTCGGCCGCAAGACCCAGCGCGGCTTCTACGACTATCGCGGCGAGAAGCCCGTGCCGACGCGCTAGAGCATGAAGGGGCTATCTCGCGCGCCGGTCATTCGCAGCGATAGACCTGCGCGCGCTGCCGCCCCGGCAGCCCTGGCGTGGGTCTCGTTGCACCCGACGGGACATTCAGCCGTCGTTAACCCGCCGCGGGCAGGTTGACCGGAGCGCTGGTCCGGCTGGCTTCGAATGGCAGGCCGCACCGGCGACCCTGAAACGGTGACCGAAAGCTTTGGCGTCGGCCATGGAGATCAAGCGGTTCAACTGGAAGCCGAAGCCCTCCGCCTGGCAATATGCCCAGGCGTGGAAGGCCCAGCGCGCCAACATGGTGGCGCGCTTTCAGGACGAGGCCGCTGCTGCCGCTTCCACTTTCCAGAACGCGCAGAACAACCTCTCCATGGGCCTTGCCACCATCGCGGCGGAAGCCTCGGCCAAGCGCGTGCAGAACGACATTGCGGCGAAGCTCGGCAGCGTCAACAAGCTGGTGTGAATCCGCCAAAGCCTTCAACGGTTTGGGCGGCAAGGCGAGGCGGCCGCCGCATCGGCGGCGTTATCGCTCCATCAGGAATGTCCGGCCGGCTTCCGCCTTGTCCGCCAGGTTGGCGTTGACGTCATGCCCGCTCCGGCTTGAAGCTCCGGTTTCGGTTCAGCCTCCATCTCCCGTGGAAGCCCGCGCCGGAACGCGCCCGTTCCGGGCAGAAAGAGCGATGCCATGTATGTGCCTGCCGCCTTCCGGGAAGACGATCCGGCGGAAATCCGGCGCATCATCGATGCGGCGCGGCTGGCCATGTTCATCACCGCCACGGCGGAGGGGCTGGTTGCGACGCCGCTGCCGCTGTTCCTCGCCGAGGAGGACGGGCGGGCCGTGATCTATGGCCATCTCGCCCGCGCCAATCCGCAGTGGCAGATGCCGCCGATCGGCGAGGCGCTGGCGATCTTCCAGGGGCCGGAGGCTTACGTCACGCCGTCCTGGTATGCGGCGAAGCAGGAGCACGGCAGGGTGGTCCCGACCTGGAACTATGAGGCCGTTCACGCCTATGGACCGGTCGAGTTCTTCACCGACGAGGACCGGCTGCGCGATGTCGTCACCCGCCTGACGGATCTGCACGAGCGCCCGCGCGCCGCGCCCTGGGCCGTCACCGACGCGCCGGCCGATTTCATCACGGCTCACCTGAAGGGCATCGTCGGTTTGCGGCTGCCGGTCACGCGGTTGGAGGGCAAGCGCAAGCTGAGCCAGAACCGCTCCGCTGCGGATCGGGAGGGGGTCGCCCGTGGGCTCGGCGAGAGCGCGCGGGAGGGCGACCGGGTCGTGTCGGCGCTGATGCGGCAAGACGGGTGAAACGGTGTGGCGCGCCTCCGCTGCCGGCCGATCATCAGCGGCGATTTTCAGCGCCCCAGCGCGGCCTCGATCAGCTTCACGGCGTCGGGGCTCGCCCATTCCGCCGGGCCGGCCAGCGAGGCGATCTCGCAGCCGGATTTGTCCACCAGCAGCGTGGTCGGCATGCCGAACGCCTTGCCGATGGTCCGCAGGTCCGTGAACACCCTGGCGTTGGGGTCGGCATAATAGCCGAGGCGCGCGACGCCGACCTCGCTCAGCCATTGCTTCGGCTTCTCGGCGTCGCGGGTGTCGATATTCACGGCCACGACCTCGAAGTCGTCCCCGCCCAGCTTCGCCTGAAGCTCATCCAGCGCCGGCATTTCCTCGCGGCAGGGCGCGCACCATGTCGCCCACAGGTTCAGCAGCACGGTGCGGCCGGTCCAGTCCGACAGCTTCTTCTCCGCGCCGCTGCCGTCGCGGAAGGCGAGATCCGGCAGGTGCAGCGGCCGGCTCGCGACCGTTACGGCGGCGACCTCGCCACGCGCCAGCGGCGCGAGGCGCTGTGCGATATCGACCGCCGGCCGGCAGACGGCGTCGCCGCCATTGCGCATGAAGGCTTCGATCCCGTATATCCCGCCCAGCCCGACCATCAGGCCGGCCGCCGCGAAACCGCCGATCATCAGGCGTCGCCGCCGGCGCGCGGGAGAAGGTTCGGGTTCGCGATCAGACATTCGGTCGGGCTTTCGTCATGAGCAACAAGATGTGGGGTGGGCGGTTCGCGTCCGGACCGGACGCGATCATGGAGGAGATCAATGCCTCCATCGGTTTCGACCGGCATCTCTACCGGCAGGACATCACCGCCTCCAAGGCCCATGCGGCCATGCTGGCCAAACAAGGCATCATCACGGCCGACGATGCCCAAGCCATCGCCCAGGGTCTAGACACGATCCTGTCAGAGATCGAGGCGGGGAACTTCACCTTCAGCCGCGCGCTGGAGGACATCCACATGAACGTGGAGAGCCGGCTGCGGGACCTGATCGGCCCGGCCGCCGGGCGGCTGCATACCGGCCGCTCCCGCAACGACCAGGTGGCGACGGATTTCCGCCTCTGGGTTCGCGATACCATCGATCAGCTCGACGCCGCGCTGGCGGATTACCAGCGCGCGCTGGCCGACAAGGCGCTGGAACATGCCGGCACGGTGATGCCGGGCTTCACCCATTTGCAGACCGCGCAGCCTGTGACATTCGGCCACCATCTGCTGGCCTATGTGGAAATGGCGGCGCGGGACCGGGGCCGCTTCCGGGACGCCCGGGCGCGGCTGAACGAACTGCCGCTGGGTTCCGCCGCGCTCGCCGGCACGGCTTTTCCGCTCGACCGCGACATGACGGCGCAGGCGCTGGGTTTCGACCGGCCGACGGCCAATTCGCTCGACGCGGTGTCGGACCGCGACTTCGTGCTGGAGACGCTGGCGGCGGCGTCCATCGCCGCCATGCATCTGTCGCGCTTCGCCGAGGAAATCGTGATCTGGACCTCGCCGCTGGTCGCCCTGGTCGCGCTGTCGGACAAGTTCACGACCGGCTCGTCGATCATGCCGCAGAAGCGCAACCCGGATGCGGCCGAACTCGTGCGCGCCAAGACTGGCCGCATCATCGGCGCGCTCAACGGCCTGCTGATCGTCATGAAGGGGCTGCCGCTCGCTTACGCAAAGGACATGCAGGAGGACAAGGAAGGCGCGATGGACGCGCTCTCCGCGCTCTCGCTCTGCATCGCGGCGATGGCCGGCATGGTCCGCGACATGGCGCCCGATGCGGCGAAGATGAAGGCGGCCGCCGGTGACGGCTATGCCACCGCGACCGACCTGGCGGACTGGCTGGTGCGCAGCCTGAAGATGCCGTTCCGCGACGCCCATCACGTCACCGGGCGGATCGTCGGCCTCGCCGCCGAGCGCGGCGTGGCGTTGCACGATCTGCCGCTCGCGGCGATGCAGGAGGTGGAGCCGCGCATCACCGAGGATGTGCGCGCCGGCCTGTCGGTGGAAGCGTCCGTGGCGAGCCGCGTCAGCTATGGCGGCACCGCGCCGGACAATGTGCGCCGGCAGGCGCAGGGCTGGCTGGAACGGCTGGCGTAGAAAGCCGGCTCGCGCGCGCTGGCGAATACGGTCCGCCGCCTATACAGTCCCCGCCGACGAAACCAGCGAGACCTGATCCGTGGCCCGACTGCAAGCGAGAACGCGAAACTCCCGGCACCTCGCCGTCGCCGTGGCGCTGTGCGCCGCGCTGGCGCTGGCCGGCTGCGGCCGCAAGGGGCCGCTGGAGCCGCCGCCCGGTTCGCCCGCCGCCCAGGCGGAAGCCGAGCGCCAGGCGCAGCAGCCGCAGGGGCTCGGCGCCGGGCTCGCCCTGCCGCGCACCGCCGCGCCGGCCGTCGCCCCGCCGCAGGAGGTGGCCGCGCCGGCCCGCAAGAACGACGACCGGCGGTTCCCGCTCGATTTCCTGCTGAACTGATTCCGCCCGAAGTTTGTCACCCCAACCCGCGCCGGCTTTCCGATGAACCATTTCGACTATCGCGGCGGCGTGCTCCATGCCGAGCAGGTGGACCTCGCCACGGTGGCGGAGGCCGTCGGCACGCCGTTTTACTGCTATTCCACCGCGACGCTGGAGCGGCATTACAAGGTCTTCGCCGCCGCCTTCGCGGATGTGCCCGCGCTGGTCTGCTACGCCATGAAGGCGAATTCCAACCAGGCCGTGCTGGCGACGCTGGCGCGGCTCGGCGCGGGGGCGGATGTCGTCTCCGGCGGCGAACTCAAGCGCGCGCGGGCCGCCGGCATTCCCCCCGAGAAGATCATGTTCTCGGGCGTCGGCAAGACCGCGGCGGAACTCGCGCTGGCGCTGGACGAGAACATCTTCTGCATCAACGTGGAGTCGGAGCCGGAGCTGGACCTGTTGTCGTCCATCGCGGTGGCAAAGGGCCGCGAGGCTCCTGTGTCGCTGCGGGTCAATCCGGACGTCGATCCGAAGACGCACGCCAAGATTTCGACGGGCAAATCCGAGAACAAGTTCGGCATCCCCATCAGCCGCGCCCGCGAGGTCTATGCCCATGCGGCGGCGCTGCCGGGCATCGCGGTCAGCGGCGTGGATATGCATATCGGCAGCCAGATCACCGACCTGACGCCGTTCGACGACGCCTTCGCGCTGCTGTCGGATTTCGTGCGGCTGCTGCGCGGCGACGGCCACGCCATCAGCCATATCGACCTCGGCGGGGGCCTCGGCATTCCCTATCGCGAGGACGAGGAGGACCCGCCGTCCCCGGACGCCTATGCGGCGGTGGTCAAGCGCGCGACCCGGGACCTGGGCTGCAAGCTGGTGTTCGAGCCGGGCCGGCTGCTGGTCGGCAATGCCGGTATTCTCGTGACGCGCGTGCTCTATGTGAAGCACGGCGAGGCCAAGCATTTCGTCATCGTCGACGCGGCGATGAACGACCTCATCCGCCCGACGCTTTACGAGGCGTATCACGCCGTGAAGCCGGTCAAGGAAGCGGCCTTCGACGATCCGCGCATCGTGGCGGACGTGGTCGGGCCGGTCTGCGAATCCGGCGACTATCTGGCGCTGGACCGCGAAATCCCCGCACCCGTGCCGGGGGACCTGATGGCGGTGATGTCCGCCGGGGCCTATGGCGCGGTGCAGGCCGGCACCTACAACACACGGCCTTTGGTGCCGGAGGTGCTGGTGAAGGGCGCGGACTGGGCGCTGGTGCGGCCCCGTGTCGAGGTCGCGGAGCTGATCGCGCTCGACCGGATGCCGGACTGGCTGTGACGGCGCGGGCCGCTCCCGACCGGAACCCGGCAATGCCGTCCTTTTGATCGCCACCGCCCGGCTTTCCGCCTTGGTTTTGCCGGCCGGTTGCGCTCCACTGGCGGTTAGTGCTCCGGTCCGGCGCTGCTGGATCGGCCCCGTCGCCAACCGGTTCCCGCTGTTCGGGATCGTGTTTCACCTTCGCGTTGCGCCGCGGGTCGCGGCGCCGGGAAAGGCCCCGCGTGGACGACCGCTCATTCCCCGAACGCACCCCCGGCCCGGACGCCGGGGAGGTCAGGGATATCAACGATATCCTGGCACGCGCCGCCGGCCGGGCGCGGCTGGCGCTCGCATGGGAGCGGCTGTGGCCGGTGTTTGCGGCCGCCCTGACGGTCATCGGCCTGTTCCTCGCGGTGTCCTGGCTCGGCCTCTGGCCGATGCTGCCGCCGCTCGGCCGCCTCGCCGGCGTGGTGCTGTTCATTGTCGCGCTGGGCGTCGCGCTGTTTCCTCTCCTGCGGTTCCGGATGCCGGACGACGACGAGGCCCGCCGCCGGCTCGACCGCATGTCCGGCCGGCCGCACCGTCCCGCCACGGCTGTCACCGACGATCTCGCCGTCACGGCCTCCGATCCCGTTTCGCTGGCGCTGTGGCGCGCCCATGTCGCCCGCGCGCTGGCGGCGGCGAGGGCGCTGCGCGCCGGCTGGCCGCGCCCCCTGCTGGCGCTGCGCGACCCGGTCGCGATTCGCGCGCTGGTCGCGGTGCTGCTGGTCGCGGCATTCTTCACCGGGGGCGACCGCCTCGGTGGGGTGATGGCCGCCTTCGACTGGCGCGGCGCGGTGACGCCCGCCAATATGCGCGTCGATGCCTGGGTCAGCCCGCCGCCCTATACCGGCCGCCCGCCGGTGGTGCTGCCGGGCCTGCGCCCCGGCGAGACCGCGCAGAAAGCCTCCATCACGACCGTTCCGGCCGGCTCCGTGCTGGTGGTGCGGGCGAGCGGCAATATCCACCCCGAGATCGTGGCCTCAGGCGGCCTCAGGAAGGCCGAGGAGGGGGCTGACGGCCCCGCCGCGTCCCGGGAGGGCGAGCATCGGTTCATCGTCTTAGAGGCCGGCTCTGCGACGCTGAAGGGCCTTCCCGGCGGCGATCTCGCCTGGGCCTTCGCCGCGATCCCGGACCAGCCGCCGGCCATCGCATTGACCGGCGATCCGGAGCCGCAACTGCGCGGCTCGATGAAGCTGGGCTACAGCCTGGCGGACGATTATGGCGTGTCCGCCGCCCGGGCGACTTTCGCCCTGCGCGGGCCGCGCGCGGCCGGGGGGAACGCGCACCCGCTCTATGAGGCGCCGGATTTCGCGCTGAGCCTGCCCCAGGGCCGCACCCGCAGCGGCACGGCGGAGACGCTGAAGGACCTGACCCAGCATCCCTGGGCCGGCGCGCCGGTGACGATGACGCTGGTGGCGGCGGACGAGGGCGGCAACGAAGGCCGCAGCGACCCTCACGACTTCATGCTGCCGCAGCGGCCGTTCGTGAACCCGCTGGCGCGGGCGCTGGTCGAGCAGCGGCGCGATCTCGCGCTCGATGCCAATGCGCGCGAGCACGTCCAGCTTGCCCTCGATGCGCTGGGGCTGGCACCGGAGCGGTTCGGCATCGAGTCGAACATTTATCTCGGGTTGCGCGCCGTGTTCTGGCAGCTCGGCCGCGCCAAGAGCGATGATGACCTGCGCGAGGTGGTCGACCGGCTCTGGGCCATGGCCATCACCATCGAGGACGGCAATATTTCCGATGCGGAGCAGGCGCTGCGGGCGGCGCAGGACGCGCTGCGGCAGGCGCTGGAGAACGGCGCCAGCGACGAGGAGATCAAGCGCCTGATGGATGAACTGCGCGCCGCGCTCGACAAGTTCATGCAGGCGATGGCCGAGGAGCTGCGCCGCAATCCGGATCAGGCGCTCCGCCCGCTCGATCGCAATGCCCAGGAACTGCGCCCGCAGGATCTGAACGCGATGCTCGACAAGATGGAGCAGCTCGCCCGCTCCGGTGCGCGGGATGCGGCGCGGCAGATGCTGTCCCAGCTTCAGCAGATGCTTGAGAATCTCCAGATGGCCCGTCCCGGCGGCCAGCAGCAGCAGGGCGAGAACGAGGACGAACAGGCGCTGAACCAGCTCGGCGAGATGATCCGCCGCCAGCGCGAATTGCGCGACCGGACCTATCAGCAGGGGCAAAACCAGCAGAATTCCCGGCGGGGCCGCCCGCAGCAGGGCCAAAACGGCGACCAGCCGACGATGGACGAGTTGCGCCAGAACCAACAGGCCCTGCGCGACCAGCTCAACCGGCTGATGGAGCAGCTGCGCCAGCGCGGCCAGCAGCCCGGACAACAGGGCGGCGAACAGGGCGAACAGGGAATGGGCCAGCAGCTCGGCAGCGCCGGCGAGGCCATGGGCGAGGCTGAGGGCGCGCTCGGCGAGGGCGATGCCGGCAATGCCGTGGATGCCCAGGGCCGCGCGCTGGAGGCGCTGCGGCAGGGCGCGCAGAGTCTCGCGCAGGCGATGCAGCAGCAGCCCGGACAGGGCGAGGGCGAAGGTCCTGGCCAGCCCGGCCGCATGGGCCAGCCCCGCGCCGACCGCGACACCGACCCGCTCGGCCGGCCGCTGCGCGGCCGCGACTATGGCGACGACACTTCGGTGAAGGTGCCAGGCGAGATCGACGTGCAGCGCGCCCGGCGCATTCTTGAGGAATTGCGCAAGCGCCTCGGCCAGACCGAACGCCCGCAACTCGAACTCGATTACATCGAGCGGCTGCTGCGCGGCTTTTGAGCGCCGATCGGAATGCGGCCCCGGCGCGTCACGCCGCCAGGGCGTCGGCGACGCGGCTGCGCAGGTCGTTCAGCGCCATCGGCTTGGTGATCACATCGTGAATCAGCGCATCGAGGCCGCTGGCGCGTTCGCGCTGGTGGGCATAGCCCGTCATCAGCAGGATGGTGAGGCCGGGATGGTCCCGCGCCGCCGCCAGCGCCAGCGCGATGCCGTCCATCACCGGCATCTGGATGTCGGTCAGCAGCAGGTCGAAGCCATGGCCGGGGCCGAGCTGGTCGAGCGCTTCGGCGCCGTCCGCCGTGGCGACCACGTCATGGCCGTCCAGGGCGAGCGCCCGGCAGACCAGGCCGCGCAGGTCGGGTTCGTCTTCGGCGATCAGGATACGGGCCATGGCAACGCTCTTGGTCGTCGTTTCAGGGCATGCCGCCGACGAGGTCGGCGGGCGTCAGGAACCGCACGGCGATGCTCGTGCCCGCCGCCGGCGGCGCCGTCAGGCGGGTGCGGAACGGCAGTGTCTCGCCGGCGGGCAGGACGGTGCGCGCCGGCAGCGAGGTCCAGGCATGAAGCTCGCGCGCGCCTTCGTCGCGCACCGCGAAACGCAGGCGCGGCACCTCCACCGGGCGACGCGAAACATTGGTGATGACGCCCTCCACGGCGACCAGCGGCTGGCCGTCGTGCAGTTCGGTGGTGGTGCGGACGTCGGTGAAGGTGACGCCGCGCAGGTTCACCGGCAGGCCGATGGCGGCATAGAGCGAGGCGGTCTGCGGCAGATGCTGGGCGATCTCGCCGCGCCACACCACCAGGGCGGCATTGGCGGCGGCCAGCGCCGCCAGCAGCAGCACCGCGCCGCCGGTCCGGCCCAATGCGCCGGTGCGACCGCGGTTGCGCCGTGCCGGGCGCGCGTGACGGCCGGCCACTGCCTCGACATGGCGGGTTTCCGGCGCGGGATCGGGCAGAGAGTCGGGGAGGGAATCGAGAACGTCCTCGTCCGCTGCATCCTCCGCGCCGGGAACGAGCGGCGGCGATTCGGCCATCGTGACAGGATCAGCCGGAGCGGCGTCGGGCGCGGTGTCCTCGGCGGCGGGCAGCTCGATCAGCGGTGCGCCGGCGCGCGGCGCGGGCTGGTCGGCTTCGCCGAAGGCCGGGAACGGCGCGAAGACGTCGTCGCTCCGGGCGTGAACCGGTTCGGGCGCCTGCCAGGCCGTGCGGCAGCGGCCGCAACGGACTTCCCGGCCGGGGGGAAGCCGGGCCGAATCCACGGTGTAGGAGGCGGTGCATCGCGGGCAGATGATCAGCATGGCCGAATCGCTGGTTTGCGATCACCCTAAAAAGGGGTCCGTTAACGAATCGGAAACTATGCAGCGCCGATGCAGGAGCGGATGACGGCAGGCGCCTGCGGCGGCCCCGTCATCGTCGCGGCGCCTTCGCGGCGATAAGCTGAAACCGAATCGCAGGCAGGTCTGGGGACGCCGGTGGTCACATTCGAGAATGTCGGCTTGCGCTACGACCTCGGCCCCGAGGTGCTGCGCGACCTGACCTTCAGCATCGCGCCGCATTCGTTCCAGTTCCTCACCGGTCCCTCCGGCGCGGGCAAAACCTCGCTGCTGCGGCTGCTGTTTCTTGCCTTGCGGCCGACGCGGGGGCTCGTCACGCTGTTCGGCCATGACACCTCGACGCTGGGGCGCGACGCCCTGTCCACGATGCGGCGGCGGATCGGCATCGTGTTCCAGGACTTCCGCCTGCTCGACCATATGACGACATACGAGAATGTGGCGCTGCCGTTCCGCGTGATGGGCCGGGCCGAAGCGAGCTACCGCGCCGAGGTGGTGGAACTGCTGCAATGGGTCGGCCTCGGCGAGAAGATGGATGCGCTGCCGCCGGTGCTGTCCGGCGGCGAGAAGCAGCGCGCGGCCATTGCCCGCGCCGTCATCGCCCGGCCGCAGCTTCTGCTCGCGGACGAGCCGACCGGCAATGTCGATCCCAGCCTGGCGCAGCGCCTGTTGCGGCTGTTCGTGGAACTCAACAAGTCCGGCACCTCGGTCGTCATCGCGACCCACGATATCGCCCTGATGGACCAGTTCGACGCGCGCCGTCTGGTCCTTCATGACGGCCGGGTGCATGTCTATGACTGAAGACGGCGCGACACCGGCGCGGCCCCGGCGGGGCTGGCGCGTGTGGCGGCTTCGCCGCCGGGAGGGCGCGGGGCGGCAGCCCGCGCCCATCGTGCCGAAAAACACCATCGCCGGCCGGGCCCTGATCGCCGTTGTCGCCATCATGACCTTTCTGGCGGCGCTGACCACCGGCGCGGTGATGCTGGTGCGCGACACCGCCAATGCCTGGCAGTCCGAGATCGCCCGGGAGGCGACCGTGCAGGTCCGCCCCGCCGGAGGACGGGATATCGAGGCGGATGTCCGCACCGCGGCGGCGCTGGTGCGGGCGACGCCGGGGGTGAGCGAGGCGCGGGCTTATACCCGCGCCGAATCAGCGGCGCTGCTGGAGCCCTGGCTGGGCGCGGGCGCCGGGCTGGCGGACCTGCCGGTGCCGCGGCTGATCGTGGTGCGCACCGCGCCGGACTGGGTGGTGGATTTCGCCGAGATGCGCCGCGCGCTGACGGCGCAGGTGCCGGTGGCCTCGCTCGACGACCACCGGAGCTGGATCGAGCGGATGCGGCGCGTGACGCGCGCCACGGTCCTGGGCGGCATCCTGGTGCTGGGCCTCGTCATCGCCGCGACGGTGCTGTCGGTGGCTTTCGCGACCCGTGGCGCGATGGCGGCCAACCGGCCCATCGTCGAGGTGCTGCATTTCATCGGCGCCCGCAACAGCTACATCGCGGGCCAGTTCCAGCGCCATTTCCTCGATCTCGGCCTGAAGGGCGGGCTGCTGGGGGGCGGGGCGGCGCTGCTGGTCTTCGTGACGGCGGACCTGCTCGGCGGCTGGCTGCTGGACCCGGACGCCCTGCGCGAGGTGTCCGCCATGTTCGGCGGAGCCTCCATCGGGCCATGGGGCTATGCCATGGTCATGTTGCAGGTGGCCTGCATCGCGGCGGTGACGGCCGCGACCTCGCGGCGCACGGTCACCCGCACGCTGGACGAGTTACGCTGACGAACCGCGGGACGCCGGGACCGCGCCCGCATCATTTTCCGCGAGCAAGGCAAGGCATCTGGCAAGGCAAGGCATCTGGCAAGGCAGGGCATGAGGACGACACCGGCAACGGGCGGACACGGGGAGGACAACCGCATGCCGGCGCGGCGGCGGCACTGGCTGCTGCGCGGCTTTGCGCGCTTCCTCGGCCGCGCGCTGATGCTCGTCCTGCTGCTCGCCGCGCTGGGCTTCGTCTGGTTCCTGCTGTCGATCCCGCTGGAGGAAAGCTCGACCCGGCGCGCCGACGGCATCGTGGCGCTGACCGGCGGGGCCGCCCGCGTCACCGACGCCATCGAGCTGCTCGCCAGCGGCCGCGGCAAGCGGCTGCTCATCAGCGGCGTGCATCCGGCCACCAGCGCCGCCGAAATCTCGCGCCTCAAACCGGATTACGCGCGGCTGGTGCGCTGCTGCGTCGATCTCGACCGCGATGCGCTCAACACCTGGGGCAACGCCACCAACACCCGGCGCTGGGTCGAGCAGCAGGGCTTCCGCTCCATCATCGTGGTGACGTCCAACTACCACATGCCGCGCGCTATGATGGAACTGTCGCGGCAGCTTCCCGATGTCGAATTGCTGCCCTATCCGGTGGTGAGCCCGACGCTGCGGACGGAACCATGGTGGGCGAGCCTCGCCACCACGCGCCTCGTGTTTTCGGAATATGTGAAGTATATCCTCGCCCTCGTCCGGATGCAGGCGGAGCCGCTGCTCGCGCCGCTGCTGCCGGCGCCCTCGGCGTCGGACGGCGAGGTGAGAACCTGACGGATGCCAACCTGACGGACATTTAGTCTCGTCTTTCCCGCACGGGTGTGCCTTGGCCGTTATCCTCCGCTCCATCGTCTTCAACGTCGCCTTCTATCTCAATCTCCTCGTCTATTTCGTCCTGGCGCTGCCGACCTTCGCGATGTCGCGCCATGGGATCATCGGCATGGCGACGTCCTGGGGCCGCACCAACCTGTGGCTGCTGCGCGTCATCTGCGGCCTGAAGGTCGAGGTTCGGGGCCGCGAGAATATCCCGCCCGGCGCGGTCATCGTCGCCGCCAAGCATCAGTCGGCCTGGGAGACTTTCGCGCTGCTGTCGCTGTTCGCGGACCCGGCCTTCATCCTCAAGCGCGAGCTGCTGTGGCTGCCGGTGTTCGGCTGGTATGCGCGCCGGGCGGAGATGATCCCGGTGGACCGCAGCGGCCAGCCCGGCGTGATGGAGGCGCTGGCGGGCAGGGTGCGCGGCGCGCTGGACGCCGGACGGCAGATCATCATCTTTCCGGAGGGCACCCGCCGGGCGGCGGGCGCGCCGCCGCGCTACAAATTCGGCGTCGCCCAGCTCTATCGCCAGAGCGGGGCGGCGTGCCTGCCGGTGGCGCTGAATTCCGGCCTGTTCTGGCCGCGCCGCTCGTTCCTGCGGCTGCCGGGCACCGTCGTCGTCGAGGTGTTGCCGGTCATTCCGCCGGGGCTCGACCGTGCCGAATTCTTCCGCGCCATGCAGGCCCGCATCGAGGAGGCGACGGCACGGCTGGTGGAGGAGGGCCGCCGCGAGCTTGCCGCGCGCGGGATCGCGCCGCCGGTTGCGGATGACGGGGACGACGCGGACTGAGCGTCAGATATCCGGCGCATGTCCGCCATGCAGCCGCTGGGCGAGCCGGTGCAGCTCGCGGTCGCGGATGCCCATGTCTTCCAGCGCCGCGACGGTGGACAGCACATACTCCCGGTTGGGGCCGGACTGGCCGTGACCGTCGGCGACATGGCGCACCTGCGCATCCAGCGACAGGCGGCCGGCATATTGGGCATGGCTGCGGTCCACCATATAGCAGACTGCACCGACCTGTTCGGGGCTGCCGGCATGGGAAGGATCGCTTTTCAGCCAGACCTGCCGCACGCGCTCCAGATAGATCGACGTCACCTGCTCGCGCTCGCGCAGATAGTCGATGGTCTCGCGCCGGCGGCTTGCGACGACGCGATAGGCGACGCCGCGGCACATGCCGCCATGGTCCAGCCCGAGCACCAGCCCCGGCTTTTCGGGCGTGCCACGGTGGACGAAGGAATAGATGCAGAGCGCGCGATGGGCGCCGACCAGCCGGGCCTCGCGCCGTTCGACGAAGTCGAAGCCGGGCCGCCAGATCAGCGAGCCAT
Organism: Xanthobacteraceae bacterium; assembly: GCA_035556495.1. Lineage (GTDB taxonomy): Bacteria > Pseudomonadota > Alphaproteobacteria > Rhizobiales > Xanthobacteraceae > CANKHJ01. The sequence continues at coordinate 1,957 of DATMEW010000001.1, read as the reverse complement.
AGCCGAACACCCAGAGGTCGCCGGGTAGATCTTCGAGGGCGGATGTCATGGCAGGAGCGAAGCGATGTGGCGCATGGCAGGTGTCATGTGGCGGCTGCGGGACCTATCAGGCCGCCGGTGGCGAGGCAATGGCGGGCCGTGGGCACAGGAGATCATATGGGGGGCCGTGGGCACAGGAGATCATATGGGGGGCTGTCATGGGAGCCGCATCGGGGGTCGGCCGGCATCGGGGCTTGACCTAAAGCGGCCGGTCCGGAATGCAGGCATCATGCGGCGCCCTGCCGCCGACTGCTGCCGAGCGAGTTGTCCCGCGTCATCAACGAAACGCCGCATTCGGCAGGCTTGAAAGATATGCGGTCCGCGTCGCGGACGGAGACCCGATGAATGACTGATTCCCACGTCCTGCCGCGCCGGCGGCGCTGGCCCCTCGTCCTGCCGCTGGCCATCGTGATCGCGCTCGCCGTCGCCTGGAGCGCGGTCTGGTACTTCGCGGCGCGCCGCGCGGAAGCGGAGATCGCGGCCTGGCGGGAGCGGGAGGCGCAGGCCGGCCGCATCTATACCTGCGGGTCCGAAAGCGTCGGCGGTTATCCGTTCCGTATCGAGGTGCGCTGCACCAGCGCCGGCGCGGAACTGACGCAGGTGGCGCATCCGCTGCAATTCCGCCTCGCGGACATGCTGGTCGCCGCGCAGATCTACGATCCGTCGCTGCTGATCGGCGAATTCCAGGGGCCGCTCACCGTGGGCGAGCCGGGCCAGCCGCCGGCCGTCATCGCGTCGTGGAAACTGGCGCAGGCCAGCGTGCGCGGCACACCGGCGGCGCCGGAACGGCTCTCGGTGGTGCTGGACGCGCCGCGTTTCGACCGCATCGCCGCCGCGACCCAGCAGACCTTCCTGACGGCCGCCCGGTCCGAGCTGCATGGCCGCCTCTCCGGCGGCACCGTGCAGGACAATCCGGTGGTGGATATCGCGCTGAAGCTGGAGGACGCGGTCGCGCCCTCGCTGCATGCCCTCACGGCCGAGACCTTCGATCTCGATGGCGCGGTGACGCTGCGCGGCATGAAGAATTTCGCGCCCAAGCCCTGGCCGGAGCGGCTGCGCGAGTTGCAGGCCAACGGCGGCCGGCTGGAGATCACCAACATCCGCGCCGCCCAGGGCGAGATGCTGGCGACCGGCTCCGGCACCCTGAGCCTCACCGCCGCCGGCGGGCTCGACGGCGAGTTGCAGCTCACCGTGGCCGGCGTCGACAAGCTGCTCGCCGCCTTGCAGATCGAAAAGGCGGTTCAGGAGCCCGGCGGCCGCCTCGGCGCGGCGCTCGGCATGCTCGACCGGGTGTCGCCGGGCCTTGCGAATTTCGCCCGGCAGAATGCCGGCACGGCGATCTCGGCCGGCGTGCGCATGCTCGGCCAGCCGACCAAGCTGGAAGGCCGAGACGCGGTTGCGCTGCCGCTGCGCTTCTCGGATGGCGCGGTGTCGCTCGGCCCGGTCATGGTCGGCCGCGTGCCGCCGCTGTTCCAGCCATAATCGGCGTCGGTTATTCGGTGCTGTAAGGCTTCGGGATCGGCGCGGGCGGCAGCTCCGCATGGCCGCGGCCGAAGTCCGGCGCTTCCGAATCCTGCCCGATATCGATGATGCCGCGGCGGATCGCCCGCGTCCGCGTGAAGAAGTCGAACAGCTTGTCGCCGTCGCCGGAGCGCATCGCCCGCGTCAGCACCGAGAGGTCTTCATTGAAGCGCGCGAGCAGCTCCAGCACCGTGTCGCGGTTGTGCAGGAACACGTCGCGCCACATCGTCGGGTCCGACGCCGCGATGCGGGTGAAGTCGCGGAAGCCGCCGGCGGAGAATTTCATCACCTCCGAACGGGTCATCAGTTTCTCGACATCGTCCGCCGTGCCGACGATCGTATAGGCGATGAGATGCGGCAGGTGGCTCGTCATCGCCAGCACGATGTCGTGGTGCTC